>JALUXP010000041.1 GCA_027013295.1 Sulfurimonas sp.
CACTCGGATGCGCTATAATTAGGAACTAGAAAGCCCCCATCTTATGTGGTTTTCTAGCTCATTTATCGTGAAAAAAATCTCTTAATATCACTATTTCTTGCTTGTTTTTAATGATTTTTTTAAAAAGATTCAACTTCATACTTCGATATTCTTATGGATTTTTGAAATATTTGTTTCATTTTTACACACTGCGACTAAAATAGTAAAAGTTGTTTTTTCTCTAACTTTTCTTCCTCTTTTTTCTCTCCTACTAAGGTTTCCATTTTTGAGTACTGCAAATCTGTGATGGATAACATCCGCACATGCCCTTTTAATGGTATATGTTCTTTTACCCTTTTTTTGTGAGTATCTACACTGTCATCACCCTTGCAGATTCTCGAATAAACTGAAAACTGCATCATTATAAACCCATCTTTTAACAAAAATTTTCTAAAATCTGTGTATCTTTTTCGCTCTTTTTTCGTTTTTGTTGGTAGGTCAAAAAATACAAATATCCACATAAACTTAGAACTATTCATAAGATTGAAGGTAACTTTAGATGAGTTACATCATTGAGCTTTATTGACTTGACAAAACTATGAGCCATTGTGTCACAAATATTGAGTACAGTAACATCTTCATCATTGAAGTGCATCTGCATCACTAAAACATTTAGAAGTGCAGATTTTATCCCTGTACCCAAATGAACATCTAACTCATCTTCTATCTCTAACTTTTTTACTACCATATCAACCATTGGTCTTAGTGGTTCTATCATATCATCAGCAAGATTATACGCATTGAGGTCAGAGTTATGAAAGACACCAAAAGTTGGCAATAAACCATAGGAAACAAGTGAACGAGCTATAGCACCACGAACTATTGCATAACCATAATTTAGTGCTATATTTCTTGGGTCTCCTTTCTTTTGGTCACGAGTAAAATCATCAAATAAGATGCCCCAGTATCTTCTAGCCGCCATAGCTTCCAAGTTTTCACTATCGCCTGATTTTACTTTATTGACTAGCACTTTTACTTGAAAGTTATCTTTTTGGAAATATTGTAAAAGCTGTGCTTGATTTTTTATCTTTTGGGTGATTATTTTTTGCCAGATCTGTTTTTTTAGTGGAAGTTTCATATCTCTTTGTATGTGAGATATTTGAGAAAATCTTGAGTGTTGATGAAAAGGGGTAAAACAACCATTGGGTATATGGTAGTTATCACAAGTAAACAAAGCAATGTTTTTTTCAGCACATTTACTTAAAAGTGCTGTTGTCATACTTGATTGATTGTTTTCTAAGACTATCACTGTTATGTCCTCTAGTGGTACAGTGATACTTGCTTCATCTTTTGGCTCATAAATAAATTGCTGATTCTTTGTACTCAATCTACACGGTTTAGTTACAAGTATTGTTCGCCATGCACTCATGATAAACTCCTATATTATCTAGTTTTTCGTTTCTCTCTACCCTCTTTGATCGTACCTTGTCGTTTTTCGCTTTTAACCTCAACATAATTTCCTAGTGCATCTACTTGGTATTTTTTTATAAAGACTAAATTTTGTGAACCTAAGATTTCTTCTTTGCTCCCATCATGTGATTTTATTGTTATTTGAGCAGTCCCACTATGAGAACTATCATAATAACCGAGCAATTGCACTGACTCTTTAGTTGGTGTTTTCTTAGTCTGAATCTCTATCAAATCCCTCTTATAAAAAGAAAATTTAAACTCATACGAATCATCCATCTCTATCCAAGGTTTATTACCTGCTACTATTGCTTTATTTGGTAATTTGTCTTTTACAAAATCACTTACATAGATTGGTACTAAATAATACTTTTTTGTTTTTCTATTTTGAAACAAATCAACTCTAGGCATCCCATCATTTAGAGCTATCCCATGTTTTAGTTTTACATTGTTTGTTTTACTACCACCTTTTAAGCTATCTGTTTTTCCATTTTCTTTTACCATACTAAATGTTTTATTGGAGTATATCGTAGCCTTGTGTGCAGCCCCACCAACCTTTCTCCTTGGCATGTGAGAAACAAATATATCAGCCAAACTCTCTTGTACTTGTTTATGAAAATCTTCCAAGGGAGTTATAAATCTTAAATATTTAGATTTATCTTCTTTTTTCTTATATTTAAACCCTTCTGTTTCCTTTTTTGCTGCAACAGTTGATAATGCTTGAACCATTGACTGAGTAGAAAAAGCCAGTATGATGGCATCTTCTGCATGGTGGAGATGATTGTCTCTATTTTTATCCCCAACACCCCATTTGTAGCGAAGCTGTGAAGTCAGCATTCCATTCATGGTAAACACATGTCGCTTATCTTTTGACTTTTTAAACTCTATGTGTGACTCTATATAATTTTTTATAAACTTAGATATATAAGAGGTATCGACCTTATTTCTCTCTCGAAAATCTTTCGCACTACTCTCATCAAAGTTAGTTTTTTTAAGTCGATTTTTCTTTACATGTTTTAGATTTTTAAGTCCTTCAACCCTACCAACAAACTCATCCCATTTAGAATTATCTATATACTCATAAGGAGTTTTATTTCCTTTATCTTGATTCTCTTTTGTTAAACACAATACTTTATTATTTAAACTATCATCTAAAGAGCGACTATATGGCAAGATATGGTCAACTTCTGTTGCATAAGGGTCAGATAAGGTATGAGGATTTATGTACGCTCCACTATATATACAATGTCCACCTTGTTCTTCCCAAAGTCTAAATTTTAAAAGCTCTTTTGCATTTGGTTCTTTGCCTAGTTTATCGACAGCTTGTTCTCGTGCTTTTTCTTTAGTATCTCTAAATTCCCCTTGAGCTTTTTCTATCTTTCTTCTATCATCATGTGAGTTTTTTATATCTCTTGTGAACTCTACATGGACTGCATCTATCTCCCCATATTTTCTGGCAATAGCATTGTAAACAAGTCTCATCTGTGCTACTGCTCTTTTTACGACAGGGTTTGTCATCTCTATGTTTTCTTGCTTCGTGAGAGGCGGAAGAAATTTTGTTTTATCCCCTTTAAAGATGGCTTTAAAATCATAACCAGCTTTGTCACAAGCTTTATCATAATCATCTCCATGCTCCAAATAAGGGATTATATTTTTAATAGCTTTATTGCTTAAGTGTCCAAACTGTGAAAAAGATATACCAACTAAAGCTTCACAAACATTTCGTCTATCGACTATTTCTCCTAGTTGTTTGAGTGACTCTTTATCATTTTTTTCAGTTGTCAAAACACTAGCTATAGCATCTAAAATATCACTATCAGTTTCTATTCTTTCCCAGTAAAGGTTATCTACCTCTTGAATAACTTTTTTTATAGTTTGATATGCCGAAAAATCTAAAAATTTCACTTTTTCAGGCTCTTTAACTTCGCCTGTTTTATGGTCATGGTAAACAAGACCTTTTATCTTCATATCTTTGTATTGAGGAAACAGTTTTTTAAATGACTTATATGTGAAGTTTTTTGTTTTTTTAGCCTCTCTCACTATGTGTTGTATCTGCTCAAATATAAGTGGCATTTCGTAACCATCTTCATTGATAACTCTTAAGTTTTTCAACTTTTGCAAAGCTCTAAAATACTCAAATGTGTAAGAACTTTTTGATGCTCTTTTTTCATCTACTTCAAAAGGGCAGTTTGCTACCATATCTGCTACTGATTTTAAAGGTCGTTGAGAAAAGGCTATCTCTTTATACGCTTCGAATAGTTCATCATCTACTAAACGACTACCAAACTCTTTTTGTTTAGAAAATATGATGCTAATCTCATCTGCTAACATATACCTCTCAACAGAATTTTCATAGTTTAATTTTCCCTCAGCATCTTTACCATTTCGTTTTTTGATTTTTGTAGCTATGTATTCACCAACTGTTAAAAAGTTTTTACTTTTCAAAATATCTCTATTTTTTTCTATCCCACCCAGAACTGCTGTAGCTTCTTTATCTGACTTATCAGGCTTTTCACTTTTGCGATTTGAAAAATAACCCCTATGTTTAGCCAGATGTATCATGATGCGTGAGAGTTCCTTGTTATCTAGTTCTCCATAAAGTGCATCTCTTCTTAACTGCCAAACATCCTTTTGTCCCTTGTTGCCAATAAAAAGATTGTCTAATTCATCTAAGGTGAGTATCTTATTTTTAAGTAAAAGTCTTTTGATAGCTCGAAGTTTTTGAGCTTTTCTTTTTGTAGTCCGTCTAGCACCCCTTGCTTCACGCCGTGGAAGAGCTAAAGACTTCCCATCTTTAGGATGCTCAGCTATAGTAAATATGCGAACACCACTATCAATAATCTTATTATTTACTATATTTTTTTCATCTATATCTACTAAAGCCCAACCAATTGAGGTGATCCCTAAATCCAATCCTAAAATTAATTTTCCCATTTCAATTTCCTTTAATGGAAACAATTATATCATATTGACATTAGTTTATCCGAGTGAGAAACGAATGGGCTATAATAAAGAGGTTGCGGTTTCCTCTGCAAGGCACTGACCATCGGTCATCCACCCAAAATGCCGTGTATCTTCCTCTTTTCCCCAATATTTTCATGACAATTTGCAATATTTTTAAGTTTATGTGATTTTTTTGTGTAAGATATTGTGTTCCCGAACGATTACTCGCACGGGAAAGTCAAAATTAGGAGAGTATAACCCTCTTAATGAATCCTTCTTTTGGCATTACATCAAAAATAGAAAAATAATGAAAATACACATAGATATTGACTGCTTTTTTGTGAGTGCTACTCGCATACTCCATCCTGAACTAGAGCATCTACCCGTAGCTATTGGTGGGCGGAGTGATACGAAGATATTTGATAGCGATGCAAAAAAGCAGACTGTCAACTTTGAAAACTCTGGGTGGAGTGATGACCTTGATGCCTTTAAGGATGCCGATGGAAGAGTTAGAGGTATCTTGACAACCTCCTCTTATGAAGCCCGTGCTTTTGGCATCAAAACTGCTATGAATATCCAAGATGCTCTACAACTTTGCCCAGACCTCATCATAAAATCACCCAATATGTCTCTGTATCAAAAGCTTTCTCATGAGCTTCATGAGTTTTTACAAAAGAGAATCCCCCTTGTAGAACAAGCTAGTATTGATGAGTTTTATGGAGACTTGAGTGGTTGGGTGTCGGATGAGGAGATTCCCCAGTTTATCGACAACTTACGCCATGAGATACTCCAACAGATCAAACTTCCTGTCTCCATCGGTACGGCAGAGACTCGCTACATCGCCAAACTTGCAACAACTTTTGCCAAACCTTTCGGCTGTAAGATCATCAACAAATACAACTTTGATGCCTTCATCAACCCTATACCTGTCAGAGAGTTCGCTGGTATTGGCAAAAGCATGGCAAACAAACTCGCCTCTGCACAGATTCATACCCTCGGAGAGTTACGCCAACGAAGAGGCACAATAGAGTCTTGGGGAGCTTATGCAAAAGAGCTGTATAAACGAGTAAATGGTGAAGTGGATGCTCCCATCAAAACAACTCATAGAAGAAAAAGCATAGGTATCTCTCGAACTTTCGATCCACTTTATGATAGAGTTGAGCTTAAGCGTCGTGTCCATATATTAGCAAGGCATCTCAGCTTTGCCATCTTAAAACTTGAAGTTATTCCTACAGTATTTAGTCTCTCCATTCATTATGACATGAACCAAAAATCTCACAAAAACATCTCCCTACCTGAACGCTTTAGTGAGAAAAGATTTGACTCCCTATGCATCAAGATGTTCCAAGAAGCCGACATCTATCAAAGGCATCAAGTGATACGCATAGGTATCATCTGTTCAAGCTTTACGAGAGACTCAAAAAAAGAGCTCTCTCTCATAAACTTTCACGAAGATGAAAAGATGAGAAAGCTTACAGAACAAGCCCATAAACTCAGAACAAAATATGGACTTGATGCACTTAAATGGGGTAGTGAACTTTAGTGTGAAGTTATTTATGATAAAATAACGATAAAATATAAAATTATTTAAAGGTAGTTCTCCTCGATGATAAATAGAATCCCAACTAAAAAAATATATGTCGGTGATGTAGCTATTGGTGGGGATGCTCCCATCTCTACACAGTCGATGACTTATTCTAAAACTGCCGATGTAGCCACTACTGTGGAACAGATTAAGCGTTTACATTTTGCAGGGTGTGACATAGTGCGTTGTGCCGTTCCAGACATGGAAGATGCCCTTGCACTCAAGTCCATCAAAGAGCAGATAGAACTCCCCCTTGTAGCTGACATCCACTTTAACCACAAACTAGCTCTCATAGCAGCCGAAGTGGTGGACTGCATCCGCATCAACCCTGGGAACATCGGAAGCAAGGCAAAAGTAGCCGAAGTTGTAAAAGCGTGTCAAGAACGCAACATCCCAATAAGAATTGGTGTTAATTCTGGAAGTTTAGAAAAAGAGTTCGATAACAAGTATGGTCCAACAGCTAAAGGGATGGTGGCATCTGCTGAGTACAACATCAAGTATCTTGAAGACTTAGGATTTAACGACATTAAAATCTCTCTAAAAGCTTCCGATGTTGAGAGAACTGTCGATGCCTACAGAATGCTTCGACCTAAAAATAATTACCCTTTTCATCTTGGTGTGACAGAAGCAGGTACGCTTTTTCACGCAACAGTGAAAAGCTCCATAGGACTTGGAACACTCCTTCTCGATGGCATAGGTGATACGATGCGAGTGAGCATCACAGGTGAACTAGAAGAAGAGATTAGCGTAGCTAGAGCCATCCTCAAAGACTCTGGTGCGATGCCAGCTGGACTAAATATCATCTCATGTCCAACTTGTGGACGGATAGAAGCCGACTTAGTCTCTGCAGTAGCAGAGATAGAAAAACGCACCAAGCACATAACAGCCCCACTCAATGTCTCGGTCATGGGATGCGTAGTCAACGCCATAGGTGAAGCAGCCCATGCCGATGTCGCCATAGCGTATGGGAAAGGAAAAGGTCTTGTAATGGTCAAAGGTGAAGTGGTCGCTAACCTTGATGAAGATGCTCTTGTAGATAGATTTGTCAACGAGGTAGAAAAGATGGCGGAGCAATCATAATGCAAAACAACCTATACAACCTAGCTTTTGAAAAGAGTATTTTAAGTTCTATCCTTTATGAGCCTAGTCAGTTTGATGAACTCAGTACCGCCCTAAAAGAAGATGACTTTTATCTTCCTGCAAATCAAGAGATCTTTAAAGTGATGATGCTTCTTTTTCAAAAAGATGAACCCATAGATGAAGAGTTCATTAAAAAAGAACTCATCAAGATCAAAAAGTTTGATGAAAACATCATGCTCGAAATTCTCTCAGCGAATCCTATCTCAAACACAAAAGCGTATGTCGCTGAGATAAAAGACAAATCACTCAAACGCCATCTTCTTACACTCACAACTGAGATAAAAAGAGTCACGGTGGAAGAGGAATTGCCTTCTGCTGAAGTGGTGGACATAGTAGAGAAAAAGCTCTATGAGATAACTCAAGACAACCAAACTTCAGACTTCAAAGACTCCCCTCGTATGACTTATGATACGATGGAATACATCAAAGAGATGAAAGAGCGTGGTAACTCTGTGCTTGTTGGTGTCGATACAGGTTTTCATGAACTCAACAAGATGACAACTGGTTTTGGTAAAGGTGACCTTGTCATCATCGCCGCAAGACCAGCGATGGGGAAATGCCTTGGACTTGGTACGAAAGTAGTTATGTTTGATGGGACTCTTAAAAATGTTGAAGATATAGTGGTGGGAGATCAACTTATGGGTGATGATTCACGCCCAAGAAATGTGCTCTCTCTTGCTCGTGGTCGTGAAAAAATGTACTGGGTGAGACAGAACAAGGGGATAGATTATCGTGTCAATGAAAGTCACATCCTCTCTCTCAAACGCTCCCGTAATGAGGGCAAACATAAACATGGCGATATCTTGAACATAAGCGTTAAAGATTACAACAACAAAAGCAATAAATTTCATACAAATTACAAAGGATATAAGGTTGCGGTCGATTTTAAAAAGCAAAAACTTGAAGTTGATCCCTATTTTTTAGGTCTTTGGTTAGGTGATGGGAGTGCTTCAAATGTTGGTATAGCTTCGCAAGACAGTGAAATCATAGAATTTTTAAGTAGTTATGCTTCTAAATTAGATTTACAACTCTCACAAAGTAAAAATAAAGAAAAATGCACTATCTATAGCATCACCTCAGGCAAAAGAGGTGTCTCAAAATATAAAGATAAATCTTTACAAAAAAAACTCAGAGATTTAGGACTACTAGAACACAAGCACATCCCTCATAACTTCATCAAAAATTCACACAAAAATAGACTCAAACTCTTAGCTGGTTTACTTGATAGTGATGGATACTACGATAAAAAATTTAATGTTTTTGAGATAGTCCAAAAAGATGAAAGACTCACAAAACAGATAAAATTTTTAGCAGACTCTCTTGGTTTTCGTGTAAGCATCAAAACAAAAAAAGCACGCATTAAAAAAATAGGCTATGAATGTGAAGTGTATAGACTAAGAATCGTAGGAGATTTAGATAAAATTCCAACAAAGATTAAACGAAAACAAGCACGACAACTTCAAGCTAAAAGAGAAGTGAAACATACTGGTATTAAAGTTGAGTACGATAAAGTCGATGATTATTATGGATTTACTATAGATGGCAATCATCTATTTTTACTTGAAGATATGACTGTGACACACAATACTTCTTTCATACTCAACACCGTAAATTCTCTTATCTTGCAAGGTAAAGGTGTGGCGTTTTTCTCGCTTGAGATGCCAGCTGAACAGTTGATGCTTAGACTCCTTTCCATACAAACTTCTATACCACTTCAAAAGCTTCGTTTAGGTGATATGAACGATGAACAGTGGAGCTCTCTTACTGGTGCTATTGACAACATGAATAATGCAAAACTTTTCGTGGATGATCAAGGGAGCATCAACATCAACCAACTCAGAAGTAAACTACGAAAACTCAAACATCAACATCCAGAAATTGAGATAGCTGTTATTGATTATCTCCAGATTATGCAAGGCATAGGAAACCAAGACAGACACCTACAGGTGTCAGATATCTCTCGTGGACTCAAGATGCTCGCTCGTGAACTTGAGATGCCCATCGTTGCACTCTCTCAACTCAACCGTGGGTTAGAATCAAGAAATGACAAAAGACCGATGCTAAGCGACATTCGTGAATCTGGTTCTATCGAACAAGATGCCGACATCATCCTCTTTGTCTATCGTGATGATGTTTATCTCTACAAAGAGGAAAAAGAGAGAGAAAAAGCAGCAAAAGCTGAGGGCAAAGAGTTTAGCTCTCAATATGTAGAAAAAGAGGAAGAAGATGCAGAGATCATCATCGGTAAACAAAGAAATGGTCCAACAGGGCATGTCAAGCTTGTCTTTCAGAAAAAGCTCACCCGTTTTGTTGAACCAACTCCCCATGTGATTGAAACTTCATACGAAACAGTCGATACTCGCTCTGCAAGTATGGACACAGGAGGCAATCCACCAAGCACACCGCCAAGCTCACCCTCCGCTTCGATGCCTACCATCTAGTAACTCAAAAAGCAATCTACTAGATGCTCTTAGAAAAAGCCAAACTCTTTAACACTAAAAAAGAGTTTGGCTTTTTTCTTTTGGGATGTTTGTTTATCCTCTCGTATGCACTTCTCATTGAGTACAACAACTACACAAATCTTACAAAATTTGATTCTGCCATCATTGAGGCAAGAGTGCTTAAACAATACCAAAAAACAAAAGCAACAAAAACCTATCAAGTCCTCAAACTCCAAGCTAAAAAAGGTTTTACTTTTTACACTTCACAAAGAAAAAGTTTCCCCCAAAGCATCGACAAAACACTTACTCTTGAGATCAATACTTCACATATCAACTTTTACCAATATATGAGTAGTTTCTATGCCCACTCAAAAGTGCTTCACTCAGATAACAATCCCACACTCAAAGAAAAACTAGACAACTACTTAGATACTGTGCATCAAAATAAACAAATATCTAGCATATACAAAGCTTTATATACAGCTACTCCCCTTCCAAAAAATCTACAAAATATTTTCTCACAACTTGGGGTCTCCCACCTTTTGGCAATAAGCGGGTTTCATTTAGGGGTATTGGCTACACTCCTATTTTTTCTTTTTAAATTACCCTATAGATTTTTACAAGATAGATACTTTCCCTACAGAAATTATAAGATAGACTCCTTTGTCTCTATCTCACTCATACTCTTTGCCTATCTCATATTTTTAGACACACCACCCTCACTTTTAAGGGCTTATACCATGATGCTAATAGGATTTTTTCTTTACGACAGAGGCTATAAAATCATCTCGATGCAAACCTTAGTTTTAAGTGCAGTTATCTTACTCGCTTTTTTTCCTAGACTCCTCTTTAGCCTTGGATTTTGGCTAAGTATTGCTGGTGTATTTTATATCTTTTTATTTCTTATCTACTTTAAAAATCTTTCAAAAATAGCACAGTTTTTACTTTTGCCCTTTTGGGTTTACTTGATGATGCTCCCCTACTCACTCACTATATTTGCAAACTTTAGTCTCTATCATCCACTTTCCATCCTTTGGAGTATGCTTTTTGGAGTTTTTTACCCACTCTCAATCTTGGGGCATATTCTAGGGCAAGGGGAGATATTTGACACACTTTTAGATGCACTCATACACCTACCAAAAAACTCTACACAAGTAGATATTGGCTTTGCCTACTTGACTCTCTTTATGGTGATCTCTTTCTTAGCCATTTACAAGAGGTATGCTCTTTATCTCTTGATATTTCTTAGCATATCTTCTTTGATATACGCGGTTGAAAAAGTTTAGCTTAGCCCCATTTTTGCGGGATTTAAAATATTGTTTGGATCAAATGCCATCTTGATAGACTTGAACAAAGCCATCTCTTCATCACTAAAAGCCATGTGCATATAGGGAGCTTTTGCAAGCCCTATCCCATGCTCACCAGAGAGTGTCCCACCCAAATCTATAGTCGCTTGAAACACCTCTTCTATCGCTTGATAAGCGATTTTCACCTGAGCTTCATCACTCCCATCTACCATTACATTGGTATGGACATTGCCATCACCCGTATGTCCAAAACATGGTATATTTATCTGATATTTATCAGCAATAGCATAAAACTTCTCTAGGAGTTCTGGCAAGACTGCCCGTGGTACTGTGACATCTTCATTGAGTTTTTTACTTCCATAAACAGAGAGTGCAGGAGATGCATTGCGTCTTGCAAACCAGATATCGGCAGCTTCTTTGTCGTCTTTTGCGATTTTAAACTCCCTACAACCATTTTCACGAAACACTTTTTCTATCTGGGAGAGTTGAAAATTTAAATCATCTTCTAAGTTCCCATCTACATCAGTCACTAAAAGTGCCCCTGCATCTACTGGAAGCCCCTTATGAAAAGTTTGCTCCACTGCACGGATGGTAAGGTTATCTAAAAACTCCATAGCAACTGGTGTGATACCACTTGCCATTGTTTTATACACTGCTTCCATAGCATCACCCACTGTATCGAAAATCCCCATTGCTGTTTTAGTAAGTTTAGGTTTTGGAATCAAGCGAAGTGTTATCTCTGAGAGGACAGCTAAAGTTCCCTCAGATGCTATAAGTATCCCACTAATATTATACCCAGCAACATCTTTGATGGTACGCTTTCCTGCTTTGATAAGATCACCATTTGGCAAAACTGCACGAGTTGCCATCACATAATCTTTTGTGATACCATACTTTGCCGCACGCATTCCACCTGCATTTTCACTCACATTACCACCAATAGTTGAATAATCCTGTGATGCTGGATCAGGCGGATAAAAAAGTCCTATCTCCTCCACTGCACGCTGTAAGTCCATATTGATAACGCCAGGTTGTACCACTGCCACCATATTTTTTACATCTATTTCAAGGATTTTATTCATGTGTTTTTCCATAGCGAGCACGATGCCACCACTACTTGGCAATGCTCCACCAGTAAAACCGCTCCCAGCTCCACGAGGGACTATCACAATCTTATGTTCGTTACAATAGCTAAGAATAGCACTAATATCCTCTTCATTCCGAGGAAAGACTACTGCATCTGGCTCAAAATGTTCACGCGTAGCATCATAAGAGTATGCTATAAGATGTGCTTTATCGCTGTAAATATTTTCTTTGCCAACGATGGAAGTAAAATGTTTTATATGTTTCGTGTCTATCATGTTTAGTCCTCTATCTCAAATTTATTTAGTAGCTGGTGCAATTTTTCATCGCCATTTTTTACTATCTCATATAATTTTTTATTGTGCTTGTTGTAAGTTATCATCAGTTCATAATAATAGGGTTCATAATCTTCTAACTCATCACTGCCTTCGCCCCACCAAGCCGCATCTATCTCATCTATGCGAGAATAAAATGGAAGCTTCATCCCATCTTGATGGAGTGGTGCTTGTGATATATTGAGTATCTTAAAACTTCGTATATCTACGGTGTAGAGTTTTTTATCTAAATAAAAAAAGACTAAACCTACACTTACTTCTTTTGCCATTTTCTCAAAATCAGTTTTTAACGGTGTTGGATGTCCAGAAAATGAAAGGATAGTCGCAAAAATATCAGAGTGAATCCACTGCACGCTTGTAGCACTTTTTGTGATTCGATAATAGATCTCTTCTGTAGGAGCTATCAATAAAGCCCGAGAATAAGCATAAGCTAGAGTAACAGTATCTCCCACTTTTACTTTCCATTTCCCTTTTGGCAAAGCACTATGCGCAAGGTCATCGTACTTGCTCATCTTCAAGGTAGCTACGCCATTTTTCTCATCAAAACTTATAACTGTTACATTTTTTAAAATACTACTATGTGTTGGTGCAAACTGATGCACAACAAACCCACTCATACCAACATTAATTTTTTTGATGTTAATGGTAAGTGTCTTATTTTGTTCATCAATACTCACAACTTTTGATTTTATTACAGAACCAAACAGCCCTGAAACTAAAAATAATAATACAAATATATACTTCATCTAACTTCTTTAAAATAATTATGTGCGATTATACCTCAACTAAGCCAATTTTCGATAAGGTTACACCATAATTTTTTTTTAGGTTTTGATTTGTTTCGTTTTTTACTACTTATATTTTTTACAACTTCGCTTTTTAGTTCCAAGGTAGAACCATTCCGATGGCCTAGTGGATACTCATATCTTATGTTTTTAGAAAAACATTCACTCCCCACCCAAAGACTCTACTATGATTTGGACAGAGGTGATCAAACTCTTACAGAGGAGATTCGCTCAGGTGTGCATTGTCAAATGATACGAACTGATGCGGGTGCAATAACGCAGATACTCATCCCTATGAATGATGAACTACAAATCCACATTTATAAAAATAAGGGCAAATTCTTTTTTGAAGCTATCCCTATCATTAGTGAGACTAGGCATGAAGCTTTTACCCTCAAAATCAAACATAGTCCATATTTTGACATCATCAAAGCGACTGGAAGCAAAAAGTTAGCACAAATCTTTGTAGCAAATTTTAGACACTCCCTCAACTTCAAACAAGATCTTAGAGTTGGAGACACTCTCATCATGATGTATGATCAAAAATACAGACTAGGTGAACCTTTTTCTATGCCGATCCTTAAAGCCGCTATGATAGAGATGCGAGGTAAAAAACACTATATCTATCTCAACAAAGATGACCGCTACTACAATGCCAAAGGGAATGAGGTAGAGGGGTTTTTACTCGCTCGTCCAGTGAGAGGTGCACGCATCTCTTCTTACTTCACAAAAAGAAGATACCATCCCATCCTTAAAAAATATCGTGCTCACCTAGGTATCGACTATGCAGCAAGAAGAGGAACTCCCATAGTCGCTGCTGGAAGTGGTAGAGTCATCTTTAAAGGAAAGACTCGCGGGTATGGAAATCTTACTAAAATTCGTCATGCCGATGGTTATGTAACACTCTATGCACATCAAAAATCCTTCCGTCGAGGTATTAAAGTAGGTAAGTGGGTTAAAAAAGGTCAGACCATAGGTTATGTGGGTACTACAGGGCTCTCAACTGGACCACATCTGCACTTTGGACTCTACAAACATGGCAGAGCTATCAATCCTCTTCGAGTGGTGCAAGTCACGACCAAAAGACTCAAACGCAAAGCATACAAAGAGTTCTTACAACTCAAACGCAACTACGATGAGTCACTCAATCTCCATCTAGCAAACCAAACAAAGTTCATCAAAGAGCCTAAGCCAGATAGTGTTTGTTATTTTAGGGGTACAAAAATTTGTCAATAGGTTTAGGCAAACTCAATAGGGTCCATATCTACTTCAGCAAGATTTACCTTAGATGCACTGATAGCTTGGATGAGAGCTGTTGATTTGTCTGCTCGAAGGAGTATCTCAAATCTATACTTGTTAGCGATGCGTTCCACTCCGCACTTTCCATATCCTACTATCTCAATATCGTCAAAAGCTAGTAGTTTTGTGTGCATCTGCTCCATAGCCTCTCTTGCTTTTGCACCGTTTTTATGTGCAAACAAAATTCGAGCGAGTTTTTTATAGGGTGGGTATAACTCTTTTCTGTACTCTTTTTCCTCTTCTAAAAATGCCCCATAATCATCTAAGTAGGTTTTGAAAAACTCCTCATTGAAACTCTGCACTAAAACTTTTGCGGATTTTTTTCGACCACTTCTTCCTGCTACCTGCAAAAGAGATGAAAGGGCGCGTTCTCTTGCTCTGTAATCACCCATATTGAGCATATTGTCCATCCCTAATACAACTGCAAGAGTGACACCGTGGTAGTCATGCCCTTTAGAGAGCATCTGTGTCCCAACTAAAACATCCGTCTCTCCATCGTTAAAGCGTTTGAGTGCTTTTTTAAGTTTGGCAGCTGTTGTGATGGTATCTCTGTCAAACTGCTCTATATTTGATCCGCTAAAGGTTTCACTGATAGACTTGTATGCCTCAGCTGTTCCAAGTCTCGAACTTACAAGTGTATGAGAACCACAAGATTCACACCTCTGAGGTATAGCTTGAGTAAAGTTACAATAATGACATTTCAAAGCATTGGACTTATGATGGATGCTCATCCCAATGCTACAGTAGGCACACTCATAGTGATGCCCACAATCGTTACATATGAGATGTTTAAAGTTACCCCGTGTTGGCAGAAAAACTATCGACTGTTCTTTTTTATCTATGGTTCTTTTAAGTGCATCAAAGATAAGTGGACTCAAAACCTCCGCACTGCGTTCATAAATAAACTCACGACTCGATGCAAAAAAACCACCTCGTAATCTTGCATGGGGAAATTTCACATAAGAGCCTAAAGAGGGTGTAGCACTTCCAAGCACTACAGGGATGTTATGCAATTTTCCCATATATATGGCTAAATCTCTTGCGTTGTATCTAGGGCGAGAGGAGGATTTGTAGCTATCATCATGCTCCTCATCAACTACAATAAGCCCTAAATCTTCTATGGGCAAGAAAAGTGCTGAGCGTGGTCCTGCTATGATTTTGGCTTCACCACTTCTTATCTTTGCTAAAGATTCTTTCTTTTTCTTTGGTGTAAGTTTTGAGTGGTACATCACAACCACTTCACCAAAATGTTTTTCTAAACGAATACTCATCTGTGGAGTGAGTGAGATCTCTGGCATCAAAAAGATTGAGCGTTTACTTTGGAGGAGCATCTGCTCAAAGTATTTCATATATATCTCTGTTTTACCACTTCCTGTGTCACCAAAAAGAAGAGAAACCTTATGTTTTTGAAGAGTTTTTAGGGAATCCTCTTGAACAGAAGATAAATCAATAAAAGGATGTGTGGCTTTAGCCTCACCTATAAAATCACCATGGGACTCACTATCAGGTGAGGCTAAAGCCACACATCCTCTATGTTGAAAAGGCATCATAATTCCAAAAGCATCACCTAATGAACAAACATAATAAGTAGATATAAACTTCGCGAGTTTGATTTGTTTTGTAGAAAAAAACAACTCGCTTATCTCTAAAATCTCATTTGTATCGAACTGAGGTTGTTGACACTCATCAACAACAACGACACCATCAACAACTCTATTTTTAACATGAACCTTTACGATGTTTCCCATCTCAACACTAGAACTTGATTCATAAGTAAATTCACCTAAAGGTGAACCAATAATAGAAATTTGATAATATTTCAATATTGTTAGTGTACTAAAGCATCACATTCATTTGCACCTGCTGTACAATCAAATGTTCCGTTTGCTGGATTGTAGGTAAAAGTAGTGGTATCGTTGCCAGAGTTAAATTTGTAGGTAGTATTATTTACTATGCTCCATTGCCCAGCTGCACTTCCTTTAGTGAGTCCATATTTTAAAAGTGTGCGTGGATTTGTTGTTGCACCATCTCCTGTAAACAGCATACTCGAAGAAGTAGCTGGTGTTAGTTTTGTAATGTATGTTCCTATACCTTTGATGAGTTGACTTTGCCTCTCAGAGATGATAGCTGAACGGATAGCAGAGATATTTGAACGAGCATTAGCGATGTTTGCCGCATTTGTTGCACTGCCCATTTTGCTGACGGCAATAGATGCTAAAACACCAAGAATTATAATAACAAAGATAAGTTCTATCATTGTGAATGCCTTCTTGGAAATTTGTAGAGTAGACATTTCTATCTCCCTTGCAATTTATGTGATCTTACGGTAACAGGAAAAGACACCCTTCTACTATATACGGGCAGTTTATAGTCCACGGTTTCAACTTGCAGTTCACCTGCTACTTTTTTTTTATGGGATACTTGAGACTCCATATCCACTGGACTTTGACTTCCCATAGAATCTGTTTCATCAACAATTTTTAAACTATTGCCATTAAATGTTTCACACCCTGAGAACAAAAAAACCGAAAGTAAACTTATCATTAAATACTTCATCATCTTCCTTTAATCATTACAGAATTATCTGCATGTTTTGTTTGCATAGAGCAAGTGCTTTTTTTATACATTTTTGCTATACCTTTTAAAACTGCTCTAGGGACAAAAACTTGTGCTGTGGAGAGGACAAGCGATGTTTGTATATCTATAATTCTACAGTTTATAGCCATGCCATCTTTATAGT
>JALUXP010000042.1 GCA_027013295.1 Sulfurimonas sp.
CTATATAACACTTCTCTTTACTCTTAGCAAAACATAAATCACCAATATTATCATCCATAATATGCAATATTTCGAATTCGTCTACAGTTTTATTGGTAGTTTCTAAAATATCTCTGTTTATACCTTCGGGAATATTCTCTTCAAATACTGGAGGTATATTTTCAAAGTCACTACTTTTAATGCTGAGTTTTAAAGTAGGAATTTTTTCTGTATAGGTAGTAAGATATTTACTATCATAGTAAAATCGGTATCTATCTTTTAATTTAAATAGCTCTCCTATAATGATATTGTTTTTATATACATATAAGAACTCTGCATCAGGGTAAGATTTTTGAATCTCTTTAATACAGTACTGAGTAGTTGAAGCGCTACCTGATATATCAATTCTATTTGCATCAAGAAGATTTTTCATCTCTCTTTGGAGACTTCTTAGAGTGAGATTATGTCTTTTAAGCTTAAGAGACAGTTCATTTAAGCTAATAAAACTATTTTCTTCTATCAATATAGATAAAATATCCTTTTCTACGGCTTTGATGGTACTGTTCTCCTCTTAAGTATATTGCGACACTGTTTAAAATAATTTTTATATTATATCCTAAAATAGTAATTTTTCCTTAATTATTTATAAACATATGTCGCAATATGCTTAAAATCAATTCATGTCGTTATCCACTACCTTGTATTTGCATAATTTTGAACACCCTCAAGTGATTTGAATTGCAATATTTGAGTCAAGTAAATGCCTCTTAAAAATTATGCAATACATCTGCAAAGCTTCAATAAAATTATTTGTTTGAGGTGCTCTTGGTGAATTCATTTTCATTTTCTTGCTTAAAAAATAATTTCATGATATAATCAACGCATGAAGATTAAAAAATTTGTCATATTATCATTGTTTCTTGCCTTGAGTTTTAGTGTCCTGCATGATTTTGCTTTTGCACTGCTCGACCAAGACCATTGCAACACAACTGAGTATGTCAGTGAAACAGAAATGCCCACGGCTCATGGGGATGTATGTGATGTACATTACAAATTTCACCAAGCCATCTATCTACCAGCTCAAGCTATTATCTTACCAAAAGTAGAGATAGAGCACCTAGAATTAGCTCTCATAGATGAATCTTACTACTTTAACAACCCCCTAGAATTTTATAAACCTCCCATCTCTTAACCTAAATTTTTCACCAACAAAAATATAAAACAAATTTAGGATACAAAAAATGATAAAAATATTATCAGTCATTGTCCTGCTCAGTGCATCGATTTTTGCACAAAATTTCGAGCAGTTTTTAGACAATGCACTCAAAAATTCGCCTTATTTGAAGGCATCAAACTTAAACATAAACCAAGCAAAAGAGCGTGGAGATACACTCACAAGATATGCTAACCCAACCCTTGGACTAGAAGCTGCAAGGTTCTCCCCTAATGTTGGAAAAAGTGCTATGGGATACATAGTATCATACACACAACCCTTAAGACTTTGGGGTGTTGGCAAGGATAAAGAGAATCTCTCTCTTACGATGAAAGAAAAAGCGTTATCACTCTATGCCTTGAAAAAAGCTAGATTTATACAACAAATCTCTTTATTGTATGCCACCTATGCGAATAAAGAGAGACTCCTTACTTTAGCAACTCAAGAGCTTAATATCGCTAAAAATATCTACGAAATCTCAATGCAAAGACACAAGGCTGGGACAATTTCCAAAGGGGTATTGCTCCAAGCACAGGTAGATTATGAGATGGTAGAGGTGCGGATAGACACTCTCTTTCTTACAGCAAAAGATGCCTATTATCAGCTCTTAAAAAATGCAGGGATCAACAAGGAGATAGATTTAGATTTTACTCACTCTTTTAGTATTGAAAGAAAGAGTGATACTTATGATAATCCTGATCTTAAACTGATACAAGCAAATCAGAAAAATTCATTGGCAGAGAAAAAGGTCAATGCAAATAAAATTGAGTGGGTGTCAGTATATACTGAATACCAAACAAAACCCACCAAAGATATATTTCGCGTTGGTGCAACCATTCCCCTTGCGATATTCAATACAAAGTCACAAGAGAAAAGGATCTCTCAACTTCAAGCAAACCAGTCTCAACTTCTCTCAAAAAACACACAATCGCAACTTCACATCGAAGTATTGCGACTTAAAAAACAACGAGAGTTACTTGTAAACCTAGAAGAATCAAACAAGAAGACTTTACTCACTCAAGTAAATTTACTAAAAATGTTTGAACAAGGATATAAAATAGCAAGCGTAAATCTTCTTCAGTTTCAAAGCATCAAAAACAATCTCATTGCCACTAAAAAAAATATTATCAACCTCAACACCGCATTAGATATTAATGCCATCAATTTAAACTATATATCAGGAGTATATAATGATTAGAACACTTCTACTTACGACACTTATTATTTTAGGTCTTCATGCAGTAGAGATTCCTACTGCAAAAGCAACAAAAAGAGCATTTTTTAAAAATGTAGAACTCAATGCTCAGATAATCCAACTTCCAAATGCAAAACAATCTATCATGTCACAAGTGAGTGGTCATATAGAAAAGTATTTTGTCAAAGCTGGGCAAAAGGTAAAGAGGGGGCAAAAGGTAGTCCTCATAGAGTCTATAACAATCTCTAAAATGACCTCGAATTATATCTCTCAAAAGAAACAACTCATCGCCCAAGAAAAAAACTATAAAGCAACTTTGGCTTTGTATAAAAAAGGGATGACCTCACTCCAAGCACTCAACCGAGAGAGCATCACAAAAGATGGACTTTTAGCAAAACTCAATGCTCTAAAATCTCAACTAAGTACACTTGGCATTAAAACATCTCAACTTGAAAGAGCATCTGCAAATTTCATCTTGTATGCACATAGTGATGGGATAGTATCTCAGATTTTGCAACCTGCACATTCAAGTATATCTCAAAATACACAAATCATCTCACTCGTAAAAGATAAAGCGTACTATCTCAAATCTTTTTTACCGCTAGAGTATGCTTCAAAAATAAAAATAGGACAAAAGATAGTGATGCATGAAAATGGGAAAAATATAATCTCACATGTAACAGAGATCTTACCTAATGTTGATGCAACAACACAACGCATTGTTCTACTCTCATCCATTGATGAAAAAGTACAAAACCTCTACATCAATGCCTACACATCGGCAACACTCTATTTTGGAGCTTCAAAATCTTTTGTCTGTGTAAAAAAATCTGCACTTTCATTTTTCGACAATGAGTGGGTTGTATTTGTCCCTACAGACGGGCAAGGGGATGAGAACCCTTATGAAATTCGTGTTGTAGAGCCTGTAATTGCAGATGAATCTTTCGTAGGAGTCAAAGGCATAGAAGAGGGTGAAGAGTATGTAAGTGGCAAAAGTTATTATGTAAAGTCAATGCTACTCAAATCATCTATGGGCGATGGTGACTAGAATGTTAAATAGTCTCATAGATATATCACTCAAGTATAAACTTTTAGTGATTATACTTTTTTTAACCATTAGTGCTTTTGGATATAAGGCTTACAAAGAGATACCCGTAGATGCTTTTCCAGATATCACACCTAAGCAAGTAGTTATCTACACTGAGAGTCCTGGTAACTCTGCACAAGATATAGAAAAACTGATCACATACCCGATAGAGACGGCAGTTTCTGGTATGGCTGGGGTCAAACTCATCATGTCTAACTCTATCTTTGGTCTCTCTTATGTCTCTATCTTTTTTGAAGATAAGTACGATATTTACTTTTTGCGTCAATTGGTCTCTGAGCGTCTTGCAAGCGTGAGCATTCCAAATGGCTGGGGTAAACCTGTACTTGGTCCAAATACAACGGGGCTTGGTCAAGTGTATTGGTATCAGATCAAAGATACGACAGGAAAATACTCACTCCAAGAGATTAGAGAGATGCAAAAATATATAGTAACTCCACTACTTAAGAGTGTCTCTGGTGTTGAAGATGTGATTAGTTGGGGTGGAGATAGGAAACAGTATGATGTTCTCATCGACACAAAAAAACTTCAAAATGTTGGTATAACTTATTCAGATATTGTCAACGCACTCCAAAAAAGCAATCAAGCGGCAGGGGGACAATACTTAGAATTTAACCGTGAGCAATATCTCATCCGTGGGGCTGGGCTTTACAAAACCCTTGATGATATTCGCAATACTGTTGTCAAGTCTACCGCAGGTCAATCAATCACTATCCGTGATGTAGCTACAGTGAAAAGTGCATCAGCACCAAGATTTGGTGCAGTCAGCATAGATGGCGATGAAGCGGTTATGGGAATGGTGCTACAACGCACAGCAACCAATGCAGCAAAAATTGTTGAACATATCATAGAAAAATTACCAACGGTGAATGCTGCCTTACCAAAAGGTGTTGTCATACATACTATTTATAATAGAACTGATATTACACATAAAGCGGTGAGTACTATGACCTCTGCTCTTGCATCTGGTGTAGTCCTTGTTGCCATCGTGTTATTTTTATTTTTGTTTGAGCTTAGGAGTGCATTTATTGTCATCATCTCGCTACCGCTCTCTTTGCTCATCGCATTTTTACTCATGGACTACTATGGAGTTAGTGCTAACCTCATGAGTCTCTCAGGTCTTGCCATCGCAGTAGGGATGATAGTCGATGGAACCATCGTTATAGTGGAAAATAGTTTTAGAAAGCTCCATGAAGAACCAGATGCTGATAAACTTACCATCATTTCAGATGCTGCAAAAGAGGTAGCCATCCCTGTTACCTTTGCAGTCCTTATCATCGCTGCAGTTTTTATCCCTCTTCTTTCACTTGATGGACTCGCGGGCAAACTCTACTCACCAATGGCACTCAATATCGTATTTGTTATGCTTGGATCCTTGGCAGTTGCTCTTATCTTAGTGCCTACTCTTTCAGTGCTTTTGCTCAAAGCAACAGGTTCTAGTGAAAATGCTGTAATGCGTGCTATCAAAAAAGGCTATACACCTTTTTTAAACTATGCACTTAATCATGCCAAACCTATTTTAGTAGGAGTCAGTGTACTTTTTGTCGTTTTAGCATACATACTTACGCTTCAAGGGAGAGAATTTATGCCTACTCTCAACGAAGAGTCTATTATGTATAGAGTTATTGCTATCCCTGGAACTGGCTTAGAACACTCAACTGAAACTTCTAAACTCATAGAGAAACATATCCTTAAAAACTATCCAAATGAGATAAGTTCAGTTTTGACTATGATAGGAAGAAGCGAAAAAGGGGAAACTGCTCAGCCAAATTACATGGAAGTTTTACTGACACTTAAACCTGGCATACAAGATTTAGCAGCACTTACAAAAAAGATGAACAAAGATCTACAAGAGAGTTTTACCTTTGTTCAATTTATTGCTACACAACCTATTGCTATGCGTATAGAGGAGTTACTCGAAGGAGTGAAGGCGGAACTTGCGATTAAAATCTTTGGAGATGACCAAAAAGTGTTAGATAAAATCTCAAAAGAGATCCAATCTGCACTCAGTGACCTAGATGGACTTGAGGGGATGGAACTTGAGACGCAATTAGGTCAAGCGACCATCAACATTGAACCTGATTATCTAGCTCTTGCACGCTATGGCATCAACATCAATGAAGTGATGGCTCTCATCCGTAATGGTATCGGAGAAGAGCCTGTCACCCAAAAGATAGAAGGTATCCGCCGTTTTGGCATCGTAGCTAAAGTAAAAAATGCAAAAAGGGATATACAGAGCATCAAAGATGTAACCCTGCGAGCAAAAAATGGCTCCCTTGTAACGCTTGATCAGATTTGTAATATCACTCTCAAACAAGGTGCATCTTTTATCAAGAGAGAAAACCTAAGTCGATATATGCTCCTCTCTATGGAGGTAGAAAATCGTGATATTGCCTCTTTTGTAAAAGAAGCTAAAGAGATTATTAAAGCTAAAGTGAACATTCCTGATGGCTACTACATCACTTGGGCTGGTGACTTCAAAAATATGCAAGAGGCTACACAAAGGTTGATGGTTATCATACCTATAACTATCTTTTTGGTTATCCTCTTACTTTATACAGCGTTTAATTCACTCTCTAAGGCGATGCTCATCCTTATCAATGTGCCTTTTGGTTTCATCGGTGGAATTATCGCTCTTGTTGTAAGTGGGATCTATCTCTCTGTTTCAGCTATAGTAGGTTTTTTGGCTATCTTTGCCATAGCGATTCTCAACGGCATTGTCCTTGTAAGCTTCATAGATGAGCTCAGAGTAAAATTTCCTGATGTTGATTTAAAAATACTACTCAAAGATGCAACTTTACTTCGTCTGCGTCCCGTCCTCATGACAGCATTTACAACACTCTTTGGGATTCTTCCACTTCTTTATGCTACGGGTGTCGGTAGTGAGATACAGTATCCACTCTCTGTAGTTATCACAGGTGGGATTATCAGTTCAACACTACTAACGCTTTTAGTCCTACCTGCTGGGTATTATTTACTTTATAAAGATAGAAGATAGCATTGTGCTATCTTCCACAACACAAGGTTCGCTAATGTATGATATTTATTTAATAAATTCCACAACACTCTCAAAACTTGAACGAAGTTGTTTTGGCTGTTCATCTATTCTATATCCAAAAGGCAGTATCATGGATACTTGAAATTTAGTCGTATCAAGATCTAAAAATTTCTCTAGCTTCTGTTTTTCAAAGCCTTCAATCGGACAAGAATCAATCTCCAAAGCAGCTGCTGCACTCATCATGTTTGCCGCAGCGATATAGGTTTGTCTTGCACTCCATTGGTAGATTTTATCATCATCATTTAAAACATCACTCAGGTGTGAAGAATAAAGCTCTATGTAAGCATCTACCTTTTCTTGTGCTAAATTACGACGCATGAGTTGCGAACGAACCACTCCACTTTCTACTTTTAAAGTTTCGATTCCAGCCAATACAATGACCAAATGTGAACAAGTTGTAATTTGTGCTTGATTCCAACAAAGTGGTCTTAGTTTTTCTCTTAATGCATCATTGGTAATCACCAAAAATTTCCAAGCTTCCATACCAAACGAACTAGGTGATTTTCGTGCTACTTCTAAAATATAGTGCATATCTTCATCACTTATTTTTTTAGTTTCATCAAATACTTTACAAGCGTGTCTAAAATTCATTATCTTTAAAAATTCTTCTTTTTTACTCATTGTTTGCCTTTTTTTTAATTAGTGTTAAGTGCCTCTGCTTAAATAAGTTGTGAGCCATAGATAGCAGTTATCGCTAAAGTATAAGCGACAAGCAGATAAACATTTCTTGGATTACCTGAAAGTTTTGGTGTCTTAATCTCAGATACATTTAAGATAGCAAGAGTCACCCCACTAGCATATAAGATAATAGTAAATATATCATGACTTACTACCCCATTGAGTAGAAATACAGATACTAAGATGAGACTATTATTATCAAGGGCAAGTCCTGTGTATTTTGTTCCACCAGCTAAACCATAAGTGCTAAAATAGCTAAGTCTTATTGCAGCAGCAGCCACCATAATAAAAGCTCCAATTAAAAATACAGGCTCAAACTTTCCATAACTTAAAAGTAAAATGGCAGGAGTAACTCCATAACTTACTATATCTATGAGTACATCAAGTTGTCCACCAAATTTTCCATCCGTAACTGTTCTTCCTTTTAATTTTCTAGCGACTAAGCCATCAGCCCAGTCAAAGCCAACTGCCCAAACCATTCCGATCATAGCCGCCCCGTAAAGACCTATGATACTAAAATATATAGCAAGAACAGTACAGGCTAAACCTGCGAGAGACAAGAGGTTAGGAAGATCTTTTACATAAGAGAGGATTGTAGGTTGTTTCATTTTTACACTTTATTTTATTTTATTATATCATAATTTAGCATTTAAACTAATATTAAATTAATTTTTAGTAGTGCTTTCTTTTAAGCTTGCATGGGTATGATGGAATAAATAGGAGTTTTAATGAAAATAGTATATACCGTTGGTACATTTGATATGGTTCATGTTGGTCATTTAGACTTGTTAGAATACTGTGCAACCTTAGGTGATAAGTTTGTAGTGGGTGTAGCTTCAGATGCGGTTGTAGGTTCTTACAAAAGAAATGTACCCATTATTCCACTAGAACAAAGAATGCGAATGTTAAAAGCATTAGATTGTGTTGATGATGTTGTTTCTTATGATACACTTGAATATGTAAGCAACTGCAAAGAGTTAAATGTTGATGTTTTTGTTATTGGTGAAGATTGGGGAGATAAAGCACACAATATAGCGGTTGAAAAATATCTTAGGTCAAAAGGTGCAAAAATTATACAAGTAAGTTACAATCCTTTAACCTCTTCAACAAAAATAAAACAAAATGTTATTGCACAGTCTCATAAGGGAAAATATGCAATACATAATGTTGCGTAAAATGTTCTCTTTGAAATGAGAGAGAACAAACTATCTTCACCTGCGAAGGGTAGCTACAAGTCGTTTTTTATTTACAAAAAGTTCTAAGGCATCACTTATAGAATTACAGACCAAATCACTCTGCATAAGAGTTTGTGATGCACAACCCTCATCTCCTACTATCGCTATACCTAAGTCTGCACTTTTTAGCATAAGGGCATCATTGTTTCCATTGCCCATGGCTACACAAGATTTTTTCCCTAACTTTTTGATATAATCTTTTTTTTCTTGTGTGTGGTTTGTACTTTTTAGAACCTTTACCTTTACATCAAAACCAGAAAGTTCTTGTTTTACACTTCCAAAAGTATCAGCTGTTATGACATGGATAGTATACTTTTTACTCAAAAGAGCTAAAAGTTTTTTCACGCTCTTTTTTAAAATGCCATCCTTAGCTATTGTTCCATTATAGTCAAGAACAATATTTTTTATGACTAATTTTTTATAATTTTGTATATTTATTTCTATTGTTTTCACTGTGATAACCTTTAATCTAAATTATGCTAAACTTTAATTCGATTATATAAATTAAAACTTGCAAGGACATTATACATTATGAAAGATATAAAATTAACACAATATTCTCACGGTGCAGGCTGTGGCTGTAAAATCTCACCAAAACTACTTGATAGCATCTTAAAAACAGACAGACAAAAGATCCCTTTCCCACAACTTTTAGTTGGAAACGAAACAAAAGATGATGCTGCCGCATTTGATCTTGGAAATGGGACATCAGTTCTAAGCACTACTGACTTTTTTATGCCTATTGTAGATGATGCTTTTACATTTGGCCGCATAGCGGCTACAAACGCCATTAGCGATATTTATGCCATGGGAGGGAAACCTCTTATGGCTATTGCCATCTTTGGATGGCCTATTGATAAACTCGATGCCGATACTGCAAGAGAGGTTATAGACGGTGGTCGCAGTGTTTGTGAAGAAGCTGGTATTCCTCTTGCTGGTGGGCATAGCATCGATTCTCCTGAACCCATTTTTGGACTGGCTGTTACGGGTATTGCCGATAACAAAAACATCAAATGCAACGATACAGCTGAGGAGGATTGTCTGATTTACCTTACAAAACCTCTCGGTATTGGCATACTGACAACAGCTCAAAAACAAGGAAAAATCGAAGATGGACATATAGAGGTAGCCATCGAAGCTATGTGTACTCTTAACAAAGTAGGTCAAGAGATCTCCAAACTTGAGGGTGTAACAGCAATTACAGATGTGACTGGTTTTGGACTACTCGGTCACCTAAGTGAGATATGTGAAGGGAGCGATATTAGTGCTGTTGTTGAGTATGATAAAGTACCTACACTAGAAAATGTCAAAAAATATTTAGCTATGGGCTGTGTCCCTGGGGGAACTCGTAGAAATTTTGAGAGTTATGGTGAGAAGATCGCCCCTATGACTCCAACACAACAAGATATCCTCTGTGATGCACAGACTTCTGGTGGTCTTCTTTGTGTTGTAAGAAAAGATACAGTTGAAGAGTTTTTAGCCATCACCTCAAGTATTGGTTTAGACTTAGAACCTATCGGAAGCACTGTAAAACGCACCGAGTTTTTAGTAAAGGTCATCTAGTCTTGTCCCCTCTTTTAACTGATGACTTTCGCTCTATTGTCCTAGATGAAATACCACTCTTAGATGTTCGAGCAGAGATAGAGTTCAACAAAGGTGCATTTATAAATGCTACAAATATAGCTATTTTAAATGACAAAGAGAGAGAGCTTGTTGGTACTATGTATAAACAACAAGGTAACGCACAAGCTGTAAAGTTAGCGGAGGAATTGATACAACAAGAGGGTAAACAAGAACGAGTAGAAAAGTGGCAAGAGTATTTAACACAAAATCCTAATGCTCTACTGTACTGTTTTCGTGGAGGACAACGCTCTGGCATCTCTCAAGCTTGGTTAGCAGAAGCGGGCATAAACATCACCCGTCTCAAAGGTGGCTACAAAGCTTTTCGATCTTTTTTGATGCAAGAGAGTCTTGACATTAGTAAAACTGCTCAAACCATCATCATCGGTGGAAGAACTGGTTCAGGAAAAACACTCCTCATAGATGCGTTAGACAATGCTATTGACCTTGAGAAACTTGCCAACCATAGAGGTTCAACCTTTGGTGGTTTTGCAAAAGAGCAACCAACGCAGATAAACTTTGAAAATAACCTTGCCTACAAACTCATCCAATTTCAAAACAAAAAGTACAAAAACCTCATCATAGAACATGAGAGTCACAATATAGGCAAATCCTTTATCCCCAAACCGCTCTATGAAAATCTCATGGATGGAGAACTTGTTATACTCCAAACCCCACTTCAACAAAGAGTTGAGATTATTTTTGAGGATTATATTTTAAATTCTCTACAAGACTATACTCACAAACATCAAGAAGATGGGATCAAAGTTTGGGCAGAGATCATAAACGGTAGTCTTGATAAGATGCAAAAAAGATTGGGTGGGAAACTTTATAGAGAGTTAAAAGTAATTTTTGAAGATGCACTAGAACAACATAGCAAAGATGATAATTTAGAGGCATATAAACTACTCATTGAAAAACTCCTAGTTGAATACTACGACCCCATGTATGACTATCAGCTTGAAAAAACAACTATTCCTATTGTATTTAGAGGCAATCATTCTCAAATATTGGATTTTTTATCACTTTCCTCTAGCCACCATAATCCCAGCCAATATTATAAGTGAAATCCCTACACTTGTAGCAAAATCAGGTAAAGCATCTCCGAGCATTACACCTACAATGACAGAGAAAAAGATGTTGGTATAGCTCACTGCACCTATGATACCTGCCTTTTCAAGAGAGTATGCCTTGGTCATGAGTAGTTGTGAGAGGGTGGCGAAGAGTCCCATCCCTATGACATAAACCCACACTATTCCTTTAGGTAAAACAAACTCACCTAAGATAAAATCTAGTTCTGGCATATCTACAAAATTAGAAACCCAAAAAAGCACGACAGGACCTAGTGTCCCTATGCCCATAAACGAAAGGACAATCGCCCTTGTGTCATAATAGTTTTTTAACTCTCGGATGGAGGTGTAGGCGAGTGCCGCCCCAATGCCCGAAAATAGCCCAAGGAAATCATACTTTGAAAAGCCAAGCCCACTTGGTTGTGTGATGAACACAATCCCTACAAAACCCACAAAAACAGCTATCCATCCACTCAAACTTAATCTCTCTTTTAAAAATAAAAAAGCAAAGATAGCGGTAAATACAGGGGAGGTTTTCGACCAAGTCATCGCATCTCCAAGTGAAATATGTGCTATGTTGTAAAAAAAAGCTAGCAATGCTACAAAACCCATAAAGCCACGAAAAAAGAGTAAAAGTGGTTTCCCACCTTTACCCACCATCGGTTTTTTATAAATTGCAAAACCTACTATGGCTACGCCAAAGACATTACGAAAAAAAACAACTTCAAGAGAACTCATACTCTGCGAAGCCAGTTTAGCAAAAGCACCCATGATAGCAAAAGAAAAAGATGCAATGAGCATATATTTGACGCCATCACCTAAAGAAAACTTCATAAGTACCTATTCATCAATGTTTACACCTAGCTTTTAAGTTCAATATTATATCGTTTCTTTTACTAAATTTCCATCTGTTTACCTGTATCATTTATAATACCTTATACAAAGGGGAAAAATGGGCAATTTAATAGTATTAGGCATTTTAGGATATATATTTTACAGTATATTTAAAAGTTATAACCGTTATACACAGTATTCACAACAAGCATTTAAGGACTTCTCCGTATCTCATGATGCACTAAGAGAAAGTGATCTTGGGCTTTTTGTAGCTCTCGTTGCAAAATTGGCGAAGGCAGATGGCAAGGTAGATAAACTTGAAGCGGAGTTAGTAGGTCTGCTCTTTGATGATATTTCAAAAATATTTCCCGAGCCTCAAAAAACTAAAGATATTCTTAAAAATATTTTCAATCAAGAAAAAGATGACTTTTCAAACTTAGAGTCCACTGCACGCAGACTTGGTGATGCACTTAAAAGAGACAAACCAAAACAACAGCAGTTTATGGGATTTTTAATTCAACTTGCTTTTGTGGATGGAAATGTCTCTCAAAGTGAAGAGAATATGCTCCAAATCATTGCTGAAGCATTTGATTTTGACCCAAGCACCTATCATACTATCTTTGACCAATTTGAACAGATGATGCAAAACATCAGACCCCAAGCAACTCTTGATGACGCATATAAAATCCTTGGTGTAAACAAAACTGATGATATGAGTACCATAAAAAAAGCATATAGAAAACTGGTTAGGCAGTACCATCCCGATATTATCAAATCTCAAGAGAAGAGTGAAGCTTACATGAAAGAAGCAACAGCTAAAACCCAAGAGATCAATCAAGCGTATGAGATGATTAAAGAGCATTATAAATAGGGATTTACAAAATTAAGATATAATTATATTTATGATTACTATAAATTATAAATATATCTTTTTACTCTCCTTACTTGCTTTAAAACTCAATGCAGGTGATATGCGAGCTCTACTCTTTCACGGCAACTGTGTCACATGCCACCATGAAACCATCGCACATTCTGCTCCATCTATCACCCAAGTCAAAGAGGTCTACCAATCTGCTTTTTCAACTAAAGAACAGTTTGTTAACTATATGACGCAATGGGTTTTAAAACCAAATGCACAAAAATCTCTAATGCATCAAGCTATCAACAAATACCAACTTATGCCAGAACTAGCTTATGACTTAGATACTTTAAAAGAGATTAGTGCCTATATCTATGAAACAGACTTCAATAAACTAGATCAAAAACAAAATTCAAGAGATTATTAAGTATTTTGTAACACTAAATCATATAAAATACACTAAATTAATTTAAGGTATCTATCTATGAAACTTTCTTATCTCTTTTTATTACTCTCAATTTCACTGAGTGCTTATGAGGGTTGCGGTCTTACAAAACAAGATGCACTTTTAGAACTGAGTGGTAAGATACGCACGACAGTACAAAGTGAGATCAAGATGACAACGAGTAGCGTACGCACTGCGAGTTCAAGCCAAGAGAGTATAGAGCATAAAGTAGACACTCTCAGTAAAAACTCTACACACCTTTCTCTTGTAAAGATAACATACACCAAAAAACAGAAGACAATATGTGCAACTGTCAAAGAGATTGACCAAGTAAAAAACACAAGTGATTTACTCAATGCCGCACTACTCTTTGATGCAGCAAATCTACCAAAAAACATTGATGAAAAGATAAAAAAGCTCTCTAAATGGTTGGAAAAGCTTGATGAACTCAACTACCTTGTTCCTGAGTTTTATAAACCTACCAAAAAACAACTTCGTAAAGAAAAAGCTCTTTTAGCTCTCACAAAAAAAGAAAAAACTTTTCAAGACATCTATGACTCTTCCATAGCTAAAGCTGATGCCCTCATATTTAAAGCCTGTGATTCAACTAAAGAAGATGCCTTTGATGCACTCAATAAAAAACTTTTTGCTAACAAAACAAAAAAACAGGATAATGAGGGTATCTTTGGTAAAGCTAGTTCTTTTTTCACCTCTATCTTTAGTTCATCAAAAGATAACTCTAAGATGCTAGAGCTATTTTCTTCTCAAGTTTTTTATTCCAAAGAGAAAAAAGAGCAATGTGCTATCATCAAAAAAAGTGATCTTCTTAATGTTGCAAATACACTTAATGCAGATATTAAGAGATTTCAAATTAACGCTCTGAGTCCAAAACCAACGATAAGGTATAAAGAGATTCTCAATTATCAAGAGCATCTCAATGTAACCAAAGCGTTGTTAGAACTCTACTCTGATAAATTTACAAAATCTGATTTTAAAAGAATTACGAAACTAAAACAAGCTCTTTCGGATGAGCTTAAAGTAACTTATCCTCAGTATGTTAAGTTTGAAGTCAGTGGTGCACAAAAGATAAAGATAAAAGTAGATGATAAAAAAGTTGAGGCAAATAAAGAGATTTATCTTAAAAAAGGTGAACATACTTACACCATTGCAGCAAAAGACAAATGCCCAATAACTGATACCTTTTCCCTAGATTTATTTGATAAAGAAGATATCTCCAAAGACTTAAGCGACTACAACTACCCAACAGTTCTTTTTGTAGGTGAAAAGGATTTCCGTATAAGCATAGATGGAGAGTTGTATAAATCAAATATTGCCAACACCATAAAAAAGTGTGATGCAGAGCTTAGATGGATGGTGAAATTTGATGGACAAAATAAAAATGGTATTTTAAAACTCTCTGCAGGAGAAAAAAAGACCATAGAACTGAACTTCTTGAGTACACAAGAACTGAGTATATTTAACGATGCAAAAACAAAAAACTTTCAAGCACAATCAGGGGTGAAATTTTCAGAATCATTGACTCCCATTATGAGCAATAACCTAGTGTTTGCTCTGGAGTCAAAACCAGAACATGGTGAACTTAACCTTCATGAAAAAGGGAGTTTTACATACAAAGCTGAAAAAGGTTATGTCGGTTTAGACACATTTGAATACATCATCAAAACAGAGGATGAAACCTCAGCTCCTAAGATTGTCAACATAAAAGTAAGTGCATCAGATATACCAGCTGTGGTTGTCCCTGTAGTTGCCCCCGTGGTTGCAAAAAAAGAGGATAACCAAACCAAGGTTGAACAAACTAAGGTTGAGCATATAAAGGTTGTGCAAAAACCAAAACAAGAGGAAATATCAGTAAAAGAAAATGACGATGCAAACGAGATACGATACCAAAAGTTTAAGATTTATGTAAATTCTCAAGAACAAAATATAGAGAAACTAAAAAAACTTCAAAGTAAATATCCAAAACTCTTCAATAGACTGTTAAAAGAAAAGATGTCTGGACTTTAAGCCTATTTACGCTTAAACTACTTCTCTCAAAAAAGTCTATTTAAAACTATTTTGATAGAATTGTATATCACATTTTTAAGGAAATTTATGTATAAGTATCTAATCACCGCCATCATCATCGCACTTTTTGCAGGATGTTCCGCACCAAAACCAAAAACAGTTCCCTCTTGGTACACTACACTTCCAAAAGATTTTAACTTTATCTATGCTACTGCCTCAAATAGTGATGACTTAAAAGCTAAAAAACAAGCTATTGCAAAACTACGAAGTCAGATCAACAAAGAACTTGACGATGCCTTTATCAAACAAACTACAAAATTGGCTGTAGCATCAAATCAAGATATTAAACCCATCCTCAAAACTAATGAATATGTTGCAAATACTCTTTCTATGAGAGCTGTTAGTATAGATAAGAGGGCAGTATTTAAAGGTGAACATTTAGTTTTAGTTAAACTCTCAAGAAAAACCCTCTTTGATGCACTAAGTAGAAGTCTTAACAAGAAACTCCCTTTAAGCATCAAAGCTTTTAAAAACACCCAAGACCAAATCGCTATCAAGCGTTACATAGTCATATCTAAACTAATGAAAAATTATGTAATAATTGCCTCACTTATTCAAGCTAAGAAAGTAGCCATTGCTAATTATTCTACTTATGATGAGTTTACACACCTTAATGAACTCTTTACTGCCTATAAGAAACTCAAAAAAGATATAACGATCTCCGTATTAAGTGATGTTAATTCGAGAGGATTTACATCACCTGTAAAAAATGCACTCCGAGCTAGTGGTTTATTGCTAAGTTCACAAATGAGTTCTAAAGATGCACTTAAATTACTCATCACATCAAAAACAGACCAAACACAAAACTATAGTTTTAACCAGTCAAAATCTTTAGTAAAATTCACCACCTATGATATCAATAAAAAGCAAGTAGCTTTTAAACAGCATACTTTCATAGGTAAATCAAGAAAAAATTTTAAAGAAGCAAAACAAGAATCTGCAATCCATCTAAAAAGCAAAATAAGAAAAGTGGGTATATTTCACTTTTTAGGACTCGAAAAATAGTAGAAATAAAAGTTAATAAATATTATTTAAGATTAAACTAGTATAATTACCGTAACTTAAATTCAAGGAGAATATATGATTAAATCATTAACAACAATGGCACTAGCTGGTCTAGTAGCTGCAACAATTACAGGATGTGGTGGTACAGCTCCAGCTCCAGCTTCTGAACCAGATTTCAGATGTAAACAAGAAAATGTTCTTGCGCCAAAGTGGACTTGTGTACCGATGGTTGATGGTGCTTACGCTGGTGTAGGTGTAGCTAAAAAATCGGCTGCTGGTATGGGTCACATGAGAAGAATCGCTCTTGCTAATGGTCGCTCTGACTTAGCTCAGCAAATCAAATCTCAAGTAAAAGACAAAGTTGAAACTTTTACCCGCACAACTGGTGTAGGTGATGCTGAGACTGTTGACACTGTAAATACTGCCGTTTCTAAACAAATTGCAAAAGTTGATTTACAAGGTTCAAAAGGTATTGATGTTTGGACTGCTCCTTCAGGAGACTTATATATGTTAGTTACAGTTCCAGAAGCTGCTGTTAACGGCACTGTTAAAAATGCTGTAAAAACTAGCTTT
>JALUXP010000043.1 GCA_027013295.1 Sulfurimonas sp.
AGCTCACTCACTTTATAAAAATGATGAGATATATGATGATAAGAGATACTTAAATTTTACTCAAATTCAAGATGTGAATAATGTGAAATAGTTGATAATTTTAAGTGATTTTAAAGGTGGAAACTCCTAAGCTCTAGCTTTGGAATGCATACTTTATGAATTATTTTAGTGGTATGCATTCCCATCGGGGACGATAGGAACGAGTTGAAGGATAACATCACACTGATCCCAACCAAGAGCATCCATCTCCTCTCTCGTAGTTGGTAAGAAATCTTTTTCACTAAAAGTAACTGTTTTACGATTTCTATTTGGGTTTTTTCTATCTTTATTTCGTCTGCTCAAAATATTCCTATTATTATTTTTATGTATAATACTAAAATATTCCAAAAGAAGAGATAAGAGATGCCTACAAATAATTACCCCTATGAAAATTTGGACAACTATACACTCCCAGACCTATTTGACCGTTCCATCAATCTTTATGGAGAACTTGATGCTTTAGGTTTTGTTGGCAAAGAAACCATGAGCTACAATGAGTTAGATGCAAAAACTCAAGAACTTGTTCAGCTTCTCATCTCCCATGGTGTATCAAAAGGTGACAAGGTAGTCCTTTTAAGTGAAAATATGCCAAACTGGGGAGTAGCCTACTTTGCTATAAGCTATTTTGCAGCAGTTGTAGTCCCTATCCTCCCTGACTTTCATCCATCAGATGTGCATCATATCATCAAGCACTCTGGGGCAAAAGCAGTTATTGTTTCAGACAAATATCTTCCCACTATAGAGGATGACATAGACTCTAAACTCGATTTGGTTGTAAGCTTAGAGTCACTGAAACTCATTGATGAGTTATCAAATCTTTCCTATCTTACACAGATAAGACAAAAGATGATCTCTAGTAAGATAACAAAACCAAATGAAAATGACTTGTGTGCTATCATCTACACATCTGGAACAACTGGCAATTCAAAAGGGGTGATGCTCTCCCATAAAAACTTAGTCACAAATGCACTTTCAACTTTTTCCAAAGTAGATATAGTTCCAAATGATGTCTGGCTTTCCATCCTTCCATTAGCTCATACTCTTGAATCTACAGTAGGATTGATTGTTCCCTTACTTCATGGTTCTTCTATCTATTATATAGAAAAAGCACCAACTCCAAGTGTCTTACTTAAAGCCTTTGACAAAGTAAAACCCACGATGATGGTTTCTGTGCCACTTATCATAGAAAAGATTTATAAAAATAAAGTCCTTGCAAAATTTAACTCTTCAGCGATAATAAGGAATCTATATAAAACTACATTCTTTAGAAAAAAACTCAATAAACTGGCTGGTCAAAAACTATTTAAAACCTTTGGTGGTCGCATAAGATTCTTTGGCATTGGTGGAGCTGGGTTATCACCTATAGTTGAACAATTCTTATATGAAGCAGATTTTCCATATATCATTGGGTATGGATTAACTGAAACTTCACCTCTTATTGCTGGTGGTTCTATACTCGGAGATCCTAAAAAAGTACGATCAACAGGTACTGCTTTTTATGGTGTAGATATCAAGATCAAAGATGCTGACCCAGAGAGTGGTAAAGGTGAAATAATGACTCGTGGACCAAGTGTAATGCTAGGTTACTATAAAGATGAGCAACAGACAAAAGAGGTGATGGAGGATGATTGGTTCCTCACTGGTGATTTGGGTTACATTGATGAAGATGGGTACCTTTTCATCAGTGGAAGAAGCAAAAATGTGATTATAGGTTCAGGTGGTGAGAACATATATCCTGAACAAATCGAAGCTATTATAAACAATGAAAAAACTGTCCTTGACTCCCTTGTAATGGAAGATGACAATGGAAAAATCATAGCGAGGATACATTTAGATTTAGAGGTGATAGACACCATGTTTCAAGCAGATAAAATACCTGACAAAGAGGTAGCACAACATATATCTCAACACCTAGAAAACATGCGGATAGATATTAATTCTCAAATCTCTTCTTTTTCAAGAATTAGAAAGTATATTCACCAAATAGAGCCATTCACAAAAACACCTACAAAAAAGATTAAACGATATCTCTATAGCGAGTAAAGGACTCTGTCAGCTCTTTCTTATTCCCATCGTCCCCAATGGGAATGCAAATAAACGCTAACAACAATGAGATATTACTTAATAGGCATTACTTTTTTCTTTAGATTTAAAGTTTTTAATGTCTGTCGCTTCTTCATCGTGTGCACGGATTTCATATCCCCACTGCTTTACCTTATTTATATAAGCATCAAACTTAAAAATAGTATCTGTATACAGTTTACCTGTCACTTTATTATTTTTAATAGCTTTTTCAATCGCAGCAATTTTTATTTTTAACTCTTTGCTTTCTGTAGAAACTGAAGCTTTTTGTAGTTCTACTTTTGCTTTATCGAGTAAGGACAGAGCTTTCTTCTGATTACTTTTGTCTAATTTAGATGCAACCTGAACTAAATCAGCTGCTTCTAGTATAGGCTTGAAGTGACTTTGCTGTTGAACACTCTTGCTAGTATTTGAAGAGTTTGCCAATAGTGGTATAGACCCAAATAACATCAATGACACAAATGCTGAAACCTTAAGAATTTTTTTCATTTCTTATCCTTTATTTTTAACTTATCTTATTGTATCACTTTATTTATAAGACAACTCAGCTTTCGCACCTAAATTCAAGTAAATCTTAAGTGATGCTTCGTAGTGTAGCAAATTCAGGAAATTTTGTTAGCTCTAAAAAAGTGGTTGTAAAAAAGGAACTACCTGTTTTTTACGACTTAAAACGCCAGCTAACCAAACTCTATTGTTTTCTAGTTTGCATTTAAAAGCAGACTCAACCTTACTTATGTCATCACTCACACAAAGAAGTAAAGAGCCCTCTTTCATAATATCTGTTAAAAGGACTAACATAGTATGAAGCCCCTCTTGCTCTTTCATACTTTGCATATCAGCATAGATCTCATCTACCCTATCATCTAAAGCTGAGATATCTATCATCTCTAATTGATTGATGCCAACTTTTTTACCATTCATATCAAAAGCTTTATAATCTCTCGTGTTTAAGCTTCTAGCACTTGCTCCATCAGTTGCAGATTTGACTATGAACATCTCCATAGCTAATGCCTTATAGTCTTCAACTTCAGCGATTTTAGCCAACTCTTTGACCGCTTTTGTATCGACTTTTGTACATGTTGGTGATTTGAAAATCACAGTATCACTGAGTATTGCCATCATCATCATTCCAGCTAAATCTTTTGGAATATCAATATTGTACGATTGAAACATCTCATAAACAATTGTATTTGAGCATCCTATTGGTCTAATCCAACACTCCAATGGTGTATCAGTTGTAAGATCACCGAGCTTATGATGATCAACTATGCCGAGTATCGTTGCTTCCATAATATCTTTAGGAGCTTGTGCTTTATCTGAAAAATCTATAAGAAATACTTTTTCACCTGCAACAGAAGTTTTAAGCTCTGGTAAAGTACCACCAAATTTATCTAAGATAAATTGTGTCTCTGCAGAGATATCACCCTGACGAGTTGCTACACAATCTTCTCCAAGTTTATTTTTAAGATAAGAAAGAGAGAGAGAGCCTACAATAGAATCACTATCTGGATTTGTATGCCCAAAAATATATGTTAACATTCTTTTGCCCTTGTAATTTTTTCATAATTATACATAAATATTTTTAATTTTTTTTGGAGTCTATTTTTTAAGTTCTTTTTTTAAATATTCCCCAGTATAACTTCCAGTTTTTTCATAACTTTCAGCAAGTGTCTCAGGAGAACCCTCAGCGATGATAAGTCCACCACCACTCCCACCTTCTGGTCCCATATCTATAACCCAGTCAGCATTTTTTATCATATCTAGGTTGTGTTCTATAACAAGGACACTATTGCCAAGCTCTACAAAATGATGGAGTACCTTTGTCAGTCTATCTACATCTGCAAAATGAAGTCCTGTTGTTGGCTCATCTAAGATATAGAGTGTTTTACCTGTATCTTTACGAGAGAGCTCTTTTGAGAGCTTGATGCGTTGTGCCTCTCCACCAGAGAGAGTTACGGCATTTTGTCCAAGCGTGATATATCCAAGACCAACATCTACAAGTGTTTTCATTTTCAAGTTTATCTTTGGTATTGGCTCAAAAAAGACAAAAGCTTCTTCAACACTCATTGCAAGTACATCTGCTATTGTTTTACCTTTGTAATATACTTCTAAAGTTTGTTGATTGTAGCGTTGCCCGTTACATGACTCACATTTCACCATAATATCTGGAAGGAAGTGCATCTCTATCTTGTTTTCACCCTCACCCTGACACTTTTCACACCTACCACCTTTTACATTGAAACTAAATCTTGATGATGTATATCCGCGGATTTGACTCTCTTTCGTAAGAGCAAAGAGATTTCGTATCTCATCCATAACGCCAGTATAGGTCGCAGGATTTGAGCGAGGTGTACGACCAATAGGGCTTTGGTCAAGATAGATCACTTTATCTACATGTTCAAGTCCATTAACCTCTACACCAGCGATCTTGTTGACTTTTCTTGCATGATTGAGAAGTTCTCTCGCTGTTGGAAGTAATGTTTGAAGCATTAAAGAACTTTTCCCACTACCACTCACACCTGTGATACATACAAAATTATTGAGTGGTATTTTAGCACTAAGATTATTGATATTGTTTAAAGTAACATTCTTTATCTCTATATATTTCTCTTGCTCTCGTCGATAAAAATACTCAATCTTCTTGCGTCCATAGAGATAATCCGATGTCAAAGTTTTTGCTTTCTTAAGCTTCTCAAGTGTACCGCTAAAGACGACCTCCCCACCAAACTTACCAGCACCCTCACCTATATCTACGATGAAATCAGCATTCTCTATTGTCTCTTTATCGTGTTCAACCACGATGACACTATTGCCTTTTTCTTGAAGATTTCTAAGTGTTCGGATAAGTTTTAAAGTATCTCTCTCATGAAGCCCAATACTTGGTTCATCTAAGACATAAAGCACACCCGTAAGCCCACTTCCTATCTGTGAAGCGATGCGAATACGCTGTGCTTCTCCACCGCTAATAGTCCGTGCATCACGACCAAGAGTGATATACCCCAGACCAACATCAAAAAGAAAATAAAGTCTCTCCCTTATCTCGTTGAGTATAGGTGCAGAAATCTGTGTATCTTGTGCATCTAAGTAAGTGAAATTTTTTTCATCTGCAAACCATTCATAAGATTTTGCTATAGGCATTTCCAAAAGCTCAGCGATACCTTTTTGCCCTACTTTCACAGCTAATGATTCTAGTTTAAGTCTATTTGAGTTACATACATTACAAACTTTTTCACTCATATAGTCTGCTAACTCTTTTTCATCTTTGAACATATCATAAGCAATCTTTACAATACCAGGCCACATTCGTTTGACTTCATGATTTTTCCAAAGAAAAGTAACCTCTTCGATACCCCCATGCAAAATTGCTTTTTGCTGATGCACTGGAAGTTCAGAGTAAGGCACTGTTATGTCTATGTCGTTATGTTTACAAAAGCCCTTTAAAAATGTAAAGTAGTACCCCTTGTTAAACCCATAAACTATCTTAACTGCACCTTTTTCGACAGAGAGATCTGAGTCAATCACTTTTTCATGGTCAAGAGCATAACGAAGCCCAAGACCATCACATTCACTACATGCTCCCTTAGGTGAATTAAATGAAAAAGAGAGTGGCTCTAGTGGATCAAAGCTTATCTTACAATCAAAACAAGCATTATGTTCAGAGTAGTGTATTTGCGACTCGATAAGGTCTAACTCATCATGATTGAGTATATCTATCTCTAACTCACCATAACTTTCTTTAAGTGCTTTTTCTACATCGGCTGCTATGCGTTCTTTATTCTCTTCTTTGACAACTACTCTATCTATCACTACCTTGATAGTATGTTTTTTTGTCTTACTAAGCTCTATCTCCTCATCTAAACGAACCATCACACCATCTATCATCGCCCGAACATAGCCTTTGTGAACTAGAGATTCAAGAAGGTCTGAGTAGGAACCTTTTTTTTCACGGACGAGAGGTGCCATCAGAACAAGCTTAGCCCCTTCTGGTAATTTTGCTACTTCGCCAATAATATCTGATGCACTCATCTGCGAAATCTTTTTATGACATTTATGGCAATGTTGAATCCCTACACGAGCATAAAGAAGTCTAAAGTAGTCATAAATCTCAGTGATAGTCCCTACAGTTGAACGGGGATTTTTACTTGTAGTTTTTTGATCTATTGCAATGGCAGGGGTGAGTCCCTCTATCTTATCGACATCTGGTTTTCCAACACGATCAAGAAACTGTCTTGCGTAGGAAGAAAGAGACTCCATGTAGCGTCTTTGTCCCTCTGCATAGAGGGTATCAAAAGCGAGAGTTGATTTTCCACTTCCGCTTATCCCTGTCATAACAACAAGTTCATTTTTTGGGATATTTAAACTTATATTTTTTAAGTTATTTTCTCTTGCGCCTGTAATTTTAATAAAATCTTTTTTCAAATAAATATCCTATATGTTAAATAAATCACTACTGTTGCATAAAAACCAACCAATAGTTTTTTTTGTAAACTCTCTTTTATCTTATCTTTCAAGTGAATCCCAAGATATACACCTCCTAAAGATGCACACCCTATAAGTAAACCTTTTTCAAAATTTACATGTCCATTGAGAATATGCGATATCATACCTGACAATGAGGAAAAAACTACAAAAAACAAACCAGCTGAGATAGCACTTTTTAGTTCTACATGCCAAAAACTCACTAAAATAGGGATAAGCACAATACTCCCACCAACCCCAATAGTCATGCTTACAGCACCCAAGATCAATCCAACTACAAAAAGTAATATTGGACTAATGCCTTCCTTTGTAGGTAGATCTTTTATCTTTAAAAACATTCTTATTAATGCAAAAGAAGCAAAAAGCAAGAAGATGACTTCCAAAGATTTTGATGATAACATCGTAGCAAGGTATCCACTAAAGGATGCACCTATAAATCCACCAATACCAATAATAGATACCATTGTGACATCCAAATTACCTTTTTTGTAGTTAAGGTAACTTCCATAAACAGAACTAAATACCATCTGTACACTTGATATACCTATGGCTTCTTTTATTTCAAATCCAAGAAACAATAAAATAGGAATGATAACTGTGCCACCACCTATTCCAAAAAATCCAGAAATAGCACCGACACTAGCACCAAGAGTAATTAGTTCTATCATAGTCTCACTTAAAGTATTTCGCGAATTATACATAGAAGCTGCTTTAAGAGAGTTGTATCATCAACTTTAAGCGTATACTTTATATATATTTGAGTTTTACAGAGTATAATATACTTAAGAAAAGGAAACTTATGTTCAGCACAATTATCGAAGCAGCTAAAAATTTTTGTATACACCAAATTCGTTTATCTCATTTAACTCATGATGAAAAACAAAAAGGGAGAACGATTATTGCTTACATAGATGTTGATGCAGATAATGGACTTCATTATAGAGTTTATTTATCGGCCGATGAAACTTTTATCCAAAGAGTATCCAAGCTTTTTCTTGAAGAAGATGAAAGTGATGAGCAAACGCTTATAGATATAGCATTAGAGACTACAAATATAATCGTTGGTAGTGCGAAAGTTCTTGCTGAAAACTCTGATAATGCTTACACTATTCAAACACCTCATTTTGAAAAAATTGGAGATTTTGACTACGACTACGATGAGATGAAAGTTATCCAAATTGAGAATGATAAACTTACTATAGCTATTAAGGAATTAAATTGAGCATAAAGAAAAAACCTACTTTCACTGAAGATGCAAGCCATTTTGATGCTGAAAAAGAGTTAGCTTGGATGGACTATTCTGGTTTGCTCGACATGGAAGTAGAATTTGTATCAGACCTAGGTGAAACAGAACAAACTGTAGCGGAGATTTTAGAACTTCACAAAGGTTCTATCATCGACTTAGGTAAACCAGCTGGGGAAAGTGTTGAAGCTTATGTCAATGGTCGTATCCTCGGTAAGGGAGAGGTGATGGTGTATGAAAAAAACCTTGCTATTCGTATCAATGAGGTACTTGACTCTAGTGCCGTTTTATACCACCTATCAAAAGAGCGTTTATGATTAGACTATTATTACTTTTTATACTTCCACTCAGTCTCTTTGCCTCAAAGATACTAAGTTATAACATTTATAACAGAACTGATAGAGTCGATGTTATGATAACATTTGATACCCCTTACGATGGTCTAATCAAAAAAAGCATCTCTCGCTCAAAAATCATTATTAAACTTGAAGATGCCACCATAGAATCAAGCAAAATCAAACAGCTCAAATCTCAATATATTCATACGCTCTCTATAGCACCCATGTCAAAATATGTTCAGATTACCGCTTCTGTACCATCCAACATTAAGTTAACTGCCTCAAAAACATCTGATGCTTATGGCTTAAGACTAAGATTTACAAAGGAAATTTCAAATAAAAAGAACAAACTCCTTCCTCAATCTACTCAACTCAAAGCACCTTCCTCTTTATCTCTCCTGCCAACAAAAAAAGATGACAATTTATCACAAAGCTATTATATTGTAATTGGAATTTTAATTGTAGGGATTTTTATACTCTATTTTCTTAAAACAAAAATCACCAAAAATCAGAACAAAGACAGGACAAACAACTGGCTTTTTAATAAAAAGACAAAGATGAAAAATACTACAAAAAAATCTTATGATGATGTCAGCATCCGTTTCCAAAAATCTTTAGATGAAAAAAATAGTGTTGTTATGCTTGAATTTGCTGGGCAAAGCTATCTTGTTATGATGGGGACTAACAATCTCTTGCTTGATAGGTTTACAGATGATAAGCCAAGTTCACAAGAGGATTTTGAAAGTATTTTACAAGACAAGCATCAAGCCCTTGAAGATTTCTTAGATACACCGAAAAAACAAGACCCAATGCAATCTTATGTCAATAAAGCTTCAGGCATATCGTATGAGGTTTAATTTTTTGCTAAACCATCAAACTTCATACGCAAAAGTTTTTTAACAGTTTTAATATTTTGCATATTTAACTCATAACTATTGTCCATCATTTTGTTGATGTGAAACACTTCTGTTACTGTTATCCCATAAGGATCTTTTTTTTCTTTTATCTGTTTGTTTTCATCATTGAAAGAGTAATAATAAAGATTTTTCCGAGTAAATTGAATGTAATATGTAACTATTATCTCATCAGAGTGTTTTTTTTCTAAAGCGACAACTACTCTTTGATCTGCTTCATATTCACCTTCAAGATTTAAAATCTTTTTGGCTTCTTCTATGCTCAGATAACCAATATAAAGTTTATTAAAGAGATTATGATATCGTTGAACCTTTTCATTCATCAAAAAATTCATATCAACAATATGCTTTTGATGCGAGCGAATAGTCCTTGTAATCCAACTCATAGTATTATAATATCTAAAGGGATATAACCTAAGGGTATGTGCTTCAATCATTTTTTTTGATCTAGATTTTTGTTTCGGTTTGAGGTTATTCCTCGGTTTAAGTATGTTTTGCATTACTTTTTTAGAAGAGTATTCATGAGTAAACCACACAGTACAATAATCGGGAAATTGCTTCGCACCAGTAGCTCCATCATTTAAAATGATAAGTGCCTTTATCTCATAATTTGGAAAGATAATCTCGAGAAGAGCCTTTTTCTTTCTTAGTCTTTTTCTTAATTTAAGTACATTTTTAACAAGGGTCATCTCTACAAAATAAAGTTCATTCTTAGTTGTCAAAAACATCGCATCAAACTCACTAATCTCGCGACTCTTGGTTCTGTAAACTATTTGTTGTTTTTCGCTGATAGACAGTGTATTTGGAAAAGATTTAAAACGGTTTTGATGGAAACCTTTTAATATAAACTTTTCTATATAATCATTTTTCTCAGCATATTTGATAAGCTTTTCATACAAATAATTTTCATAAACTTCACCCTCAAAAGAACGATAAGAGCTTAGATAATGAGGATCCTCTTTGTCTATACCTTTTTTTAGAAGAGAAAGGAGGTGCTTTACATTGTATTCATAGTGGAGTAAATTGTCTGCTATGTTGCTATCATCAAGGTTTCTAATGTCTAAACTAATTTCTAGCATCTAGGCCAATTCTCCATTTTTGAAAAAGTTATCTATTATATCACGAGATTCTTTAATATGACTAATATGATTCACCTCATTACGCAAATGTGATGCACCTCTGTAGCCTTTTGAGTATGTGTGAATATGTTTTCTAAACATGGCTACCCCGTGCGTACCATAAAACTCTACCATTTTGTCAAAATGTTCCATGATAATCTCATGTTTAAGCGAAAATGAGATTTCGCTCGAAGCAGTACGAAGCTGATGAAATATCCAAGGTGCACCAACTGCCCCACGACCTATCATCACTCCATCTGCACCAGTATGTTCCAATACCCATTTTGCTTTCTCATAAGAATCAATATCTCCATTAGCAATCACAGGAATCGATACAGCCTCTTTTATCTCTTTTATCGCATCATAATCAACGGCAGCCTTGAACTTTCCAGCACGAGTTCTTCCATGCACTGCTAAAAAATCCGCACCTGAAGCTTCTACTACTTTTGCGATTTCTATATGATTTTTCTCTTCAAATCCAAGTCTAATCTTTACACTTGTTTGACTTTTATTTGATGTTTCTTTGATAGTTTTAATGATCTCCCCCATAAGAGGAAGATTTTTCAAAAGGGAACTTCCACTCCCGTGCCCAACAACTTTAGGAACAGGACAACCGCAGTTTAAGTCTATTATATCTATGCCATCTTGTTTGTTAAGTATCTCTACTGCACCACGAGCAGTTTGAACTTCTGAAGCAGCGATTTGAACAGAGTAAGGGTCTTCTATTGGGGATTTTTCTAGCATATGGAGTGTTTTAGCGGAGTTATGCACAAGAGCATTAGAGCTTAGCATCTCACTCACAGTAAGATCTGCTCCAAACTTTTTAACAACGCTTCTAAAAGGAAGGTCAGTAAATCCAGCTAATGGAGCCAATACATAAACTGGATTGTCAAAATTCATATAACTTAAACAAACAGTTCTATATTAAAGTTTTTTCCACATTCTTTGAGTGCACGGTATGATTTAAAATTTAAGTATTCATCTGGTCTTGTGTTTTCTAAAAGCTCATCTGCTGGAGCTATCATCTCTAAATCAAAAAGAGTATATAGATATGCAGCTGTTGCATCATCATGAGTTTCACTTAAAGTTTCAAATAGTTTCATTCTTTGCTCAGGAATCATTGTTTTTGAAAGTCTTTTTGAGATGTCCAAATAATCATTTTCTCGTAATTCTAAAACTTCCAATAAAGAAATAAGAGCTTCATTGGATACTTCTAATGTATTTTCATCTGCATTTATTCTTGCTAAAATCTCAAAAAGTGCTTTGTTTGTTATATGTTTTCTATAGTTCTCTATGGCATATAGTGGAGCAGTTTTTGCAAAATCTACATAAACCTCTTCATATAATTCTTGGGCATATTTATCTTTTGAACTTAAAATGTCTTCAGCATTAATGTCACCATTTTTGTACATATTTCTTTGGTTGAGTACAACAAGAGGATTTGTAAGTTTAAGATTAAATTTTTTAAGATCAACAATCTTACCCTCTTTAATCTCATTGATTAGGTTGATAATATTGTTTATTTTCTCATTATTTGTATCTGAGTGTAATGTTGGATTTGCCATTAAAACAGAGTTATCCATCACCCCTCCAAGCAGTTTGTATCTATCTGTTTTATATACATGATTTCGAACCTGCTTTCCGAGATAAGCATCTATAACTGAATCTATGTATCTTTCAAAGTCTTTATCATACTTTCTACTTTCAAACCCACCTAACATCGAGTAAAATCCCATATGCAGGATACTTGTTCCATAGAGTACAAAAAGAGGAATCACTACTAAAACTGCAATAGACATTGCTGGAAAATGAATCCCAAAAAATTCTACCGATATGCTATCTTGTGTTATGAAAGCATATATATACCATCCAACTATAACTATTAATAAAAATGACGCTATTGTGTATCTTTTTAAGTACATTCCATACCTTTTTAATGCTTATTTTGTTCTTTCTACTATCTCTCTGCAGTCGATGCAGTAAATGGCATGAGGTTTTACTTTGAGTCGCTGAAAACCTATGGGGTCTTCACACATTTCACAAGTTCCATAATCACCATTCGCTATTTTACCCAATGTCACATTAATCTCTCTTAACTCTTGGTTTTGCTGTGAGACTATTGCACTTTCAATCATAGAATTATTACTATTTGAAGCATGATCTGCTTCATCATTTAATTCTTGAGTATTTAACTGATTTAACTCTTCATTTACACCATGTATATTTGTATATATTTGATCCCTACGACTCTCAAGAATCTCTTTAAAATAATTCAATTCACTATCTTGCACTTATTAATCCTTAGACTCATTTATGATACGGATGATTACTTAAAATCGAAAAACCTCTATAGATTTGCTCCAAGAGAACTGTTTTAGCAATTTTATGACTCATAGTAATCTTTCCAAGACTTATAACTTTGTCACTTTTATTTAAAAAAGCATCTTCAAATCCATAAGCACCACCAATGAAAAATTTAATCGCAATTTTATCATTTAATAGCTTACTAAAAGCATAAGAGTCAATAATTTCTCCATCTGGATGCAATGTGATACTATATCCTTTGCTTATATAAGGATTCATAGCCTTAGTATATGCCCTTTGCGAGGCATCTGGAGAGATAGCGTGTGCTTTGGTTACATCTTTGTTGAAAATATCAATTTCTTCCACTTTTGCAAAACGACTTATCATTTTTTTTAGTTCATTATTAACATCATCATAAACTGAACGCTCCTTTTTTGCGATTGACACTATGGAAACTTTCACTTTAACAATCCACTTCCAATAACTTTATAAGTAATATTTTCAAATTTATCAGCAAGTTTCACTCCCCCGATAACCCCAACAAAGTGTTTGGACTTAGCGGCAATAGTATCTAAAGCATCTCCTAATACACTTTGGATATCCTTTTTCGTACTTGTATCTCTATAAGCACCTAGACCTATATAGTTTAAGTCCATCTTATTTGCTTGAAGAACTTCAGTTTCATTATGTGTTGAGATACCTAGAATTTTGTCTTTTTTTATGACACTTCTTATGATTTTTACTGCTTTAAAGATATCTTCATCAATATGTTTCAGATCCTCTTGTCCAAGATGCACTCCATCACAATACTCTACAAGCTCATATTTATCATTGATTATCAAAAAACCATCATAGATTTTTCGTATATTTATAAGTTGCTTTTTAATGAAGGGTATATCTGAGGTTTTATTGCGATATTGTATCACTGTAGCGTTATGAGACTTTGCAATCTCTATATACTCTTGTACAGTGAGAGACTTTAAATCTAAAAGTTCTTGATCACATAGAGCGTAAAGTTGCATAAGATGTTTATGAATTTGGTTTTAAAAATGCTAAGAGGTCGCTCAGGGTTTTTTTAAGCTCATTTCTATTTACTATCATATCAATAGCACCTTTTTCAAGTAAGAACTCAGCTCTTTGAAATCCATCTGGAAGTTCTGAACCAATAGTTTGTTCAATAACTCTAGCACCAGCGAAACCAACGAGTGCTCCAGGTTCAGCAATGATAATGTCACCAAGTGTTGCAAATGAAGCAGAAACCCCACCCATAGTAGGATCAGTCAGTACTGAAATATATGGAAGATTATGATTTGCTAACCTTGCCAAAGCTGCTGATGTTTTAGTCATTTGAAGTAATGAAAATGTTGATTCTTGCATTCTTGCACCACCAGATGCACTCAGTATTATAACACCTTGTTTCTTCTCAATAGCACGAGTGACAGCACGAACAATCTTTTCACCTTCTACAGAACCTAAACTCCCGCCCATAAAGGCAAAATCAAAGATTACCACCTGTGCATCTACACCATTTATACGCATCTCTCCGCTTACAACAGAAGAGAAACGACCTGTTTTTTTATGTCCCTCTTCTATACGCTGTTTGTACGATTTCTTATCTACAAACTTGATAGGATCAATTGGTCTTAGCGATTCATCATATTCTACAAATGTCCCTTCATCTGCCAACAAATCTATACGCTCTTTTACACCAATTCGTAAGTGAAAACCGCACTTAGGGCAAACATAGTTTTGATTTTCGACTTCTTTGTAATACATCAATGAGTGGCATGATTTACATTTTACCCAATGTGCTGAAGCTTCACTTTTAGTTGGCTGTTTAGCTGTACTTTTAGAAAAAAGGTTAAATAAATTCAAAAAAAATCCTTAGAAATAAATATTTATTTAGTATTTTACCAAAAAAAATATAAAATGCTACTTTCTTACTATGCAAGTGATAAAAATGTGAGAAATATACTATTTTATAAAAAATATTCAAATAATTATGCTAACATCACAATCACTATTTAATTAAATCTAAGGAGTAATGATGAAAAATAGAATGAAGATAATGGCTATAAGTCTTATAGCAGTATTTATGATGAGTGGTTGTGGTGCAATGAGATTAGGTAAAACATATGTATTCGACTTTAACTCAAAAACACAAGATGCTTATTTAGGAATGTTAGATATAGTAAGTGCAACTGGCGATCCAGCACAAGCTATGATGAAAGAGTGGCTAATTTCTGACAGTGAAATAGCTGAAGAGGATATCTTTGATGACATGAAAGATTTAGCTGGTGAGTACAACATGAGATTTGTTGGCGAAAAAAATATGTTTAGACTTCTTGATGTTGAAAAAGAAAACTATAAAAAAGCTGGTTACAAGCACCTAATTGTTCATGCTAGAATTGCAGAATTTTGTTCTTTAAGTATTGCTAAAGAGATGTTAAATCACTCTCGTTTTTACGGTGGGTTTATGCCATGTCGTGTTATCTATGTTGAATATGAAGATGGTAGAAGATACTTAGTATCTATGGATATGACTCTTGCACTTTATGGTGGAACTGATAAAAAACCAATCAATGCTGGCTTAATGAAAAAAATGCAAGCTGTTCAAGTTGCAATGGAAGAGATTCCTATGAAAGCTGCTGGATATGACAGTCAAGTTGAAGCTGATCAAGCAATGGCTGATTACTATACTGAACACAAAATTACTGGTGAAAGAGTTAACGCTATCCCAGAAACAAAAGACGCTGATTAATCTAATCTTTACTTCCCCACCATCTCGGTGGGAATCTTTTTAAACTCCCCTACAAAAAACCTTGCAAATATTTATTTTTTAAAAAAGAGGACTATACTAAAGAATTTATGTTACAATTTAAATAAAGAAATAAGTCTTGTAAAAAATTAGGAAAATCTATGAAATTATATAAATTAACTAAGATGGGTAGTTCTACTCAATGATTGAACTAACAAACAACACCTCTCTACAAATCAATAAAGAATTTTTAAACGATATCGCTTCTTTTCTAAGTAAAAAAGATATTGAATTATATATTGTTGACAAAGAAGAGATGCTACGAATAAATCAAGAACAAAGAGCCGTTACCAAAGAAACAGATGTTCTAAGTTTTCCTTACGAAGAGATGCCAATGGCACCTTTAGGAAGCATTGTCATTTGCGATGCATTTGTGTATTCTAAATCTCAAGAATTAAAGCATTCGCAAAATGATGAATTTGCTTTGCTTTTTATTCATGGGATGCTTCACCTAATCGGATTTGATCATGAAACTGATGATGGAGAGATGAGAAGCAAAGAAAATGAACTCATTGCAAAGTTTCATCTACCAAAAAGTTTAATACTAAGAACACAAGGATAATCATGGATTTTTTAATATTTTTTATAGCAATGGCAGCACTTGTGTATGGTGCAGATTTTATCATCAAAGAGTCAGAAAGAATAGCCCTTCATTTTAATATTTCCCACTTTGTAATAGGTGCTACCCTAGTAGCATTTGGGACATCTTTACCTGAAATGGCTGCTTCTATGATGGCTGCGAGTGCTCACAAAAGTGATATGGCTGTTGCCAATGTCGTTGGTAGTGTGATTTTTAATATTACTCTAGTTTTGGGTATAGTGTTTCTCATAGCAAAGAAGATGAATCCCTCTCGTAACCTATTTGCAAAAGATAGTGCATGGGTAGTTATCCCGCTTGTTCTCTTTTTCATCATGATTCAAGATGGTGTTATAGGTCGTTTTGATGGGTTGCTTTTCCTTTTACTTATGGTTGCTTATCTCATGTTTTTATTTACTGATTCCAAAGAGGATTTAGAGGGTGAGATAGATGATTCATTAGAAAAAGAAAAATTTAATTGGACGAGAACTGTTCTCTTTCTTGGTTTAGGTTTTATATTTACTATTGGTGGTGCAAATTTTGTTATTGATAGTGGTACAAATATAGCAAGAGTATTTGGCATAAGTGAGTGGATAATTGGGCTATTTCTTATCTCTTTAGGTACATCGTTGCCAGAACTTGTGGTTTCTGTAGTTGCAGTCAAAAAAGGAAATGCTGAGATGGGCATAGGAAATATCATAGGGTCAAATGTTGCAAATTTTTCTATGGTTCTTGGTGCATCATCGCTTATAAACCCCTTAAAGATTGACATGGTTTCATCTCAGTTTGATATGCTTATCATGGGTGGAGCTTCATTAGCACTTCTTTTTATCCTTGCAAATAAGCTTTACAACAAGACAGCAGCAATCATACTGTTGATCATACTCGCACTCTTCATTCAAAACTCTCTTTAGTCTGAGCTTTAAAAACAATATAGGATTTTAACAAATATGAAATTTACTTTAGAAAAAACATCTGGCAAAGCTCGTGCTTGTACTATTGTAACTGCACATTCCACCATCCAAACCCCAGTCTTTATGCCTGTTGGAACACTAGGAAGTGTCAAATCTCTTGATATGGAAGATGTTGTGCATACTTTAGGTGCTGAAATCATCCTTGCAAATACTTACCACACCTACCTTAGACCAGGGGATAAGACCATAGCAAAGATGGGTAAACTTCATGGCTTTACCACCTACCCTAAAAGCTTTTTAACAGACAGCGGTGGGTTTCAAGCTTTCTCCCTCTCAGATATAAGCAAACCAAAAACAGATGGTATAGAGTTTAGAAGTCACATAGATGGAAGCAAACACTTCTTCACACCAAAAAAGGTGATAGATATCCAAACAAATCTCGGTTCTGACATCATGATGATACTTGATGATTTAGTAGCACTACCCGCCTCGCAAGAGCGTATCAAAGTGAGCATTGAGAGAACCACGGCTTGGGCAAAAGAGTCTATAGACTACTTTAGAGCACAACAAGCTCAGGGCATCTGCACCGAACAAAACATCTTTGCCATCATCCAAGGGGGAACAGATAAAGCATTTCGTACAAAATCTGCAACAGAGTTATGTGCTATGGATTTTGATGGCTTTGCCATCGGTGGACTGAGTGTTGGAGAACTTAACAATGAGATGTATGACACAGTTGAGCATACGACACAGTATATGCCAGAGGACAAACCCCGTTACCTTATGGGCGTAGGAACTCCAGAAGACCTCATAGAAAATATTGAGCGAGGCATCGACATGTTTGACTGTGTTATGCCAACTCGCAATGCAAGAAATGGGACACTCTTCACCTCTTTTGGACGCATAAACATCAAAGGTGCAAAGTTCAAAGAGGACCCCTTACCAATAGATCCAGAGTGTGAGTGCCTCACTTGCAAACGCTATAGCCGTGCCTATATGAACCATCTTTTTCGCGCTAAAGAACTTGCTTACTTTCGTCTCGCAACACTCCACAACCTTCACTACTACCTCAATCTCATGCGTGAAGTGAGAGAGGCTATACTTAAAGATAGATTTGCAGAGTTTAAAAAAGAGTTTTACGCAAAGAGACAAAAATGAGCAATATCTTCATCACAGACTTAGACCATACTTTCTTACGCAACGATTTGAGCATCAGCGAGTTTTCAAAAAACACTTGGAACAAGATGGCAGAGCATTACACTATGGGTATAGCGACAGCAAGAACTTTTCAAAAAGCAGAACAATTGCTTCAGGGGGTAAAACTCAATGCCCCAATGGTTTTACTCGATGGTTCACTCCTTGTTGATAAAAATAAAAATATCATTGAAGCTAAGTTTATAAGCAAAAGCATGGGTGATGAGATCATCGCTATAGGTGAAAGTTTAAAATTTTACCCCTTTGTCTTAGCCTTGGAAAAACAAAATGTGCAAAGCGAAATATTTGTCTTTCCAACAAATGGCAATAGCTACCAACAAAACCTTCTTCCGAGATACATAAAAGATGACAATCTCCGCCAAACAGACTCACCAAAAGCACAAGAAAAAAACTTTAAAATAGTCTATATGGGAGCTAAAGAGGATCTTGAAGAACTTTATGATGCACTACACAAAGTGTTCAAAGAGCAACTCAAATATATCTTAGCACCAGAAGCATACATGGACTGCTATTTCCTCACACTTTTGCATAAAGATGCAGATAAAGCTCATGCACTTCGTACCCTCAACGATCATCTCGGACTAGACTTCAAAAACTACACAGTTTTTGGAGACAATCTCAACGACCTTGGGATGTTTGAACTTGCACATACCTCTGTAGCAGTTGCCAACGCACAAGATGCTCTTAAAAAGAAAGCTTCTTTCATCTCAAAATATACCAATGATGAGGATGCGGTAGCACACTATCTCAAAGGTTTTACTTTGTGATTATCATTGGCATCTTATTTTTTATATTTGGTTTTGTAACTTGGCTCAATGGTTCACTCATCCCTTTTTTAAAGCTCATCTTAAACCTTAGCGATTTTGAAGCTTTGTTTGTGACTTTTTCTTTTTATATTGCTTATATAGTGATGGCACTACCTATGTCTTACTTACTTAACCGTTATGGTTACAAAAATGGGATGATGATAGGTCTAGCAATCATGAGTGTCGGCTCCCTCCTTTTCATCCCAGCAGCTCTCTATGCAACCTACTCTCTTTTTTTAACTGCACTTTTTACACTTGGCTCGGGTCTTACCATACTCCAAACTGCATCAAACCCTTTTGTAGTAGCCTTGGGCGATAAAAAAAGTGCCGCAAAACGGATAAGTATCATGGGAATCATCAACAAAACAGCAGGGGTACTCGTACCTCTACTCTTTACAGCTCTTATATTTTCAGATATCAACAGTTTCGATACAAGCCATCTTACACAACTCGACAAAGATGCACTTGCTTCAAGACTTATCACCCCTTACCTTATCATGGCAATCACCCTTTTTGGGCTTATAGGACTTGTGAAGTTTTCCAACCTTAAAGAGATAAACTTTCAAGATGATAATGCAGATGCAAAAACCAATATCTTAGCTTATCCTCAAGTTATTTTAGGTGCAATAGCTCTATTTTTCTATGTTGGCATAGAGGTGATAGCTGGGGACACCATCGGTCTTTATGGTGCTTCTTTGGGTTTAGAAAACTACACTATGTTTACCTCTATTACCATGGTTTTCATGGTCATAGGCTATACTCTTGGAATCTTTTTGATACCTAAGTTCCTTTCTCAAGAAAAAGCCCTGCTACTTTCTGCTCTCTTTGGAATACTCTTTTTAGTTGGGGTACTAAGCACCGATGGTGTAACAAGCCTGTTTTTTGTAGCCACACTAGGACTCTCCAACGCACTCATCTGGCCTACTATTTGGCCACTTGCTCTTGATGGCTTAGGCAAACATACCGCCCAAGGGAGTGCCATGCTTATCATGGGGATAGCTGGAGGGGCAGTTCTCCCCCTACTCTTTGGCAAGATTGCAGATATGAGTTCCATAGAGTATGGATACACCTTAGGATTTGTCTCGTATGGGTTTATACTCTATTATGCTCTAAGTGCTCATAAAAAAAGGTCTTGGTAAAAAGATTTGTATGCTATAATTTTACAAAGAGAGATTTAATGTATATATATGATTCAACGAAAAAAGTAAAACTACAGTTTATACCACTCGAAGAGGCAAAGGCTTCACTCTATGTATGTGGACCAACTGTCTATGATGATGCCCATCTAGGTCATGCAAAATCCGCCCTTGTTTTTGACCTGCTCACTCGGGTACTTCGTGCAAATGGTTATGAGGTGACTTACGCGAGAAACATCACAGATATTGATGATAAGATTATTGCCAAAGCTATCATAGAGAAAAAAACCATTCACGAGATTACAGATTTTTATACAGACTCATTTCATAATGAGATGGCAAAACTTGGTGTTAAAAGACCAGATATCGAACCAAAAGCTACAGAAAATTTAGAAGCGATGTATGATCTCATACAAAAACTCCTAGACAAAGGTCATGCTTATGAGACCAAGGAGGGCGATGTTTACTTTGACACTGCAAGTGATAAACACTACCTGACACTCTCAAGCAGAGTTCAAGAGGATGAGGATAGACAAGAGAGAGTAACATCTTCACAGCTCAAGAAACATCAAGCAGATTTTGCCCTATGGAAAAGTGTCAAGGATGACACCATCACCTACCAAAGCCCTTTTGGAGCTGGACGACCAGGATGGCATCTTGAGTGTTCTGCTATGATAGAAAAACACCTTGCAAAACCAAATGCAAAGTTTGCAGTAGATATCCATGGAGGTGGTGCGGATCTACTTTTCCCACACCATGAAAATGAAGCAGCACAAACAAGATGTGCAACTAACCACTCCCTTGCTGCTTACTGGATGCATAACGGCTTTGTCAACATAGATGGACGAAAAATGTCCAAGTCTTTAAACAATAGCTTTTTTCTCAAAGATGCACTCAAAGAGTATGATGGTGAGGTGCTTCGCTACTACTTACTCTCTACACACTACCGTTCAAACTTCAACTTCAATGAAGAGGATTTGCAAACTGCAAAAAAAAGACTAGATAAGATCTATAGACTGAAAAAACGACTTTTTTCTTTAGCAACTTACGAGGAACGAACAGAGTTTCAAGATGCTCTTTTAAAAGCTCTTAGTGATGATCTCAACATCTCCTTAGCTTTAGCACTCATAGATGCGATGCTCTCAAAAACCAATGAGATACTAGATAGTGCTGGCAAACACAAGCAGCTCAAAAAAGAAACCATGGCAAATCTTGGCTTCATTGAGAGCATCTTAGGTTTTGGTGTAAAAAACCCTTACGATTACTTTCAGTTTGGGGTAGATGAAAAAACAAAAGCCGAGCTAGAAAGACTTATAATCCTGAGAAAACAGGCAAAAAAAGATAAAAACTTTGATTTATCCGATAAACTAAGAGATGAGATACTTAGCTATGATGTTCAGATTATGGATACCCCACAAGGTACATTTTGGGAAAAAGTCTAAAGCATGTCTCTCAAAGATAAGACTAAGTGGGATAAAAAGTATCAAAACAAACCACAATTACTTGAGTTTCGAGATGCAAGTGCAAAACTGATAGATGCACTTAAAAACATCCCAAAAGGTGATGCGCTTGATCTTGCTTGTGGGACAGGAAGAAATGCTCTTTATTTAGCACAAAATGGGTTTGAGGTTGATGCACTTGACATCGCACAAGTAGCTCTTAACACCCTCACCCAAGATGCACAAAGACTAGATGTCGCAAATCTCATACACGCTAAACTTACCGACCTAGACAACTACACTATCAAGAAACAGTACGACCTCATTGTGATGTGTAATTTTCTTGATAGGGCTTTACTCCAAAAGACTAAAAACTCTCTCAACAGTGGCGGTTTTTATTTTGTAGAGACCTATATGCTCGATGCTAGCAATGAAAAAGAAAATTCTGATAAAAATAACCTTTTAGAAAAAAAAGAACTCCAAAAAATATTTGATGATTTTGAGATTGTATATTATGATGAGTTTGACAATGAAAAGCATGAGATCTACTCTATGAAAAAGCAAGTAATCCTTGCAAAAAAGTTGCTCCCTTAAAAATTTTAGCACATCAAAACAACGATTAATTATATTTAGGTAAACTTATACAAATTATCCCAAATTATCAAAGGATAGCTATGTTTGAAAATGTAAAATTACCAGAGGGTATCGACCCAGAAATGATGAATCACATCATGAATCCAAGAAATTATGGAAAACTTGAAAGTGCCAATGGCATCGGTGTTGCAACAGATAAAAAAACTGCTGAGTATGTTATCTTTTATACTGAGCTTGAAAACTCTGTAGTCAAAGATGTGATGTATGCTACAAATGGTTGTCAAGATACTGTTGTCATAGGATCTATGTTTACAGAGATGATCAAAGGCAATGGCGTTGAGTATGCACAAAAGGCAGTTGAAAAAATGCATGAAAAACTTGGCGATATGACACCTGAGCAACAAGTTTGTGCAGATATTGTATTTACTGCATTTTCAGCTTCGCTCATTAACTTTAACAACAAGCTTGATGGTAAAGATGAAGAGATGCATCTACTAACCATGAAAGAAAGTTGTACACCAAAGGAAAACAATGAATAAACTTTATCAAAAAAAACATGAGTTGTGGCTTCACATCACTTTTGCCTCATTTGCCATCAATGATGAAAGCATCAAGTCAAGACTTTATGAGTTTTCACTCATAGCATTTCGGCACATGAAATGGATGGGTACAGATATCTTAGAACGCGGTGATGATTATAATTATGATAGAAATATGCAACTTTATAAAACCAAATCTGTCTTTGAAGTGATTAAGGCACTCCAAAGTGTTGTTACCTCAACACAAGCACTTTATCCTGATACCATCTTAGGCACAAGAGCCAAAACTGATGACAACTACCTACTTGAGTATCTTCGCCAAATATTAGCAGATGATACCAACAACCAAGAGATTACCGCTTTTAATATGCAAAGAATTTGGAACAATGGCGAATTAGATGCAAGTCAAACTGATGCACTTACTCTATTTTTATTTGAGGAACTTTACAAAGAGTATGAACTCATCCTAGTCTATGCTTATATGCAAGAGAGAACTTCAAATGCCCTCCACTTCAATGTTTTTCAAGACCTCATAGATGAATCACATTTTCACCTTAAATCTTTTGGAAACATGATGGCAAAGCTTGGCATCTTGGCACTTCCTCGTGAACTTCATGAGATGACCTACATAGTCAAAGATTTAGAAAAGTTTGTTCATGATGGCATAGCAGAAGAGGAAGCTGCAAAAGAGATGTGTAAACAACTCAGCGAATCAATTCATGAAGAGAAACTCTCTAAGTTTTTTGACTTCATAAATTACCAAGAGAGTTACCATATAGAGCTTATGAAAAAACTTTTATAATGAACTCATCTTTGGATAAGTGCCTCTTTAACCCAAATTATGCAATAGAAAATTAAAAGAAAAAGTTTTATCACTTAAACATCTTAATCATCTCATTAAGTAGTTTCAAATCAACATGATTATTCATATTTTTTTTCATCAACTTAAGTGCATCAAAAGTGCTCATGGCTGTCTTATAGCTTCGTTCACTTGTAAGTGCATCAAAAATATCACATAGAGCAATGATACGGGCAAAAAGTGGGATACTCTCTCCTCTGAGTTTTGAGGGGTACCCACTGCCATCCATCTTTTCTTGATGATGCCTTATGCCGTACAATATATTTTTATCTTTGATACCCATTCCGACTGCAAGATGAAAGCCAAGTTCTGGATGTTTTTTTACCTTATTGAACTCTTCATCTGTAAGCTTTCCATTTTTATTGATAATCTCTTTTGCAATCTTACTTTTACCAAGATCATGCAAAAGTGCAGATTCTCCAAGTAAAGCGAGTTCCTTTTTACTGAGTTTCAAATGAGCACCTAAACTAAGAGCATAAACTGAAACATTTAAGGAGTGTGTATGGGTATAGTAATCATGCGTAGCAATTTTCATCAATGAATGCATAGTAAAGTTGTCATCAAGTATGTTATGAACCAGATCATTAACAATATCTTTTGTTTTTTCGTATCCACCTAAAGTTTCTGGGTTGTGATATATCTCATCTATAATACTCGTTGCTTTTGTATATAATTTTTTTGTATTCTCTTCATACTGTTCTTTACTTTTTAAAGAGTTTTGCAACTCACAAAATTCTCTATACTGATCTCTATCTGTCTCTAAAATATACAAAGCTTTTTTTGAAGTCACAACTCTTCTCTTCCCTTCTACTAAGGGGATACCCTTTTCGATGAGACATTCCATCTGAGAACTTAATTCTGTTGGATAATAGATGCTAAAGAGAGCAACCTCTTCCTTACAAACCAAACTTTTATCTATTCTTATAAATTTATCTTGTGACATTAAGCAAGTACCTATCCATCCATAAATAATAATTCATAACCAAACCTTTACTTTATCTCTGTATAATATCAAAATTTTAAATAATTGGACATTAAATGAATATATATAAAAATCTTAAACCATTTTTATTTAAGCTTGAACCTGAGAGTGCTCACCATTTAGCTGAAAGTGTTTTAAAGCTACCAGCTATCTGCCCTTGGGCTTTTAATCGATACAAAAAATCGCACTTCATTGATGATGCTATTTTATCGCAGAATCTTTTTTCAAAAACATTTGCCAATCCCATAGGACTTGGAGCTGGGTTTGATAAAAATGCTACTATGATAAAAGGGATAGAGACTTTAGGCTTTGGCTTTAGCGAGATAGGGACACTCACACCCCTCCCGCAAAAGGGCAATCCAAAACCTCGTATGTTTCGACACATACAAGAGGAGTCTATCCAAAATGCGATGGGCTTCAACAATGACGGGATGCTCGCAGCTAAAGAACGCCTCATAAATAATTATCCGTACAATACTCCCCTAGGGATAAACATCGGCAAAAATAAAATCACCTCCCAAGAAGATGCACTCAATGACTACACAACACTCATCAAAGAGTTAGCGCATCTTGGTGATTATGTTGTTATCAATATCTCTTCTCCAAACACACCAGGACTCCGTGACTTGCAAAATGAAGAGTTTATATCTGAGCTTTTTAGCCAAGCAAAAAAACTCACTTCTAAACCCATCTTACTAAAAATTGCACCAGATATGTCCAAAGAGGATGCAGTATCACTTACAAAAATGGCAGTTGAGAAAGGTGCAGATGGCATCATCGCTACAAACACAACTATAGACTATTCGCTTGTGAGTAATCCAAAAGATATCGGTGGTATCAGCGGAGCTGTACTCACAGAAAAAAGTTTTGAGATATTTGAAGCGATAGCAAAAGAACTCTATGGAAAAACTATACTTATTTCTGTGGGTGGCATCAACTCAGCACATGAGGTTTATAGACGCCTCAAAGCTGGAGCTTCTCTTGTTCAAATCCTTAGCGGACTTATATTTCATGGTCCAGACATGATTATGAACATCAACAAAGAACTTGTAGCACTTCTCAAAGCAGATGGATATACAAACATCACAGAAGCTATCGGAGCAGATAGAAAATGATACATAAAATACTTTTAATACTTACACTAAGCATAGGAACACTCATGGCAACAACACTCCCAAAATATGAAACAAAAACTTTAGAAAACGGACTTGAGATTGTAGTCATTCCACTAGACAATGGCACAGATGTAATCAGTACAGATATTTTTTATAAGGTTGGAAGTCGCAATGAAGTGATGGGTAAAACTGGTATCGCACATATGCTAGAACACATGAACTTCAAATCAACAAAAAACCTCGCTGCGGGTGAGTTTGACAAAGAGGTAAAGAGCATCGGTGGTGTCAACAATGCATCAACGAGTTTCGACTATACACACTACTATATCAAATCTTCGACTGACAATCTTGGCAAATCACTTGAACTCTTTGCAGAACTTATGCAAAACCTCAATCTTAAAGATGAAGAGTTCCAACCAGAACGCGATGTTGTAGCAGAGGAGCGTAGATGGCGTACAGACAACTCACCAGTAGGCTATCTCTACTTTAAAATGTTTAACAATGCTTATGTCTATCACCCTTACCACTGGACACCTATTGGTTTTATGAACGATATCCAAACATGGACTATAGACGATATCAGAAATTTTCATGCAACTTACTACCAACCAAACAATGCTCTTTTAATGGTAACTGGGGATGTCAATGCAAGTGAGGTCTTTGAGAGAGCCAAAAAAGAGTTTGGTACAATAAAAAATAAAGTAAAAATCCCAAAAGTCCTAGCAATAGAACCAGAGCAAGATGGTGCAAAACGCATCATGATAAAAAGAGATTCTCAGGTAGAGATAGTTGCTATCGCTTTTCATATACCAAATTTTCAAGATGAAGATCAAGCAACACTCAGTGCCATCAGCGAGATACTTTACTCTGGAAAGAGCTCAAGACTTTATAAAACTCTTATTGAACAAAAGCATATGGTCAATCAAGTCTATGCCTACAATATGGAGAACACAGACCCAGGTCTTTTTATCTTTTTAGCATCTTGTAACCCAGGAGTTAAGGCTGAAGATGTAGAGAAAGAACTTGTCAAACAGATAGAACTTTTAAAAACAACTCCCGTAAGTACTGAAGAGTTAGATAAAGTAAAAATAAATACGAGAGCTGATTTTATCTACTCACTAGAGAGCTCAACTTCCATCGCTTCTCTTTTTGGTGGATACTTGGTAAGAGGAGATATAAAACCTCTTGAGAACTACGAAGAACGCATCAACAGCCTTGATGCTAAAGAGATAAAAAAAGTAGCACAAAAGTATTTTAACTTCGACAAATCAACAACGATGATTTTAAAAGACGATAAAAAATAGATTGAAAAAAATTGTTTTAAAGCTATTTAGATATAATTTCAAAATTATAAATATGAAGGTATAGATATGAATTTGGTTCTTGGTTCAACAACTGCACTAATCACTCCATTTAAAAATGGAAAACTCGATGAGCAAACCTACGCAAATCTCATCAAAAGACAGATAGACAATGGTATGGATGCAGTCTGTCCTGTTGGAACAACTGGGGAGAGTGCTACACTCACACCAGATGAAGATATCCGCTGTATGGAGATAGCTGTTGCAGTTTGTAAAGGTACAAACACTAAGGTGCTTGCAGGAGCAGGAAGTAACTCAACTGCCGAAGCAATAAATACCGCTAAACGCGCAGAAGCTTGTGGCGTTGATGCGATATTTTCAGTCTCACCTTACTATAACAAACCCTCTCAAGAGGGACTCTACCAACACTATAAAACTATCGCAGAATCTGTACCTGATTTGCCTTTTATGCTTTACAATGTACCAGGTCGTACAGCTACTGACATCTCTGTAGAAACTACTATTAGACTTTTTGATGATGTTGAGAGCATCTATGGTGTGAAAGAAGCTACTGGAAGTTTAGAACGCGTTGTAGAGCTTCTTTCACTTCGCCCTGACCTCAAAGTATTTTCAGGTGATGATGCCATCGACTATCCCATCCTTGCAAATGGTGGTGCTGGTATCACTTCTGTGACATCAAACCTTATGCCAGATCTTAAAAGTGAGTTAGTAAGATTAGCTCTTGCTGGTGATTTTGCAGGAGCAAAAGTACTCAATGATAAACTTTACCCTCTCAACTCAGTAATGTTTTGTGAAGCCAATCCTATGCCTATCAAAGCTGCTATGTATATAGCTGGACTCATAGATACACTAGAATATAGACTTCCTCTCGTAGCTCCAAGTAAAGAGAGTATGAAAAAAATCGAAAATGTAATGAAAAACTACAACATCAAAGGACTATAACATGAGTGAAAAGACTATGACAGGAAAGACACTTTTTGTAAGTGGTGGGACAAGAGGGATTGGAAAAGCTATTGTTTATGCTTTTGCTAAGCGTGGTTGTGATGTAGCATTTACTTATGCTTCAAGTGCAGATACTGCCCAAGAAATAATTGCAGATGTTGAGTCTCAGTATGGTATCAAGTCTCGTGCTTATAGACTCGATATACTAGAGCCTACTACATACAAAGATGTCTTTAGTGCCTTTGATGAAGATTTTGATTCACTTGATTTTTTCATCTCAAATGCTATCATCTCTGGTCGTGCTGTTGTTGGTGGTTTTGCTCCATTTATGAGGCTCAAACCAAAAGGTCTTACAAACATCTATACTGCAACAGTATCAGCTTTTGTTGTTGGAGCTCAAGAAGCTACAAAACGGATTGAAAAAGGTGGCAAAGGTGGAAGCATCATCTCTATGAGTTCTACTGGAAATCTTGTCTATACACCAAACTACTCTGGTCATGGGACGAACAAAGCAGCAGTTGAAACTATGGTTCGTTACGCGGCAGCTGAACTTGGTGAGAAAAACATCCGTGTTAATGCAGTCTCAGGTGGGCCAATAGACACAGATGCTCTCAAAGCATTCCCTAACTACGAAGAGGTAAAAGATGAAGTTATCAAACGCTCTCCACTCTCTCGCATGGGTGAACCTACCGACTTAACTGGTGCATGTCTTTTCTTATGTGGAGATGCATCATCGTGGCTTACAGGTCAAACCATTGTTGTTGATGGTGGAACAACTTTCCAATAGATAAAGAGGTTTTTTTGTTCAATCTACCAAATACTTTAGCATTTTTACGCATACTCTTAGCACCACTCCTTTTTTGGGTTATCTTAAATCCTGATTGGTTTGTTGCACATGGTTACCACATCACATGGAACTATTATGGGGCAGCACTCCTTTTTGTTTTAGCTGCAATAACAGACTTTTTTGATGGCTATATCGCAAGAGAGTGGGATCAGATGACACTTCTTGGTGGCATCATAGACCCACTTGCAGACAAGATGCTAACCCTTGCTGGTTTTTTAGGACTTATGGTGATCGGCGAAGCCTCTGCCTGGGCTATCTATATCATCATCGTTCGTGAACTTTTCATCACAGGTTTACGAACAGTTGCTGTAACAGAGGGTTTAGATGTCAAAGCATCTCTTGGGGGTAAGATAAAAACAGTTGTACAGATGTTTGCCATCGGCTTTCTCATTATGCGATGGGACTATGGTACAGAGATATTATGGTTTGCAGCATTTTTAACAGTTTACTCAGGACTTGAGTATCTTTGGGGGTTTAGACGAGAACTCCTTAAACATGAATTGGATCAATTTTAATGAGTATTTTAGTTTCCCTTTTAGTCCTCTCGGCACTTATATTTTTTCATGAGTTAGGACACTTCAGTGCTGCAAAGCTCATGGGTGTCTTCGTAGAAGTATTTAGCATAGGTTTTGGTAAAAAAGTTTTTTCATTTCACAAATGGGGTACACAGTGGAGCATCTCAGCTATTCCACTGGGTGGCTATGTAAAGATGAAAGGGCAAGATGACTCTGACCCTACAAAAAGAAGCTCTGATGCAGATAGCTACAACTCAAAAACACCCGTACAAAGAATCTTTATCTTACTTGCTGGTCCATTTGCCAACTTTATCTTAGCGTTTTTTCTCTACTTTATCATTGCCCTTGGTGGACCACAGATACTCTCCCCTGTGATAGGTAAAGTGGTTCAAGATTCCCCAGCTATGCAAGCTGGTCTCCGTACAAATGATGTAGTCAAATCTATCAACAATGTAAAGACAACTACATGGAAAGAGATGGCAGAGCAGATTCAAGCCTCACAAGGGACACTTGACTTTACTGTTCAAAGAGATGGTTTCTTAGAGCATATCCTCCTCACTCCAAAAGTATCTCAATCAACCAATATGTTCAATGAAGTGATACAAAAGAAGATGATAGGCGTTGGAAGTGCTGGAGTATCTCACAAGCTTGATTTAGCTGTGACAGACACTCTTTCTTATGCGTATGAGCAAACTGTATTTGCTTCAACAATGATTTTCACAGGACTTAAAAAACTTATCCTTGGAGAGGTGGAGTCTAAAGAACTAGGTGGGGTGATAAGCATTGTCAAACTCACATCAGATGCGACAGCAGCGGGATGGATGAGTGTGCTCTTTTTTGCAGCCCTCATCTCTGTTAACTTAGGTGTGCTTAACCTCCTTCCCATTCCAGCTCTTGATGGTGGACATATCATGTTCAATCTCTATGAACTCATAACTAAGCGTGCTCCAAGTGAAGCAGTACTCATCAATCTTACTATAGCAGGTTGGGTTGTGCTTTTTGGGCTTATGGGATTGGGGTTATATAACGATATCAATAGGTTGATTGGATGAATAATTTAGAATATAAAATATATATTGACGATGTAATTCGCAGAGTTGAGAAAGCTCGTGTCAAAGTGAGTGCACATCATATAGTTAAGATAGTAGCTGTGAGTAAATACTCTACAAGTGATGAGATAGAAAAACTCTACAACATAGGACAACGAGCTTTTGGTGAAAACAAAGTTCAAGACCTTAAACTCAAGTCAAAAGAGCTTGAAGCGTTACCACTAGAATGGCACTTTATTGGTAATCTTCAAAAGAACAAGATAAACAATCTTTTAGATATCAACCCTACCCTCTTTCATGGACTTGACTCTCTTGAACTTGCACGAGAACTTCAAAAAAAACTTCTCTTGCGAGATATGACTTTAGATGCTCTCTTGCAGATAAACTCTGCAGATGAAGCAACAAAGAGTGGTGTAAGTATAGCTGATGCACTCAGTGTTTATGAACAAATAACTCAAGAATGCCCAAATATCAATCTTCGCGGTGTCATGAGCATCGGTGCACACTCTGATGATAAAACGCTCATCAAAGAGAGCTTTATCAAAACTCACAATATCTATACGCAACTCAAAAATGCAGACATTTGTTCTATGGGTATGAGTGGAGATTTTGAACTTGCTATCGAGTGTGGCTCAAATATGGTAAGACTCGGTTCCATTGTATTTCCTAAAGAGACAACTTAAAATCACTACATATTTAGCTCAACTGCTTCAAACTCATCATCAAGATTTTTCTTAAATCTATAGTATTTGATATAATCTGGTTTAGAGTATGTTGGTTCAGGTGTTACAAATACTATGCCAAACCCTTTTGAATTTGCAAACTCTCTGAGGCGTTCTTGATTTGCACTATGTAGACGCGAGACTTCATCTACTATGAGAAAAAATGGCGTATCATCCTCCTTGACAAAGAGCTTGAGGATGGAGATGGCTATAGCGATTTTGAGGAGGATGCTCCCCCCTGTTGAACTTTCATTTTTGAGTTGTGCTACTTGGCTGACATGTTTTCCATTTTCATTGAAAGAAAGGCTCAAGTCTAAGGTATCACGCAGAGAGATAGCACTTCCTTTAAGTTCCCCTTTTATCATTGCAAACTTATCTTCAAGAGAGTCAAGCTCGTCCATCACATCTTTTTTATCATAAAAAAGAGAGCCTTCACTAAGTAATGAGCTAAGGTTAGATACATTTGCTTCTAAATCTTTAAGTATCCTAGCTATAGACTTTTTATCTGTCGTTTTTGTATCGATACGAATATCTTTGATAACCCCAAAATCAACTTTTGAAAGATTTTTATTGATTTTTGCCACTTGAGTAAAAAATTTATCCTCAGAATCAGAAAAAATGGACATTTTTGTTGGTAGTAGGTTGTTGACAAAATTCACAAAGTCTTTATGTCCATTCTCTTTAACTATCTCTAAAGTTTTGTTCTTAAACTCTACTATCTCATCTATCTTTGTTAAAATATTTGGTGCTAGAGATATAAAAAAGTCATTTTCTAACTCCTCTATCTTGAAGTTAATATCTATCTCACCTTGGATGTTTTTGAGGATGTTTATTCTGTTGAGCATCGAGCCTAGTTTTGTTTTTTTCGCTTCATAGGTGATAAGTTTTTTATCATACTTAGAGAGTACATCATCCAAAAACTCATCACTTTGTTTTGATGCAACATCCTCTAAGTCAAGCTCCATCTCATCATAACGAGATAAACCCTCATCATAATTTTTTATCTTTAAAGTTATCTCTTTTTTCTCTAACACTAAATCTTTTTCATTTTGAGATAAGACTTTGATTTTAAGTTCAAGTTTGTCTTTAAACTCTTTAGTTTTAAACCGAACTCTCTCAAGCTTCACAACAAGCTTATCTAAAGAGGTGATTTTAGATTCTACTTTTGCATATTCACTCAGATATTCAATTGCCCTATCACTAAGTCTTAACTCTTCATGTTTATTTCTCAACTCCACTTCAAGATGCACTATCTGCTCATCTTGTGTCGTTTCAAATTTCTTTGCTTCTTTGATCCGTATCTTTGCATCGAGAGATTTTCTCTCCTCATTGAGCCATCTTTGAATATTTTCTTTTAAAATAAAAAGATTTTTTTCATAACTTGAGTGGAGTGTATTTATATATTGTTTTGAATTTGTTTTTTCTTTTTCCATACTTTGATGCAGAGCATCTATACTATTTTGGCACTCTTCACTCTCAATACTCAACTTTTCAAGAAGTTTATTTTGTTGTGCATCATCCTCTTTATACTGAGCATTGGTATCCATCGTTTGACTTAAAAAGATCTTTTGTACCTCTATGAGTTTTTGCTCACTCTCTTTTATAGCAACAAGCTTTAACTCTATCTCTTTTTCATTGAGTTGTATTTTAAGTTCTAGCTCTCTTGAATCATCTTCAAACTTCACTTTGAGGGTTTTGATGCTCTGCTTATACACCTCCTCCGCCATTTTGAGTTTGTTTTGCACAAGTTCTATCTCTATCTCTGCTTCATCACGAGTGAGTATCTTTTTAAGCTTATCATAGGAAATAGATATCCCAAAAAGCTTACTTGCTTCATGCAAAGAAGGGTTTAATTCTTTGACATCCATCTCTAAAAGTTTTGTATCGAGGATGGGAAAAAGCTCACTCTCCCAGCCATCTACCTCTTCATTGAGGTACTCTTTAAACGAACCCTCTTTGGAGTAAATCATACTCTCAAAGGTTTCTATCTGCGAAGACAACCTTTGTTTTTCTTCTTCAAATTCCTCATCTTTTACCCGCATATCTCGGTTAAGTTTGTATCGTAAGTTTTCTACACTATTTGCTATGTTTTTGTTTTCAAACTCAAACTTACTTATGGTTTGATTCGCCAAAGAGACAGACTCTTCTTCTTTGAGTATATCTGCATCCTTTTGGAGTTTAAGTACCCTTAGGTCATCACTGAGTTTAGTATTTAAGCGTTCTTTTTCTTTTTTTATTGCTTGAGATTTTTGTTCCTTAGAGATGATATTTTGTTTATGCAGGGCTATCTCATGATCCATCTTTTCTACAAAGAGTTTTAACTCTAGTTCACTTTTGTTAGTAGCTGATTCTAACTCATTTTTAAATAAAATCTTCTGATTAAACTCCTTGTCTTCCGCCTCACGAGCAAGCTCTTTATCGCGTCTATACTCAAGAGTTTTGATCTCTTTTTCTATGTTTTGGAGAGCATCTTCAAAACCAGATTTAAGTTTTACATAACTACTATTAAGTGCATCTAAACTCTCTTTTATCTCTGTATATCTATCTGCTAAATCTTTATTTTTTAAGATATTTTGACTTGAAAATTTCTCTTTTAGTCGTGATATCTCTTCTATATCTAAACTTAAAGAGTTCATAAGTTTGGTTGATTTATCTTGATAGCATCTGAGTTTTTTTTCTATCGACCTTTTAGTTTCTTTAACCCTATCTTGCTCTTTGAGTATCACCCCATCTCTTTTGAGTGCAAGACTTAATAACTCTTCTTCTTTTGGGTACAGATACTTTATCTTCTCTTTGAGGTGATGCACAGAACTCTCTAGCTCTAAAAGTTCCCCTTTTAAAACATAAGATGCATCTATGGAGCTTTTCTGTCTTTCAAACTCTCTAAAAAATTTATATTTTGATTGAAAATCATATATTTTTTGCAAATACTCATCATAATTAAAGTCAATAACTTCTTTTTCAACATCAAGTGTTGTCTGGATCGCTTTTTTGATACTTTTAGAATCGATGATAGATTTATCTATATTAAATATCTCATTAAAAAGCCCTATAAAAATATCGCTATTTTTTATCTTAGTGAAGCAAAAATCACTATATTTGCTATCGTGTCCATAGATAATATTCCTATATTCACTTAAAGATTTTACTGTTTTTTTAAGGTTTGGCTCTTTTGTGTATCTTTTTATCTCTGAGAGTTCTGAGAGGTTTCCATCGCTATCTACTATGCGTGTTTTATCAAAGGTTTGTTTTGAAAAAAGTTTTACTATCTCTCCACTGGCTTTATACATCAAGATGAAAAAATCATCAAACACATAGATCATATAGGAATTTTGATATCTAAAATAATACTCTTTAAAGCCATCTTTATCTGTTGGGATGCCTAGGTTTCGCACATCTCCACTAAAGAGATAGTGTATCGCACGGATAACAGTTGTTTTTCCACTTCCATTGTCCCCCAGAAAGAACAAGTCTTTTGACATATCGACTTCAAGGTAATTAAAATTTGCACTATTTATGAGTATGATTTTCTTTAAGTTCATTGTCCTATCCCTCCACTACGCTTTGTACTATTTTTGTATAGTATTCTAAGCTGTTAAGTACCAAATATTCATCTTTTGAGTCGCTATTTTTAAGCTCAAAAAGATTATGTTTTGTGAGCAAGTCAAAAAACTTCTCCACTGCATCAAGGAGATCTTTGGTGTTGAAAAGATACTCAAGTTTTTGCTCAAAAGAGACATCATCTTTTTGTTTGAGAAGGTGGGTAAAGTCAGTTTGTTTGATGATGTCTCCCCTATCTACATAGGGATAAAGTTGTTTGAGTAGAGCTATAGCTATGAAGATATTTTTATGTGTGTTCATAAAAGCACTTACCTCTGTGTCACCGAGTTTCTCTTTTTTACTGATGAAGAAATATCCGTTTTCACCCACAAGAGTAAAACCTAGCTTTTTGAGTATCTCACTCAGCTCATCATAGTTTTCATCTATCATCAAAAACTTTGCTTCATTAAGATACTTTTGTGAATTTATACTCACCATGATGCCCTTACTAAGGACTTTAAAAACTTCATCTATTCCCATTTTGCTACCTTTATACCAAACTCATTAAACTCATCTTGAAAATGCAATTTTTCATGCGTAGTGATTTGCAAGTAAAGTTTAAACGCTTCTTCTTTTAATTTTAGCCCTTCATATATGGTCAACTCTTTATGATTGTGGATATATACAAAGATATCATCGCATTTTGTTGCATCTAAACCTTTGAGTATATCTTCTATGTTGATGATGTCCAATTTTTGTGTTTGCTGAGGCTTTATGGTCGAAGACTTTATCTTCTTTTTCACTTCAAAACCATCTAAGAGAACTTTAGCAGCCTTATTGACCTTGTAAATATCTCTATCGCTTGGATAAGTGATCACTCTATGTCTTTGATTTTTAACGATGGTATGATAGAGATGTTTTTTATGTAAAAGTAAGTATTCATCAAGCTCTTGTGTTTTTTCATCTAAGATTTGGTTTGCGAGTTTTGAGAGTTTTTTATTTTGGAGGCGTCTGTTTTTTGTCTGAATCAAAAAGGCACTTATCTGTTTGATGTAACTTTCTATATTTTGAATATATTTTAAAATATCTACACTTATGCTTGAGAGTAGTGCATCTACTTCTGCATCTATATCTCGAAGATCTTCACGAAAAAGTTTCCCTATTTTTGTATTTGCTTCTATGAGTTCATCAATTTTTTCAAGTATATCATTTGCATTTTGTATCAGTATATCTATATCTAGTGAGGTGTCATTTTCAACTCGTAGGAGAAGTACTTGTATCTCACGGTCACGGTTAAAAAACTTAAAAAATAGACTCTCTATGAGATCAATGAGCTGGTTTTTGTAGTGCTCATTTTTGTTTTCTAAAAAGCGATTTTTATTTTTGACAAGCTCTTTGTACTCTTTTTCATAATCCCCAAAGATGATGCTGTAATCCACCCTTTGCAAGACTGAATCGACAAAGTTCAGATAGTTTTTGTTAAGTTTGTAAGTACCACTTATCTTTATAAAAAGTGAAGAGTCACTAAGCTCCTCTTCAACAGAGTCTATACTACCATCACGATATACTCTATCTATGAGTTCTTTATTGTCATGAACAAGTTTTAAGAGTTCTAAGTGTTTCATCTGTTCGTACTCTCTTGTATAAGTTGTATCTCTTTTGGACTTAAGTCATAAAGTTTATAAACTAGAGCATCTATCTCATCTTCTAAATGTTGTGTCTCTTCTTTTTTCTCTTTTAGTTTTATGATTTTATCTACTAAGGTTTCAAATGGTTTTGTATCTTCATGAGAATATATAGGTATCTTCATAAATTGATTTTTATCAATTTGAAGTAATTCTCCAGTATGTTTCAACCTCTCGCTCATATAAAAATAGATTAATGTTGAGTTAAGAAGTGCTGTCATATACTTTAAATTAATTCTTGATGATTTTATAAAAAATAGATTTCTCGAACCATAAAAAGCTTTTTCAGTATATGCAAAATCACCTTTTCTACTTCTAGAAGCAAAAATAATTTTAGCCCCATCTTTAAAAAACTCTTCATTTCTTTCTCTATGTAAATAATAGTAAGGCTTATTTGGTGTTTTGTAACTTATTTTCTTTTCTATTAAAAGTTTTTTATTTGCTTTAAAATAATCTTTAATATTAAAAAAATTATTGATATTTTTATCGCTAAAGTTATTTTTATGAATATAGATTATATATTTATCGCTATCCTTTGTAAAATACTTATGTGTATTTGTATGAAGCATTTTAATATACTCTTTTTCTTCTATATTAAATTTATTCAACTCATTCTTTTTAACTATAAAAGCTTTATCGGGTGCTCCTATTATTCCTTGAATAATCTCTTTTTTTGCATCAAATTCAAAATTCTTTTTATTATCAATTTTTGTTAAAATAATTTCATTTTCTAAAGATGAAAAAGTTAGATTATGACTTGCATCATAATTTTTATCTATGCTTTTCACTTCAAATTTTAAATTATAGTTTTCTAATTTTTTCTTAATTTTTTCAATACTTTGTTGTTCAAATTTTATATACTTTATATTATGCGTTTTATTGTTTTTATTTTTTGTAGCTAAGAACATCATCGTTTGAACATCAGCATTTTCAAATATTAAGTTTGAACCGAAGTCTATGATATACTTCAATTCTGTATTTTTATATAGTGATGCTCTCATTTTAGATGCTGATGCACTACTAAACCATTGATTTTTCGCTATAAAAGACACGCTTGCATTTTCTTTTAAAAGCTCTATAGCTTTGCAAGTAAATATATGCCAGATATCTGTTTTGCCTTGATAACAATCCAGCTGATGCAATCCTTCAAAAGCCTGTTTGTTTTCATCTTCCATAATATACGGCGGATTCCCTATAATCAAATCAAACCCACCCCTATCCATAACCTCTTTGAAGAACATTTTATATAAAAATATTTTATTTGAATAGTGATTTTTATACATATCATGCAAAATATTTACTATGAGGTTAGCTGTTTTTGCTTCTTGCATCTCTTGCTTTGTTACGCCAATGAGTCCAAGTTGCTTTGAATACTTTTTTAGACCCTCATCAAAAAGAGTTTTTAAATTGAGATTTATCTTTGTTCTGAGTCCATCTTTTTTATGTTTATTGTGTTCATCATAATATTGGCGAAACTGTTCATCGAGTTTCTTAAGAGTCTCAACTCTAATTTGCTCAGCTTTTGAACCTTTTTTTCTCTCTTTCATCAGGTCAAAACCATTAGCAGTCTCTATCAAACTATTGCCAACCATAATCTTATAAAAAAGGTTTGGTAATGGCTTTGGCTCTACTTCATCTACTACGATGCTCAGCCAAAACCTAAGTTTTGCGATCTCTACTGCACTCTCCTCTATGTCTATGCCGTAGATGTTGTTTTCTATAATCTCTCTTTTCATTTGAGAGAGCGGTGTAGTATCCCCTAAAACTAACCTTGCATCTACTATCTCGTGCAAAACTCCCATAGGAAACGCACCAGAACCGATGGCTGGATCTAAAACCTTTATGGCTCTAAGCTTGGATTTCATGATATCTTTTAGTTTATCTTGGGATAGTGTTGAGTTATTAAGTAGCTTATTGATAGTTTGGTTGTAGTAGTCTTTATCTCTTAAAAATGCTTTTAATGTAAAGTTTGTTATACTATTGATCTTAAAAGAGTTGTGAAACGCGGAAAGTCCTTTTTGGACAACTGCTTGCCGCGGAAGCTCTCCTTCATCTTGAAGTGGTTCTGCATAGAGGGAACGGCAGTCCTCTCTCAACTCTTTTATATCTTCATAAACATCACCATTAAATACAAAATTATCCTTCGAGATATCCTCAAATGAGTTAGAGAGCTTTTTTAACTTCTTTTGTATGTTTTTATATCTCATTGGAAATATTGTCGTTAACTCTAAATCACCCCAAATATTTGGAAGAAAAGCTAATGCAAAGTATTGCTCATCAATCTGTATATACTTAAGTATTGTTGGATATTTATATGATTTTTTTAACCGTATCTCTTTACTTGAGCCAAAACTAACCCCGATTGGCTTATACTCTTTTTTTAAAATTTTACTCCATATTTGAGCCGTGACCTCAGGATGACCTTTTGAATGCACTTGTTTTTTTGTTCTAGTTCCATCACTATTTAGGAGCAAACCTCTCAACTTGGTCACCATATAAAAATCAACAACTAAACTCTTATATGGCAACATTAAAGTAAAATAATTTTCAATTTTTATAAATTTTATGGGATGCTTTTCATAAAAATTTAAAATTTCACTATCGCTTAGAGTGGTCTTTTCTAAAAATTCCTCTGTATTAAAAAGATAACTGTACTCTTTTAGCTCACTCTCAAGATGGTTATGTATAGATCTCTTTGCCATAAAATGAACTATCTCTCGTGGGGTATAAAAAGCACCTTTTTCCTTTCTATCTTCAAGGAGATCTTCAAAAACACGGCCTAACATTTCAGGGTCTATAGCTACTTCGCTCTCATGAGGAGTGTCCTCTATGATGGTAAAGTTATAACTACTAAAGGTATCAAATATATTTTTAAAAACCTCATTACTAAGCATCACAACTGGGTTTTGCTTAGAGTCTTCATCAAATTTACTTGGAGTAAAAAGTCCACCATTTAGAAACGGTATCTTACATTCCAAAGGTTTAAAATAATCATTTTCTCTAGCACTATTTAATGCTCTGAAAAATAAAGGGTTGAGTATGTCCCCATAAAAATCATTGGCGTTGTCATAGGAAGTGTACTCATGATAAAGTTTGTTTAAAAACTCTCTGTCCCCATCACCCCACTCTTTTTTTGAGCCTAACCAACCTTTTTTTTGCAAAAAATACAAAAAAACGATGCGACCTAAAAGCTTTTTAGCAAATAGCCTCAAGTGAGCATCACTACCATAGAACAAAGCAATCTCAGGCTTTAGCGTTTCCATCAAATCAAAATAAAGTTTTTTATACTCATCAAAAAACTTATTAGAGACTCTCTCAACCGAGAAAATATCTTGCAAATCTTTTATGGTTCTTGCACTGGGTAATTGCCCCAACTGCTCAAGTGCAGTTTTTTGAACTATATTTTTACCGATCTCAAAGGTATATCTTTGTGGTTTTGTTTTGAGCTCTTTTTTGTTTGCATCTGTAAATTCTATATTTACAAATGACAATCTCCATGTATCACTTTTTGGGTGAAAAATAGCCACTATTGCACCATCAAACGAGTATTTAGCTGGAACAAGCGAAGATATAAACTTGTTAAATCCAACTCTAACATAATCTATATTTTTATTTTTAGCTTCAAAGATAAAAAAGTCTATACTATCTTTGTGCAACTTAGTATAAGCTACTCTTTGATATGATGAGATATACTTGTCATTCTCTACTTCATGAAGTGTCGCATCCACAAAAGTAGCGTTTAAACTCTCTTTTATAAACGAGATAAAATTAGATTTATTGAAATTTTGATTTATTATATTTTCTAACTTCATCTAAACCTCTTGAAATTTTACAGATAAGATATTTTTTATTTTATCTATATTTAGATTATTTTGATCTGTTTTTTGTCTATTTCCTATTTTATCTTTTATTATTTCCTCTATATTCTCATCATTGGATCTCAATATATCAGAACTTAGAGTTGAAAACACTCCATCCTCCATAAGCTCTATCGCCTCATCAAGCATAGCATCACTGAGTATATCTTTTTTATTGTAATTTCTAAGCTTTATTTTTGCTTTATTGTCGTTAAGAGATGCTTGATTGTCCCCTTTTGTTTTTTTCATTGCATCTAGTGCATCTTGATATTTTCGCATATTTTTAGAGATAGCATCATCTATATTTGTATTATCCATTCTCTTGAGGTCTTGACCTCTTAACGCCTTAGCCATCTCTAAAAAATCTATTTCAAAACTTTGTTTATCAAGCACTTTGTAAAATTTTCCCGTATGCTCATATTTTAGATATGAATATGTAGAGGCATCTCTCTTGGCATCATAGAAACTTAATTTAAGGTTGAATGGTAATCTCTTTATCTCTAGGTACTGCGTATAATGATGTTTTCTAAAATCTCTTATCTCCTGTAAAAAGAACAACTCTTCATCTAAAACTTCTCGTTCTTCATAAACATTAAATAAGCTTTTTGAACCAACTTGTTCATCATTTGTATATATCTTATTATCTTCACCTAGCATATCATGAAAAGCTTGCAGTTTGTTAAAGGCATTGTTTGAGAGTTTTATAAGCTCTTCACTTTTAGCAACTGGCTTAAAGTTATAGACATCGTAACTCGTTTCACTCATTCCAATACGATTTATACGCCCTATTCTCTGCATCAGTTTTGTAGCATTCCATGGAATATCGTAATTATAGATAATATTACTTCTATGGAGGTTTACACCCTCAGCAAGGGTATCTGTTGTCACAATGATGTTGTAATCATCTTTTTGATTTTCATAATTAGCATCAAAATTTTCTGCAATAGTTTCTAAAAGAAAATCTCGTGAACTTCCATCTACACACAAAAGTTTTTCTAACTTCAAATTATCTTTCAAATACAATGCAGTATCTTTTGACTCGGTAAAGACTACTATTTTTTTACCCTTATGATCTGCTAGAATGGTTTTTAATTTTTCTATTTTTGGATCTTTATTTTCATCTACCCACTCAGACCAAAGTAGTTCTAAAAGTTTTAAATCCTCTTTGAGCAACTCTAAGTAATCATCATAAAAATCATCTTTATTGAAGATATGCCCTTTTAACTTTCGCTTCTCTCTACTCTTTGCAAAATTAAGTTTCACTTCATACTCAATCTTATCATCAACTATTTGAAACTTACTATCATTGTCATCTAAAAATTCATTTGATCTATCACCGAGATAGATAATATCTTTCTCAAAATATTTTATAAACTTTTCTAATCTTTTTTTGTGCCTATAAAGGGAGAGTTTAAAGGCATAAAAGGAACTTTCAAACCTCTTGATGAGTAAAATTTGCATTAATTTTGCCAGTGGGTTATCATGAAATACATTGGCACTGATAGTTGGATTTAAGCTTTTATATTTAAGCTTTCCCTTATCATTAAGCTGATTGAGTGCCTTAAATCTTGCATATTTCAAGGTACCAGAGATGAGATCTGCTGTTTTTTCATACTTTTTCGTGAGGGTATTATCCATCTCGTAATTACATTCTATTAACTCTGAGAGTTTTGGAAAGTTATCTATATCTTGTTTATACATTTTATGAGTTATTATATCTTCTCGGGTTCTTCTTATCATCACATGTTTCAATATGTCATTTTTTATAGCCTCTGATGGGTTAGAGACTGCATCAATGTTTGCTTTATCCATCAAGAGATCAAACTCATCGGAGCGTTTTTTAAAATAGCTCTCCAAATCAGGAACAGTTCCAATGGTAGAATTTCTCCGCTCTTGGAACAGATAAAGTTGGTTTGCTATATCTTTTGGATGATTGTTTTGTGGTGTTGCTGAGAGTAGCATAACTTTTTTTTGTGATGGCAATTTACAGAGATTCTCAACCTCTTTATATCTGGAGGTATCACTATTTCTAAATTTATGAGACTCATCTATGATAATAAACTTTTTATCTGTACTTTTTGGTATCTTACCTATAGATACTATCTCAAAATTTTCTACACCAAACTCCACAAAAGCCTTTTTCCACTGTGGGATGATAGCTGGAGGGGAGATTACAAGTGTGCTGATATTGAGTTTTTTAACTATGAGTGTAGCTACTATTGTCTTTCCCAATCCAACTACATCTGATAGAAAGAAACCATTATGTTGATAAAGTTTATTGATACCATCATTGACCGCATCGCTTTGGTATCTAAACTCTTTAAAATTTGCTGGGGTATGTTGCATATCCAATGAATAACTCTCAATTCTATCTCCAAAATAAGAGATTAAAAACTTCATATATATCTTATCTAAGGTAAGTTCATATTGCTTTTGAACTTTCTTATTGATGTAAGGAAGTATATAGTGAGCAATATCTTTTTGAGTAAATTCTCTTGATTCATTCTCCCAAATATCATTAAATATCTTTACAGCTTCAACTATATCTTCACCTTGATTGAGCTCTATATTTATCTCCCTGTTTCCCTCACTACTAAGCCCATTATGTGTCAGATTAGATGAACCTGTTATCACTGAACCCATATAATTTATGGAGTCTTGCTTTTGTTTTGCTTTTGTTCTTAAGATATACATTTTTGCGTGTAAATTATTGCGATTGAAAATCCTCATCTCTATCTGAGATGACAACAGTTTTTGCGATAAAATATCTATGTAGGTGCTATCTAAATTCGTACTATTTAGTATCTCTATCTGCTCATTTGAAAACTCTTGTTTTATTTTTTTATAATTGTCATACGCCTCAAATACTGAGTCATCAATATCTATCCCTACTAAAATTTTAAGTTTTTTTACATGAGACAAAGTATCAATGATCTTATTAAAACCACTGATTCTAAAATATCCTATCATAAATTCTAAATATTCTATATACTCATCATCTAAAATATCGTTGAGCCTTTTTTCTAGACTATCTGTTTTGTCTTTATTTGTAAAAAATTTTGAACTCATCTACAAACCTCTTGTTCAACTACGGTGTTATACTTTTTTATGATACCAAGTATCACTTTAACTCTTACATCATAACTTGGTTTTAGATTTTTTATCTGCTTTTTATAGAGATTGGTATTTTGATATTTTTCAAAAAGCTCTTCAATATTTTTTGGTATAAAAAATGACTTTTCCTTACATTTAAAACTCTCAAAAATATTCATACCCTCTATATCAAAATCTAAAAAAAACTCCACTTTTTTATCTTTTAAAAATTCTATTGTCAGGGAGTTTGAATATCCACCTAGGTATATAAAGCTATCATATTTAAATTGTGATGCTATGGTCTCTATATTTAAAAAACTCTCGCCATTTTCTACAGCTACCAATCCCTCTACATCCTTAAAGTTTTGCAAATCTTTATTTTGCAAAAGTTGGGCAACTTCACCAGCTTTTTTCAACACAACTACATTGTCAAATACTCGAACATAGTTTGTCTTAGAATCACCACTGTATTTGATGTTATCTTCTCGTGTATCAGCACGCACAATTTTTTTTACATCATCAAAGCATCTCACTTTTTTGCCATTTAAAAGTTCACTTGATACAAATTCAAAAAACAATTCCAAGTCCTCAATACTTGCTTTTTGTCCTCTCTTTGCACTAAAAAAATAGCAACTATTGTCCTCTTGATACTTCACAATCATCTCGTTTAAATCCCGAACTATACTAAAGACAGGCTGTGTCTTTTCAAATCGTAAAACTTGATTGAGAAGTTTTTTATGTATCATTTATAATATATCCACATTAACATTACCATCAAGGGCTTGGATGATGGAGGAGTTTACTCTTATGCCTGAGTTTATCACTACATTTTGCAGTTTAGAAGTGATAATGAGTTTGAGTTCGCGTCCCCCCGGATGTTGTCGGATGAGAGTGTAAAGCTCTTCAAGTATCTGTGTACTTTCATCAAGTTTTATAGAGAGGGAGAGTGGTCCTTGTGGTATCTCTCTTACCTCTTTTTTGACTTTTTTCGTCTCTTTTGCAGCTTCTCTTAAAGTCATAATCTTTGTAACACCTATGCGAGTGAACATCTCGGTATGTGTTATCTTAGCCTTAAAAGCGATGGGTTCATCAGTATTCATCTCTTTGAGTTGCTCTAACTTATCTGAAAAAAGCATAATCTCTACATTGCCATGAAAGTCCATAAGGTTGACTATGGCAAACTGGTTGCCTTTTTTGCTTATCTTTGTCTCAATACTCTCGACTTTTCCTATGAAGACCACAAAACTATCATCTTTGACACCCTCTATCTCAGAGGAAAGTGTATAGTTTAACTCACCTATCTTTTCTCGGTACTCATCAAGCGGATGCCCACTTACATAGAACCCTAAAGTATCCTTTTCAAACTCTAAAATCTCTTTAAGTCCATACTCCTCTGAGTTATTAAGCACCAACTCTACTGTTGTGATCTCTTCATCATCCCCAAAGAGACTTCCCACTGCATTTTTCTTTGCTTCACTCGCTTTTTTTGCAGTATCGACTATGAGTTCTATCTGATCTAAGAGTGCTTTTCTTGAGTATCCAAACCTATCAAACCCCCCTGCTTTGACAGCGGATTCTATCACACGCTTGTTGACTTTTGATGGCTCAATTCTGTTGACAAAATCTTGCAAAGAGAGATACTCACCATTTACCTCTCTCTCTTTGAGCATTGCCTCAATTGCTGCTCCACCGACCCCTTTTATAGCACCAAGACCAAAAAGAATGGTCTCCTGTCCATCTTTGTTTATCGCTGAAAATTCTAACTGTGAGTCACTAATATCTGGAGGGCTAAGCTCTATCCCCATCCGCTTTACTTCATCTATGTAACGGACAACTTTATCTGTGTTGTCCTTATCTGAAGTAAGTAAAGCTGCCATAAACTCATTTGGATAGTAAGTTTTTAACCATGCTGTCTGAAAGGTTACCATCGCATACGCAGCGGAGTGAGACTTGTTGAAACCATACCCAGCAAACTTCTCAATAAGGTCAAAGAGTGCAGAAGCTAACTTATAGTCAAGCCCAAGTTTTTGTGCACCTTCTGAAAAAAGTTTATTATATTTCTCCATCTCTTCAACTTTTTTCTTACCCATAGCTCGACGGACAATATCTGCTCCACCAAGACTCATACCACCTATGATCTGAACTATCTGCATAACCTGTTCTTGATAAACAATCATCCCATAAGTTGGACCAAGCGTATCTTTTAGGAGGTCAAAACTTACCTCTTCAAAAGGATAAAATACTTTTTTACGCCCATGCTTACGCTCAATAAAATCATCCAGCATTCCTGATTCCATCGGACCTGGTCTGTAGAGTGCTAAAACCGCAATCAAATCCTCAAAACTATCTGGCTTTAAACGCTTGTTCAAGTCTTGCATACCAGAGGACTCTATCTGAAACATCCCCACCGTATCACCCGTTTGTATCACTTCGTATACTTTAGGGTCATTTTCATCTATCTTGTGCCAATCAATATCTTTATCATAACGACGCTTTATCAGCTTTGTAGCATTTTGAATAACATCGAGTGTTTTCAGTCCAAGGAAGTCAAACTTGATAAGGTCAACATCTTCAAGATAGTTGAGTGAATACTGAGTGACAAAGGTATCTTCACCTGCTGGCTTGTAGATGGGTGTTTTTTTCCATAACTCTTCATTTGAGATCACTACTCCCGCAGCATGGATGCCAGAATTTCGCTTCAAACCCTCAAGTTTTTTAGCAAATTCCCACACTCGTTTTGCAGAAGGGTCACTCTCAACCAACTCAACAAGCTTTGGTTCTTTTTGGTAAGCACCATCTATGTACTCACCTCTTTTCTCTTTCCCATTGAGTGTGATACCAAGTTCATCTGGAATCAGTTTTGCCATTTTGTCAGCCTGAGAGAGTGGCATATCAAGCACTCGAGCCACATCACGGATCACTCCTTTTGCCAGAAGTGACCCAAAAGTGATGATCTGTGCAACTTGATTTCGTCCATACTTTTTAACTACATAGTCTATAACCTCGCCACGACGAGCCTGCATAAAGTCCATATCGATATCTGGCATACTTACTCGTTCAGGATTTAAAAAACGCTCAAATAGTAGGTCATATTTCAGGGGGTCTATATCGGTGATATCGAGAGAGTAAGCTACTAAACTCCCTGCAGCTGAACCTCGACCAGGACCAACAGCAATATCCATCTCTTTTGCCACTTTCACAAAATCCCAAACTATCATCATATATCCAGGAAATTTCATAGAGTTGATGATATCCATCTCAAACTCTAATCGCTCTTTATACTCTTCATGTCTCTCTTGTGGGACAATTTTTAGTCGCTTTTGTAAACCTTCTCTACATTTATAAACAAAATAAGCGGCATCATTTTTATCGGCACAAAGCATATGCTTTTTCTTTTGTTCTTCACTTGCATCTGATGGAAGAGGAGGATCATCTTGAAAGTCAATATCTAAGCCCTCCTCTTTTGCATACTCTAAAGTAAACTTAAAGTTTGGAGGTGTTGGAGTTTTTACAACTGGTACGAACTCTTCTATCTTATCTACTATCTCTTGTGTGTGGGTTATCGCTTCTGGAATATCTGCAAAAAGTAAGGCCATCTGCTCGGGTGACTTGAGATAAAACTCATGTACGGAGTGACGCATACGATTTGGGTCATCAAAGAGCTTATTCATCCCGATACACATAAATGCTTCATGATACTGAGCATCATTTTCAAATGTATAGTGTGTATCGTTTGTTGCAACAACTTTTATATCTAACTCTTTTGAGATTTTGAGTATCTGCTCATCTATAAAAAGCTGATCCCCTATCCCATGACGCATAAGCTCTAAGTAGAAGTCATCCCCAAAGATATCTTTGTACTCCTGAGCAACTGCTAATGCACCATTGTATCCTAAGGCTCCATTTTTTACATTTCGCTCATTTTGAAGGTTTAAGTGCCAGTTAACTTCCCCTTGCAAACAAGCTGAACTACAGATGATGCCCTCGCTATGTTCACGGAGTTCATTTTTATTGATACGAGGGAAGTAGTACATTCCCTCGATAAATGCTTTAGAAGAGAGATACATGAGGTTTTCATAGCCTATCTTATTTTTCGCAAATAAACAGATATGAAATCTTTGTTTGGTTGATTTATCGTCAAGGGTCTCACCATTGTGGATATAACCCTCCATCCCAATGATAGGTTTGATGTCCGCCGCTTTCATCTGATGGTAAAAATCAATAGCACCAAACATATTTCCATGGTCAGTCATCGCCACCGAAGTCATACCTAATTTTTTAACTTGTTTGACTAAATTTGTTAGTTTATTTGCTCCATCTAGGAGGGAGTATTCTGTATGTAAATGTAAGTGAGTAAATGGTTGTACGCTCATAAAAGTTGCCTAAAATAATATTTTAATTATTATAGTGCAACTATGCTAACTTTATCTTTATAGTCTTACAAAAAGAATTTATTTCAACTCGTTCCTATCGTCCCCGATGGGAATGCATACCACTAAAATAATTCATAAAGTATGCGTTCCAAAGCTGGAGCTTAGGAACGAAGAAGGTTTTTGCTACTTTAAAGCTAATGATTTCTTATCTCTTCTTGAACAATTTTCTTTAGCTTTTCAGTTAAAATATTATCTTGCTCAGTTTTTGAATACATCGTAACCAAATATAAAGTATCATCAGTTTTATAATAGGTAATTACCCTAAATCCTCCACTTTTACCTGTTGGTATTGATGAATTTTGAATTTTAATTTTAAATATATTTTCACCTAAGTGAATCCCTAATTCAGGGTTTAATTGTAAATCATTTGTTAATGCCAGTAAGTCAGTTTTAATCTTTGGAAATTTCTTTTTTAGCTTTTTAGCATCTTTCTCAAATCTAGGGATTGTTTCAATATTAAAGTTCATTTAAAAATTCTTGAACTGGTCTTGAGGTTAATTTTCCTTGCTTTAAGAGTGATATTTCTTTTAATCCATCTTTAAAATTATTGATAATATCATCATTTGTATTATCTAGTTTAACAACTTCTACACCATCATTTTTAAAATGTTCTAACATCCATAAAACTTTTTGTGCTATTGTTTCATTTTGAAAATTTACTGCTATTTGCATTTTTACTCCTCAAATTCATTACTCTATTATATCTAAAAATATAAAATTTTAGAAAAGATATTTTATCCCAAACTCATAATTTAAAAAATCATTATGCTTTTCTATTTTTTTAATTAAGTCGAATTTTAGCTATCAAACCATAAAGCACGGAGTGAAAATGAGGATTTTATAGAAATTTAGTAGAATTGAGATAAAATACAACAAATATATCTTAACCCAGATTTTTTTAATCTTAAAAGTCAGGATAAGAATAGATTAGTCGCTTGTGTAGGTTTGAATTTGCAAGTGGCTCTATAGTATAAAAATAGGAGATTGAGGAAGATTATTGAATCTGAAACCTCAAAGGAGGTTTCAATAGGTTTATTTTACTTTACCTAAAAATTCACACTCTACAGTATTTACTTTGACTAAGTCATCAACAAGAACATGATAAGGAACTTGGACAACAGCACCTGTTTCAAGTGTAGCAGGTTTTTTACTTCCACTTGAAGTATCGCCCTTAAAGTTTGGAGGAGTATCTACAACAACTAACTCCATAAATTCTGGAGCTGCAACTGAGATAGCTTTTCCTTTATAAAAGATAATCTCTACATTGATACCATCTTTGAGCCACTTTGAAGCTTCATCACACTGCTCATAAGTAAGACCTATCTGATCATAAGTCTCTGTATCCATAAATTGGTACATATCACCATCATCATAAAGGTACTGCATAGTAGCGTATGTGATCTCTGGAACTTCAAACTTATCTCCCGCATGTACAGTTTTCTCAACTATCTTACCATTGAGATAGCTTTTCGCTTTCATACGAACGAAGGCCGCACCTTTTCCTGGTTTTACATGTTGAAACTCTACAATTTTACAAGGTACTTCACCTACAATTAAACGAACATTTTTCTTGATATCACTCATTCCGATGGTTGCCATATCTGACCTTTATTTAACTTATTTTTGAAATTCTACACTAAATATACCTATATTCAGATAAAACTGATTGCGAGATTACCCACAAACCATCTTTTAGATTTAAAGAGGTTATTTTATATATTTCAACTCTAAAAGTTTATCATATATCCTTGAGACAATATAACCAGCGGCTGCACCACCATGTCCACCATGTTCAACCATAGCTAAAACGACATACTGTGGGTTTTTGTAAGGACCATAAGTTGAAAACCAAGCGTGTGAGCGTGTATAGTATTGCATATCATGCTCAAGTACCCTATGTTTAATATCTTGCATAATCCCAATAACTTGTGCTGTTCCAGTCTTTCCAGCTATACGCACTTTTGGATTAATATAATGTGTAGCTGTTCCTTTTGGATGGTTGCAAACTTCGTACATGGCTTTTTGAATAATTGGAATTCTTTTTTTCTCTAGGGGCGTTAAAACATCTCTAAAGCTTGGTTTGACAACTTCATCTCCTATTTGCTTTGCCACATAAGGCTTTGGCAGTTTTTTTGTAGCTATCAAGGCAGTATATTGAGCCATCTGCATAGGTGTGACTAAAAAATCACCTTGACCTATTGAGGTATTTACTGTTTCTCCTATATACCAAGAACGATTATATTTTCTCATCTTCCACTCTCTTGAAGGTACAGTTCCAATAAATTCATTTGGTAGATCGATACCTGTCTTTTTACCTAACCCAAAACGCATAAGACTCTCACTCATCTTTTTAATCCCAACTTTGAGGCTTCCCTTATAAAAATAATCATCACAACTCTCTCTGATAGCTTTTACAATACTAGTTTTATGATGCCCACCCTTTTTCCAGCATCTAAACACTCGCTTTCCAAGTGGCATCTCTGCTGTACAATACACACTTGAATATGGTTTTAATTCCGTAGTGATGTAGATAAGTCCTAATCCTGGTTTTATAGTTGATCCTGGTGGGTATAGACCATGAATAATTTTGTTTGTAAAAGGCTTATCGAGGCTCGTTGAAAGCTTATTCCATGCATCATGAGATACACCAGATACAAAAGTATTTAAGCTATATTCAGGAAAACTACTCGCTGAGAGTATCGCTCCATCAACACGCATAACAATAACAACTCCTGTCTTTTTTGCAAACAAAGAAGATATATATTTTTGCAACTCTATATCAATATTAAGAATAAGTTTTCTATCCTCTTTCGCACTTACATAAGAGAGTTCTTCAATTTGCTGATTATTAGCATTCACTTTTATCTTTTTTTGACCAGCTTCACCTTGCAAATAGGTATTGTAATATTTTTCAACACCACTTTTACCAACATAACCAATAAGCTTAAGTATATTGTCTTTGCGAATATCTTTAGTATTTGCTCGTGACACATAACCAATGGTGTGTGCAGCAATTTTTCCATAGGGGTAGTATCTTTTAGGTGCGGAAAGGATTTTTATATTTTGTCGTAAATTCAAAATTGTATAGATAGGCATAATCTTTTCATAAGAGATAAAATCAACGATATCTATAAAATCATGATTGTAATAAGAATCATGCTTTTTATATTTTTTGATGATCTCTTCTCTATCTAAATCAGGTATTAAAGAGATGAGTTTTGAAATCTCCTCATTAAATATCTTTATGTTTTTCTTTCGTGCTAGATGTGGTCTCAATTGGATTTTAAAGCCAAGTTTATTAATGGCAATCGGTCTATGCTTTACATCTTCAATTTCTCCACGCACGGGTGCTATTTTTTCTATCTTAATAGTATTATTAAGTGAAAGTTTCTCATAATAAGTATTTGATTCAATAGCTAAGAAAAAAACTCTTGTGATGAGGGCTAACCACATCATGGTAAAAACGACTAAAATAAATTTAATTTTCATAAAATGCTCACTATAAGAAATTCTAAAATTATATAATAGATAACATAATAATTTATAGACGGCATGGGCGTTAAAAATATATTGCTTAGTATAGAGTTAAAAAAATAAAAGCCTAAATAGGCCAATAAAACAATTGAGATTTTAATACAGGGTGAACAAGAAAAATTTTGCATAATCTTTGGCAATACAAGTTTGTAAACTAACACAAAATAAATCACAGCACTAAAGGCAGGATAGCCCTGTTGAGATTCAAAGACAACTATACAAAATACAATCAAAAATGTAGCTAATGAGTCCTCGTTATCAAGCGAATTGATGAACAATAAAAAAAGCACACCAAAAAGAGGAGGTAAAAAGAGATAGATACTACTCAGACTTTCATATATAACAAAAAGTGCTACATATAAAAATGGAGTTAAAGATTTTTTATGAGTGATACTTCGTTGCATACTGGAAAATGTTTACATTTGATACAATCAGCCCAGATTTTATGCTCTGGGAGGGACTCTTTGGGGATTTCTACAAAATCCAGGCGTTCAAAAAAAGACTGTCTATAAGTAAGAGCTAGCACTTTTTGTAAACCTAAGGATTTAGCTTCTTCAAGGACACATTTAACCAAGCCTTCGCCTATCTTTAAACCTCTTTTATCTTCTTTTACTATCAATGATCGAATCTCAGCTAAAGAGGGTGCATGAATATGTAAAGCACAAAAACCTAAAAGTTCATTCTCTGCAATAGCAAGCATATAGGAACGAATATTTGTAGCTATTTCATCATTGTTTCTAATAAGGATTACCCCAGATTCAACTTCTGGTGCAACAAGTTTTTGCATACGAGGGATATCACAAAGTTTAGCTTTTATAAATTCAATTTTCATTGAGTATATCGTATATAATTTTATTTACTTTTTGCAAACCTCGTTTTTTAGAACTAGAAAGCATAATAGCCGAGGGAAACTCTTTGCGAAGTTTATTTTGCTCCTTTTGATTTAACTTATCAATTTTTGTAAAAACTTGAAGGATAAATTGTGATTCATCAATGTGTTCTAATAGAAAGTCACTTACAGATTTATCTATGTCCAAATGGGGATGCCTACAATCTACAAGATGAATAAATATTTTTATATTTTGTCTTTGTTCTATATAGTCTGTTAAGTTTTTTTCCCAATCACTTTTAATACTTTTAGAAACTTTTGCATAACCAAAGCCAGGTAAGTCAACAAATTTTGCATTAATTTTGCTAGAATCTTCTCTGTCCATCAAAGTTACATCAAAGTAGTTGATCAACCTTGTTTTACCGGGAGAAGAGGAGACTTTTGCAAGTCCTTTATGATTTGTCAGAGCATTAAGAAGTGAACTTTTACCAACATTGGATCTAGCCATAAACACTATCTCATCTTGTTCTTGTGAAGGTGGCGCCATTTTAATATTTGGTGCAGAAATTATAAATTTTGATGCAACTATATCAATCATCTTTTTTCTCCTCCTCTAGGTCAAAAATCATTATAACTGGCTTGTTCGACTTACTTTTTGCATAAGCCTTTCCATCTATCGATCTAAGAACCACTTCATCACCAATGATCTCTTTATTTTCACCAATTTGTCTTAAATGAACATCTTTGTAGAAAAAATACTCTTTTGTTTTTGGTATGTAAATAGTTTTTTGTGCCTCTCCTCTATAAGAAGCACCATCTTGTGTTGAAATCACAAAAGAAACATTTCCCTCTGCTATAAACTTAGTAGGCTGTTGATTTTGATCTGTATATACGATAACTTCAGATGCATTAAGCTCATCATTTTCTTTTATGATATTTACATTACCTTTAAAGATAGATATCCCTTTTTTTTGATCACTATCAAAAGTTTTTGCTTTTATTTTTAATTCTTGTGAATGAAGTGCTAAAGTAAATAGTATAAGTATAAATATTTTCATGGATTCTCTTTAAAGTTATATATTGCATATATATTTTTTGACTTCATTGTATTATTTTTATTGTCAACAAGAAGAGTGCTTCCAGAGAGCTGACTCATTCCCATTGTCGCTACATAATCAACATCACTCAAGGCTATTTCTGTTTTTTTATTATACACTGCTTTTTGGGAAAAATATCTTAATCCATCAACTCTAGTAAAAAAAACATCCCCATTTAAGTAAACTATCTCTTTTTTGTAAAGACCATGCTTTGCTTTCATGTTTGAAGCAAACTCTTTAGAGTTATCAGTATAGTCAATATCGCTTACATCATACCTATCTGAGTATCTTTTTGCTTTTGAACCATTCATTAAAGTTATCAAACCATTGGCATCTAATTCATGAAGAGTAAAATTATCTAAACTAAATAAAGGTATCTCTTTAGAGTTGATTTGTTTTATATCCATCGGATGAAAAAAAACATAAATCATTATTAATGCAAGAAAGATAAAAGAGAAAAAATAATTTATATTCATCGCCACATACTTATAAAGTGTTCAGTTTGATCATTTTCTTTTACAAGAATATCTATCATCTCTCGCACTGCCCCACTACCACCTTTTACTTTTAAAACTGTGTCAACAAGATCTTGAATTATTGGCACGCCATTGCAAGGGGTAAAGCTTCGCCCTACACTTTGCAACATCTCGTAGTCATTCAGGTCATCACCTATGGCAGCAACTTCGTAAGGCTTAAGGGCAAGAGCTTGGATCAATTCATTAAAAGTAGTTTTTTTATCTTTTATACCCTGATATATGTGTTTGATGCCTAACTCTGTCGCTCTTTTTTGTACCATAGTGGAACTTTTACCTGTTATGATAGCTATCTCATTACCTATTTTTTGCCAAGTACTCATCCCTAGACCATCTTTGACATTAAAAGATTTTGATTCTACCCCATTAGAATCATAGACTAAAGAGCCATCAGTAAGGCAACCATCTACATCTAAGATCAATAGTTTAATCATAAAACATCTTTTGTACTTGGAATACCAATACGCTCATTCTTTTGTATTGCGCGTCTTATGGCAACAGCTATAGATTTAAAGGCTGCTTCAATAATATGGTGCTTATTTGAACCTCTTTTTTGTACTATATGAGCACTAATCCCTGCATTTAAGATCAAAGCTCTAAAAAATTCTTCCGTGAGCTCTGTATCAAATTGTCCCACTTTTCCAGATATATTAAGTGAAAAATACAAAAATGGTCTGTTGCTAAGATCCAAATCACACTCTACACATGCCTCATCCATAACAATACTCGCACTAGCAAATCTTTCTATGGATTTAGCTGGATAGATAGCTTCATTGAGCAGTGAACCAAGCACGATTCCAATATCTTCAACTGAATGGTGATCATCTATATGGGTATCTCCAACACATTTGATCTCCAAATCAATCAAAGAGTGTTTAGAAAAACTCTCAAGCATATGATCTAAAAACCCTACTCCTGTTTCTATATGAGACTCTCCATTGCCATAAAGATTAAGCGATATCTCTATATCTGTTTCTTTAGTTTTTCTTGTTTTCGTTAACATCTAATTATCCCTTACAATAAATGAATTTTGAAATATACTTGTTGACTTATAGTCCCTCGCCTCTTTTTCACTTTTAAAACCACTAAGCCAAACTTTAAACATTCGTAAACCACCAGTATCTACATCTTTAATCATAGTGCTATAACCATCTAGTTTGTCATACTGTTCTTGTGTTTGGAGTGCTCCTTCAAAACTAGAAAAAGAACCTATCTGTAAAGCATATGCCGCCTCTTGAGTTCCTTGCGGCTTTGTTCTCAAGTGCTTTATACTTGATATTTTTTTAGCACCTTTAGATTCAAATCCTAGAACTTCTATTGTGACAGGGGCTGTCCCTTTGCCTACCATATTTATTTTGTGAGCTGCAGCATTAGAGAGATCTATAATCCTAGTTGCGACAAAAGGTCCTCTGTCATTAATCCTTACTATAGTAGAAAGACCATTGGATTCATTTGTCACTTTTACTATAGTATTCATAGGAAGTGTTTTATGAGCAGCTGTCATTGCATACATATTGTATGTTTCTCCATTTGAAGTAAGTTTTCCATGAAAATCTGGACCATACCAACTTGCGACTCCACTAAATTCATCCCCTACATTTACAACAGTAGGGTAGTATTTGATCCCTCTGACAACATAGGGTTTCATCGTTGGATGTGAGTAGGTCTTTTTACTTGTCTTATCATTATATCTGCTTGAGTCATGTGAATAGGATTGCTGCGATCTATAATGAGAATACACTTTTGGTCCTCTTGTACTACAACCACTCAACAAAGCTATCAATAAAACTACAATGAAGTAATTTTGTTTATTCATATATTCTTAATCTTTCGCCAATTTTAATTTTAGTACCCCTGAGACGATTATGATATTGAATATTTCTTATTGTCACCTTATGTGCTCTTGAGATTGACTCTAAAGTATCGCCCTTTTTTACTAAGTAATAATACCTATGATCAACCTTTCTCGGCCTCACTTTTGTTGTGATAGGAATGATTAATTTTTGTTTTAAGCTTAATTTTGAACTTCTGAGATGATTGAAGTCCATAATAATTCTATAAGGAACACGATATTTTTCCCCTATTGAACTTAGATTATCGCCTCTAGCAACAACATGAATCTTATAAATATTTTTAATATTTCCTTTTTTATAATGCTGTTTAAATTCAGCTAACTTGACATAAGGTATATAGACTTGGTAGCCTTTTTTGTATGGAGGTACAAAATCATATTTTAGATGTCTGTTTAACTTTTTAAGTGTCTTAAGTGGAATATCAATAATCTTAGCTAGTCGTTTTAATGATTCACCACTAGAAAGGGTTATGGTTGACATTGAGTATGCATTAGCACGGTTAAGAAGATGTCCATATTCACTATTGAGTAAAAATCTATCATCATTACCAAGAAGCGATAGAGCAATAATCTTTCTAATATATCTTCTACTCTCTCTTGGTATATATGCTTTTCTTGAATTTAGAAGAACATCAAGGTCATCCGTTCCTGCTCTTCGTATCCCCTTTGCGAGTCTACCGCCACCACAATTATAAGCGATAGCTGCAAGATACCATTTACCAAATCTTTTATGAAGATGTGATAGGTATTTCGCAGCAGCCTTTGTTGATTTGATAGGATCACGCCTCTCGTCTACATAATCATCTATTTTAAGTCCAAACCCTTTTGCTGTACGAGGCATAAACTGCCATAGCCCAGATGCTCTTTTATGTGAGTAAGCTCTATTTGAAAAATTTGATTCAGCCATAGCCAGATACAAAAATTCTGGTGGAATTTCATACTCAGCTAAAATATTTTTAATCGTAGGAATATAGATAAAAGCATTATCCATAGCTCTAAAAAAATGTTTATTTTTATAAATTGCTTTGTTGCTGTTTCTTAACTTGTTTACCATTGGGTCAAGCAAAAAGGAAGCATCTATATCAAAAGAGTCCAGAAGTTCTATCTCTTTGTTGTAATTATATGCGTAATTCAAATTTGCAAAAAGAACGAAAGGCAGTAATAACAAAAATATAATTTTTTTCATGAATCTCTTTGCTTATTGAATTTAAAGAATAGATTCTATCCTAATAAACATTAAACCCAAATTATGCAATATTATCTACTTTTAATATCAAATAATTTATGAGCATTTCTTGTCGTGATAGTGCTTATTTCTTCTGTATTTTTTTCAAGAATCATAGCAATTTTTTGTGCAACAAGTTGGCAATAGAGTGGTTCATTTCTCTCTCCTCTGTGTGGTGAAGGTGTCAAGTATGGGCCATCTGTTTCAATAAGTAACTTCTCAAGTGGAATTTTTGGTAATACATTGAGAAGTTTTTTTGCATTCTTAAAAGTCACAACACCACCTACCCCAAAATAAAAGTTTTCATCTGCCAAAGAGAGCAATTCTTCATCTGCATTATAGCAGTGCAATACACCCCCAACTTGACCTGCTCCATTCTCTAAAAGGATTTTTTTTGCATCCCTAGATGCATCTCTAATATGGACAATGAGTGGTTTATTGTATTTTTTTGCTAATGCAATCTGTTTGACAAAAACTTTTTTTTGCTTTTGCTTTTGGATCTCTTTTTCTTCATCATCACCCTCTAGGCGAAAATAATCAAGTCCACATTCCCCTATTGCCACGCATTTATCATGTTTTATGTATTGTAACAGTGCATCTGCCGAAAATTTCTCCAAATCATAAGGATGTACCCCAACTGCGAAAAAAACTTCTGAGTAATATTCTGCAATCTTTAGAGCTTTTTTAAGTGTATCTGGATCTGCTCCTGGTATTATAAATTTCTCTATGCCACCTTTAACTGCCCTTTGAACCACTTTCTCTAAATCATCTTCGTATCGATGGTCATCTAGGTGAATATGTGTATCTACAATCATCTATTTGTCTCCAACAACTCTTTAGCAAAAGATTTTGCTTCATTAGTAATATTTTCTCCAGATATTATTCTTGCTATTTCATCTATTTTTTCAAACTCTTGCAGCTCTTTAACCTTAGAAATATCCCCCTCTTTATATACTAAAAAATGTTGCTCTCCCATAGAGGTCAATTGTGGTTGATGTGATATTACGAAAATCTGAAAGTATTTTGAGAGTTGTCGCAACACTTTAGCTACACTCATCGATTCTTCTCCACTTAAGTTTGCATCAATCTCATCAAGCATGAGTACCCCTCCGCTATCTAACATAAACTCTGATTTAAGAGCTAAAATGGCTAGTCTCAACCTGTTAAATTCACCTGTACTTATTTTCTGAAGTTCGGTTGAATTAAGAACTAGATGAAGCTTATCTTTTCCAATTTCAGTGTACTGTGCATCTGCAATACTAAGATTTGCATCTCGCAAATAAAGCTCTTTAAGATAGGTATTGAGACTCTTTTGAAATAGGGGTAATTCTTTATTTCTTAAATCGCTCAGAACCTGTGCTAAAATCTCTATATTTTGATTGAGCTCTAAAACTCTTTTTTGTAAATCACCTTTTGTATTTTCAATATTTTCATATTGTTGCAACTCTAATATTTTTTGTTCTTTATATTTTAATGCTTCTTCTATTGAGCCATAGCGTCTTTGGAGTTCTGTTACCTCTTGAAGCCTATTGAGGATCTCCTCTATATCTACATCATCTAAGGCACTAAACTTTTCCTGTGCTCCATCAAGAACAGCCCGAAGTTCATTCATAGCATCACTAAAAAAAGCATTTTCAACATCAAGAGCATCTAAAGCATTAAATACATACTGCTCGTTTTCAAACAACATATTTGCTGATTCAAGCGACTCAAGCACTTTTTCCTTTTTAGAGAGCTCTTTTTTGATTCGTAAGAGTTCTTCATCTTCCCCAATAACTGGATTAATTTTTTGAATTTTTTGAATCTCATATTCGGCATATTCTTTTAACTCTAACACTTTTTTTTCTTCTAGCTCTATCTCTTGAAGCTGGGCATACAAAAGTTTATGTTCAAGAAATGCTTTTTTGTATTGTGCTTTTATCTCTAAAACTGATCTATTTTTTTGCAAGATTCGCTCATCAAGCATAGAGATAAGATTTTCATTTTCAAAATCACTAAAATCTTTTAGACTTAGATACTTAATATGCTCACTAGCAATCACACTCATCACTTTTTTTGACACACTTTGATTGTTAATAAAATATCTGGATTTTTCTTTTTTCGTATGCTTAAAAACATTAATATCATCATTTTCAAGACCAACACTACCTCCATCAAATTCCCACCCTGTTGTAGATTCACACACCGTAGCTTCACAAGTCTCCAAGCCTACTGAAGAAAGGATAGAACTCATTAGGATCGATTTGCCACTACCACTTGGTCCAGTAAAGACAACAAGCCCATTTGTTGGGGAGAGATCAACCTCTTTAAAACTAAGATAATCTTTTAGATAAAATCGTTCAATCATTACTCACCCCAACTAAGTTTTTCTTTAAGCACTTCAAAATAATTAAACTCTTCTCGATGTATCAACCTGACACGCTTTGCAGAGAGTCTTACATGGAGACTTTCTCCAAGCCTCAACTCATGCTTGTCTTGTCCATCAACAATGATAAGAGCCTTTTCATCGGAGGTTCTCATCTCTATTGCGTACTCACCAGGTAGAACCACGGGTCTTTGTGTAAGCGAATGTGGGCAAATAGGCGTGAGTGCAAAAACATTTGTAAGTGGGAAAAGTACAGGTCCTCCTGCTGCCAAATTGTAAGCAGTAGATCCTGTTGGTGTAGAGATAATAACTCCATCACCATGATAAGTATTGAAAGCTTTTGAATCTACAAGTGTCTCTATATGAATCATTGTTGAGACTGATGACCTTGTGAGCACGACATCGTTAAATGCATACATACTCAACTCCTCTTTATCTTTTTTAATAACAGCTTTAAGTATAGCTCTCTCATCCATTCTACATTTGCCTTGTATCATATTTGCTACAAATTCATCAAGTTCTTGCAGGTTCACATCAGCCAAAAAACCAAGATTCCCCGCATAGACACCCAAGACAGGTATATCATAATCAAAAGATCGTCTCACAGCAGAGATAAGAGTTCCATCCCCGCCCACAGTAACTAGAGCATCATTAGTTTTACAAAGTTGGGAAAACTCTATACCCTTTTCATTTATCATACTTGCACTACTAGCATCGAGGCTTACTTCAATATTATACTTGTTAAATATATTTTTAAGGATAAAGTAGCTTTTTCTAAGCTTGGGTGTAGCAGGTCTTAATATGACACCAATTTTTTTAATATTTAAATTTAGCAAATTAACTCTTTATTAAAATTTTATCTTATTGTCTCAACTTTCGCACATACTAAAGCCAAGTTTAACCCCAAAAAACAGGCACTTTAAAGTATAATTCTTTACCATAAAACCTATACAGAGGTGAGTTTATGAATTATACGAATACTATCACAAATGAAATAAACACTAAGTTAAATAATCCAATTTTAAAAACATTAAAAGAGATAAAGATTACTTCTTTATTGAAAAAAAGTTCCTTTAGTAAAAAAGATGGTGCAAGCAACTATACAATTTTTCTGCACTTAACCATATTTAACTTCCCAATGCCCACGAGTCCCACCAACTCTCTCTATCATTCCAAGTTTTTTAAGTTTAGCGATATTTTCTTCTATCTTTCTAACAGAGATTCCTACTTCTTCAGATAGTAGTTTAGCACTAGCTTTGGAGTTATCTTTCATTATTTGAATTATTGTCATTTGATTTTCAGTAAGATTACCGACCTTATTACCGACTTCTTTACCGACCTTTATTATTGACTCCAATATCATTTCAAGCATAAACTCTATAAAGGGGGTACTTTCTCCTAGAGATGTTGCATCTTCAAGTGCCTTATAGTACTCTTGCTGATGATCTCTTACAATACTTTCAATTGGTAATGATGAAAAGAGTGGATTGTACGCATGTAACATAACACTTTGCCATAGTCTTCCCATACGACCATTTCCATCACTAAAGGGATGAATAAACTCAAATTCATAGTGGAATATACATGACTGTAGTACCATGTGCTCATCACTCTCTTGTAGCCATTTAAATATTTAATTATCTCAACTTTCGCACACAAAATTCTCTTGGATTTATGTGCGAAAGTTGAGTTATTATACAATTTTATCATTAAAAACTAAAAAATATGGCAAAATGTCATGTTTTAAATTTAAAAACTGACCTTACGCACCAAGAGCATATATACTCTGGGTGCGTAAGGTTATTTATGGAGAGGCACTTATATATGAGAAAAATTATTTTACTTTTAGCTCTTGGTCTTAGTTTGTATGCATTGGAGATAGATAACTTTGCATCAAAAATGGGCTACTATAGAGACTATAACATGGCTTTAAATACTGCTAAGAAACAACATAAACCTTTAATGCTTTTAGTAGGGACTGACTATTGTCCTTGGTGTAGAAAGTTTGAAAGAAAAACACTTCACTATCCTAAAGTAGTTACAGTGATAAAACAAAAATTTGTAGCTGTTGTTATAGACAAAAACAAAGATAAGGGTAGCTACCCAAACTCATACAAGTCACCTATGACTCCAGCAGTATTTTTCATAAATCCAAACAATGGTAATGTGCTTGACACCAGTGTTGGATATATTAGAAAAAATGATTATTTAGAAAAACTTGAGAGTGTTTTGTTCTTGTATTCTCAAAAAGGCAAGTGATGCTAAAGTTACTTCTTAGTCTCATGTTTTTGATAACACTAGCTTCCGCTAAACCTTTACCCTACACTCTTGAAAACCTAAAAAAATTAAATCTTTATTATGTAGACAGATCAGGTCTTTTTAGTAAAAAAGAGCAACAAGAGATAAAAAAACATATAAAAAGCAGATTGCAGGCAAGTGGTTTTGATCTTCATGCTGATGACCCTAGTACCTTGGTTGTCAAAATTCAAACAATAGATATAGATGATAGTGTGGTAGCATATATTGCTTTACTTGTTGGTGAAGAGGTCATAACAAAAAGAGATGGCAATATAGAAACGATGGCACTCACCTATCAACAATCAGATTTCCTTGAACTTGATGATCCAGAGATAGATATAAAAGAGGTTGTTTATCGTTTGTTAGAAGAGTTTTTACAACTTTACTCTGAAGATATGGAGTAAAAGCAAGCGATAAGCCAAAATAGGATACAATCGCGAAAATTTTTTATAGGACTCTATATTTATGAGAAGTCATTATTGTACAGATGTAAGTGAAGTAAATGTTGGCCAAGAAGTTACGCTGACAGGTTGGGCAAATAGTTACCGTGATCATGGTGGAATTATCTTTATTGATCTAAGAGATAAGAGTGGGTTAATTCAGCTTACATGTGATCCAGAAGACAGTGCATCTGCACATAAAATTGCTGATGAAGTTCGTGATGAATTTGTTTTGATAGCAAAAGGTACAGTAAGGCACAGGGGGGAAGGCTTAGTTAATCCAAGATTGAAAACTGGGGCTATTGAAGTGATAGTTAAAGAGCTTGTTATAGAAAACAGATCAGCACCTATCCCTTTTACACTTAACGATGATAATGTGAGTGAAGAGGTAAGATTAAAATATAGATATTTAGAGCTTCGTAAGCCAAGTATGTATGAAACATTTCGTCTTCGTTCAAAAGCTGCTATAGCAGCAAGAAACTCACTTGACTCAAATGGATTTTTAGAAGTAGAAACTCCAATCCTTACAAAATCAACACCTGAGGGAGCCAGAGACTATCTAGTCCCGTCTCGTGTCCATGATGGAGAATTTTACGCACTACCTCAGTCTCCCCAGCTTTTTAAACAACTTTTAATGGTTGGAGGATTTGATAGGTATTTTCAAATAGCTAAATGTTTCCGTGATGAAGACTTGCGTGCAGATAGACAGCCAGAGTTTACTCAGATAGATGTTGAGATGAGCTTTTGTACCCAAGAGGATGTCATAAATGTTGCTGAAGACCTTTTAAAGTCGATGTTTCGTGCTTGTGACATAGAGGTAAAAATCCCTTTTAACCGCATGAAATATAGCGATGCAATGGAGTGGTATGGCTCAGATAAGCCAGATTTAAGATACGATCTTAAGATGGTAGATGTTATTGATATTTTTGAAAGATGTGATAATGAAATTTTTACAAACATAGCAAAAAAACCACATACAAATCGTATCAAAGCATTGAAAGTTCCTGGAGCTGATCTTGTCTTTTCAAAGCGTGAAATGAAAGGGTTTGAGGAGTTTGTCCGTAAATTTGGAGCTCATGGTCTTGGTTATTTTCAAATGAAAGAAGATGGGTTAAAAGGTCCACTTATTAAATTCTTTTCAGAGGATGATATTGCACTTTTAATCGAAAGACTTAGTATGGAAGTTGGTGATGTCGTATTTTTTGGTGCTGGTGAGAAAAAAGTTGTTTGGGATTATATGGGAAGATTTAGAAACTTCATCGCTGAACATGAAAAAATGAACCTAATCGATCCGAATGCTTATGAGTTTGTATGGGTAGTGGACTTCCCAATGTTTGAAGTGGAAGATGGACGCGTCAAAGCACTGCATCATCCATTTACACAACCAGTTGATACAGATAAAGAGGATGTTCAAGAGATAGAATCTATCGCTTACGATATCGTCCTCAATGGTACAGAACTTGGGGGTGGATCTATGCGTATCCACAAAGAAGAAGTGCAAGAAGAGGTATTTAGACTTCTTGGCATAGAGGAGGAAGAAGCACAAGAGAAATTTGGTTTCTTGCTTGATGCTCTTAAGTTCGGTGCACCTCCACATGGTGGTTTCGCACTTGGTTTTGATAGACTTATGATGCTTATCTCAAAAAAAGCAAGTATTCGTGATGTTATCGCTTTTCCTAAAACTCAAAAAGCTTCTTGTGTACTTACAAAGGCACCAAGTGAGGTTGACAATACTCAACTTCGTGATCTTCACATTAGACTTCGCGAACAAAAAAAATCATAATGCAAAATCCTAAAAAACTTTTCCTTATTATCGGAGCTCCAGGCTCTGGTAAAACCACAGATGCCCAGCTTATAGCACAGAGCAATGAAAAAATAACACACTATTCCACTGGGGATATGCTTAGAGCGGAAGTTACAAGCAAAAGCGAGCTTGGTAAAGAGATAGACAAGTTCATCTCAAATGGTTCAATAGTCCCTATAAAAATTGCGATAGCCACTATCATAAATGCTATTAAAAATGCACCTACAAACATTATCTTGCTCGATGGCTACCCAAGAAGCATGGAGCAACTTGATGCTTTAGAAGATTATTTGGATCATACTTTAGAACTCAAAAGTGTTATTGAGGTAGCTGTTAGTGAGCAGACTGCCAGAGATAGAGTTTTAGGTAGAAACCGTGGTGCAGATGACAAAGTAGAAGTGTTTAATAATCGCATGAAAGTCTATAACGAACCTTTAAAAGAGATTCAAAACTTCTATAATAAAAAAAATATCTTAAAAGTTATTAGTGGAGAAGGTAGTATTGAAGAGGTCGTTGAGAATATGCAGAGTTTCATAAACTCTAAAATTTAGTGAAGGACTTAAGAGCCTTCACTTAACCTAGCTTTGAGATTATCGCAACCTCAACATCTGCAATATCAGCAGTACCATCTACTGTGATATAAGTCAAATCATCAACATATTTTGCTTGTTCTTTATAGTAACCAATAAGAGGTTGAGTCAGTTCATGATATACTTTAAGTCTGTCTATTACAACTTCCTCTTTGTCATCATCTCTTTGTACCAAATCTTCATTCGTAATATCATCTTTGCCATCAACTTTTGGTGGATTAAAAGTTATATGATAAGTTCTTCCACTTGCAAGGTGAGCACGACGCCCAGCCATACGAGTCACAATCTCACTATCTGGTACATCAATCTCTATGACTGCATCAATTTTGATACCAGCATTTATTAATGCATCAGCTTGGGGGAGCGTTCGAGGGAAACCATCTAATAGGTAACCATTTTTACAGTCATTTTCAGTTATTCTGTCTTTAACAAGTCCAATGATAATATCATCTGTTACAAGTTGTCCCGCATCCATAGCTGCTTTAGCCATTTTACCCATCTGTGTACCTGCTTTAATTGCCCCACGGAGCATATCGCCAGTAGAGATTTGAGGTATATTATATTTTTTTGTTAAAAACTGAGCCTGTGTACCTTTACCTGCACCAGGAGCTCCAAGTAGTATTATTCTCATACATTATTCCTAATTATTTTATAGATGAAATTATAGCTAAATTATTTTTCTTCTTCACTTTCTTCTTGTGCCTCTAAGATATCATCAATCATCTCTTTGCACTCATCCTCTTCCATCTCTCCTGTTGCAATATCATCAAGCACATCTTTTAGGTCATCTTTAAATTCACGAAGTTCTTCAATCTCCTCTTTTTGCGCATCATTTGCATTTTTTTCATCTGCAATCTCTTCAAATATTTCATCTAATCTATCATCTATATCTGGGATAACCTCTTGAGTAAGAAGTTCTTCAAGTTTTTTTGCATAAGACATAAGTTCTTTTCCTTTTTAGTTTGAATTTCCTAATAATAGCAAAAAATAATGATTTTATATTAATGCAATATTAATTAGTGCCGATATTAGTAAAAATCAAAGAATTATACAAACTAGATTTGGTTTATATGATATTATTTCAAATAAAATATTTACTTATTTCATTGTATAATTATTTAAAAAAATAAAAAAGAGGAACTATGTCTATTATAAGAAGCAATCATGTATTTAAAGGGCACAAAGCTCTACTTGGAAATAGGTATGTAACTTATGGTGAAGTAGAGTTACCTGTAAGATATGAGGAGTTTCCTAAGTCAAACAATGGTTTTGATTGGGGAGTAAACAGTTCTGGTTCTCAGCAGTTGGCTTTTTCTATCCTTCGTCAATTTAGTGATAGTGAATTTTCAAAAGAATATACGATGCAGTTTTCAAATGATATTGTGGCTTTTTTAAATTCTCGAGACTGGGTACTAAGTGCTTTAGAGGTTCAAGAGTGGATGAAAAAAAACACTTCAATAAATGAGAATGAGCCTAAAGAAGATAAAAAAATACCTACACAGCTTACACTCAAACCAAAAAATAAAAAAAATAAAAAAAATGTAGTAAAAACTGTATGTAAAGAGCTTTCAATCACACAAAAAGAACTCGCTCGCATACTAGAGGTTCCAGAGGGGACCATAAGTAGCTGGGCAGTAAAAAATGAAATTCCAAGATTGGGAAAAAAGGCGATTGAATTTTATATACTCAATGCTAAAAACCAACAGGTTGTTGATAGTTATAAAAACTTTATAACTTTATTAAACGCTTCTTAAGTAGCTCATCATGAAAACAAGTACAAGCGATTAGTATGCTACTTAGAACAATATTATTTTTCTTTATCTCTTTTCATCTTTATGCTCAAACAACTTTAAAAGAGGTGTATTCAATCAAAAACAATGAGGTACATCTGAGTGATTTATTCCCTCAAATACAAAAAGATCAGATTTTATTTACTGTTGATAATTATAAACATTCCAAAAGAATAAAAAGTAAAGATCTACTTGCTATTCTTAAAAAACTAGGTATCAAAGAGGTTAAAACATCCTCTTATTATGTAAACTTTCAAATATCTAGTCCTATTGACACAACACCCCTACATAAATTTTTAGATAACTATTATAAGGAAAAATACCCTACAATCATATTTAACAATATTCAAGTTCACTCTCGTGGCTATATAGATAAACTACCAAATAATTATAGTATAGAGATACGCGAGAACAGTTACCTTCGTAGCAAAAACATTATAAATATCAAAAGTGATACTGGTAAAAAACTTTTTTTTAACTACTCTATACATGCTTCAATCAAAGTGCTCATTACAAAAAAAACTATTCAGAGACACGGTGAACTTTCTCTACTCAATACAAAGTTTAAAACAATAAAATTTGATAATTTTAGAGCTTTGCCAATCATGGAATTTCATAAAAAAAGTTATCAGGTAGCCCGAACTATGAAGATGGATAAGATTCTTACAATCAGAGATATACAAAAATTAGATTTGGTGCGTAGAAATAGCATGGTAAGTGTAGAACTTGACAATAATGGAATATTTATCACTTTTCAAGCAAAAGCCTTGCAAAGTGGAACTTTAGGCGATATAATCACTATTCAAAAAACAAATTTAAAAAGATTACAAGCCAGAGTAATTGGTAGAAAAAGGGTTCAAATACAATGATAAAAAAAATTATCCTTGCAACCAGTGGTGCTAGTGGCATAAACTTAGGTATAAAAGCTCTTAAACTTTTTCCAACTCAACTAGATATCCATTTTATACAAACTAAAAATTCTCAAATTGTTCAAGAAAAAGAACTTGGGATAACAATCCATAAAGATGATGATATATCTGCAAGTATTGCTTCAGGATCATTTGGGAGTGATGCTATGCTTATTGCTCCATGTAGCATGAATACTTTGGCTAAAATAGCTTGTGGGATATCTGACAACCTTGTAACAAGATGTGCTAGTGTTATGATAAAAGAGCAAAAAAAGCTTATTTTAGCCCCTAGAGAGATGCCATTTTCTGCTATTGCTTTAGAAAATATGCAAAAATTAGCACAACTTGGAGTTATTATAGCACCCCCTGTGATGGCTTACTACTCAGAACAACAAACGCTCCAAGAGATGGAAAACTTTATCATTGGTAAGTGGTTTGATTTGTTAGGCATAGAAAATAATTTATATAAAAGATGGGAATAACTTTGAAAAAAATCGCACTCTATCCAGGAACATTTGACCCAATCACAAATGGTCATTACGATATTATAAAAAGAGCACTCAACCTTTTTGATGAAGTGATCGTGGCTGTTGCCATTTCACACGATAAAAAGCCTATGTTTAGCCTTAATGAGCGTATAGAGATGACAACGAAAGCCACTCAAAATTTTCAAAATGTTCATGTTGTTGGATTTGACAACCTCACAGTTGAGTTAGCTAAACAACACGATGCTTCTGTGCTTATCCGAGGACTACGAGCGGTTAGTGACTTTGAATATGAATTACAGATTGGGTACTTAAACAACTCACTTGATGACACAATAGAAACCGTTTATCTTATGCCAACATTGCAACATGCTTTTATTAGCTCTTCCATCGTCAGAGGTTTATTAAAGTTCAATGCAAAAACAGAGCATTTATTGCCATCAGAAGTACAAAAAATCATAGGAAGTATGGATCCATGTACATTGCAATAGAGGGGATAGATACAGCAGGGAAAAGCACTCAGATAGCTCTTCTTGAACGAAAATTTCCAGATGCGCTCATCACCAAAGAGCCAGGAGCTACTGCTGTAGGCAAAGAGATAAGAGATATCGTACTGAATGCTCGAGCAAAAAGTAAAAAAGCTGAGTTTCTTCTCTTTTTAGCTGACCGTGCTGAGCATGTAGATGAAGTGATCAAACCAAACATTAACAAAATGATCATCTCAGATAGAAGTGCTGTAAGTGGTGTAGCATATGCTCTAACACAAGGAGATATAGATAAAAAACATTTAGTAGCGTTCAACCATTTTGCAACAGATTCCTATCTTCCAAAGAAAGTTTTTTTACTTTATCTTACGAAAAAAGAATTAGAGTTTAGGCTCTCCCAAAAAGAACTTGATGGCATTGAACTTCGCGGATGTGAATATCTTTTAAAGATTCAAGATGCCATGATTGAATCATGTAAACTTCTAAATATTGATTTAGTCCAAATAGATGCTACAGAGACAATCGAAAATATTTCAAAAAACATACTGAGTTTTCTTTAAAATAAAGTTTTATTATCAATAAAAAATGGTATCCTTATAAAAATAATTTTGAGGAAACTAAATGATTAACTCTTTAAGAGGTATGAATGACATCCTAAGTGATGATTATGAAAGATTTACTTACTTCATCAATACAGCCACAACTATAGCACAGAGATATGGATTTCATTTTATAGAGACTCCACTTTTAGAAGAAACTGCTCTCTTTAAAAGAGGTGTTGGAGAGTCAAGCGATATCGTTGGTAAAGAGATGTATCAGTTTACTGATAAAGGTGATAATGATGTTTGTCTTCGACCTGAGGGCACAGCGGGAGTTGTTCGTGCTTTCATACAAAAAAAACTCGATAAGGCTGGTGGTACACATAGATTTTTTTATCATGGAGCAATGTTTCGCTATGAGCGACCACAAAAAGGTCGGCTAAGACAATTTCATCAGTTTGGTGTAGAGAGTTTTGGAGTTGAGAGTGTTTATGAAGATGCTTCCATGATTATGATGGTTCATGATATATTAAAGGCTTGTGGGATTGGGCATAGACTGCAACTAAACTCTTTAGGATGTAGCACTTGTATGTCGCCATACCGCCAAAAACTCATCAACTTTGTAAAAGATGTTGAAGATAAAGTTTGCCAAGATTGTGCCCGTCGTCTCCAAACCAATCCTATTCGTGTACTTGATTGTAAAAATACTACTTGTCAATCTCTTTACACAGATGCACCAAAGCTTATAAATAATTTGTGTAGTGAATGTGAAGATGATTTTGCAAACTTAAAAACTATTTTAGACCAAAATAATATAAAATACGAAATAGATACAAATTTAGTTCGAGGCTTAGACTACTATTCAAAAACAGCTTTTGAATTTGTAAGTGACAACATAGGAAGTCAAAGTGCTATTGCAGGAGGGGGAAGATATGATCGACTTGTTGAATTTTTAGATGGCAAAGCCACACCTGCTGTTGGATTTGCTATGGGTATTGAACGACTTATGGAACTCATAGTGATGCCAGAGAAAACTAGAACTGGCTACTACATCGGAGCGATGGATGAGAATGCACTCAGCCTAATCGTAAAAATCACTCATAAAAAACGCTCTACTGACAAGGTAAGTCTTGACTACAAAGCAAAAAATTTACAAAAACATCTTAAAGCAGCAGATAAAGTAAATGCAAAGTTTTGTGCGATTATTGGTTCAAACGAGTTAAAAGATGCTACTATTTGGGTGAAAGACTTAGAAAACAAAACTGAGTCAACAATTAAACTAGAGGAGTTTTGATTATGGACACTATACACTTTTTATGGAATATATTTATAAATTTTATTGAATTTTTTATACTTGCTGGGCTTATTGCTCTTGTTATGCTTTTTGTCTATGATAAATATGTGCAAAGAAAACATGCTTTACTTATCAACTACCCTATCATAGGAAGATTTCGCTACCTTTTTGAGTCGCTTCGTGAGCCTCTTAGACAGTATTTTGCAGAAGAAACATTTTATGAATCAAAAGACAAGGTTGATTGGGTTTACACTGCAGCTAAAGATAAACCAAACTACCAATCTTTTTCCGTTTCTCAACCATTTAATGGTTCAAGATTTATTATTAAACACTCCACCAATGTCCTCAACCAAGATGAAGTTGAAGATGATACAAGCGTTGTTTTTGGTAAAGATAGAGAGATTCCATTTGTTTCTAAAACACCTGTTGTGCGTTCAGCGATGAGTGATGGGGCGCTTAGTCCAGAGGCTGTTCGAGCTTTTTCAATTGCTGGAGCAAAGTCAGGTTTAACTATCAACACTGGAGAAGGTTCACTTACATCAAACCATCTTTTTACACATAAACCAGATCTTAATGCTTGTGATTATCTTGAAATTATTAAAAGTACACCATATGCAGAATTTGTTTTTCGTATGGGAGAGATATTTTTTAACCGCTCTATTGCACTAAAATGGTATAGACAAGCCCTTTTAGGAGACAATAAAGAGAAAAACACCTATATCTATGATACAAAAAATCATGTTCTTTTTCGTGTCAATTGGAATGCTCCACTAGATACATTTCCAAAAACCGTGCCAGAAGATATACCAAATACCATTTTTCAAATGAGTTCGGGACTCTATGGCGTTCGAGATCAAAATGGAGATTTTGATGAACTTCGCTACCAAAAAGTGATGAAATTTTGTCGTATGACAGAGATAAAAATAGCCCAAGGTGCGAAACAAACTGGTGGTAAACTCGGAGCCTCAAAGGTAAGTGCTGACATCGCTTACTATCGTGGAGTTCCAGAGGGTAAAGATATATTTTCACCAAATCGTTTCCCTTTTGCTGACACTACTACACATCTTCTTAATTTTGTTGAAAAACTTCAAAAACTCTCAAAAAAACCTGTTGGCTACAAGATAGTTGTCTCAGATGCTAAAGCAGTGGAAGAGATGGTACAAGAGATAGCTGATAGGGATAGTGAGGGAAGATCTATCCCCGACTTCATAACTATAGACAGTGGAGAGGGTGGAAGTGCTACAGCTCCGCTTGAACTAATGGAGTCAGTCGGTCTTACAACACAAAATGCTCTCTATGTAGTTGATACACTACTCAAAAAATACAACTTACGAGAGAAGATAAAACTTATAGCTAGTGGAAAAGTTTTAACTCCAGATGATCTTGTTATAACTATGTGTATGGGTGCTGATGCAGTAGGAATTGCTCGTGGTTTTATGATGAGTGGTGGGTGTATTCGTGCACGCATGTGTTCAGGTTTTGGTTCACATGTTTGTCCTGTTGGAATGGCTACACAAGATGAGAAAAAAAGGGCATCGTTCCTTGTTGTTAAAGAGGGAAGAGACATAGGTAATTACCATAAAAATCTCATAAAAAGTATGAAAGTTGTTATGGCAGTTATGGCTGTTAAGAACATAAATGGTTTAAATAAAAGTTTACTTACATTTAAAAATCAAAATGGAGAGATCTATTTTGATATAGACAAACATTTCCACAACAAGCTCCATATATAGAGTAAGATGGATACTTTTGGACTAAATGTATGGGCACAAAATAATTTTAAAGAGCATAGTGGGCTTTTAAGAGTAAACTATAAAAGCTCCCCCTCTCTTTTAGATATTATAGAAAAAGTGCGTCAGGATGGAACGCGAGGACCTATTCTTCTTCGATTTCCACATCTTATTAAAAAACAAATCAAAAGCTTGTACTCTCATTTTGACAATGCTATCAAAGAAAATAATTATGGAGGCTCTTTTAACGCCGTTTTTCCCCTTAAAGTTAATCAGTTTCCTTATCTCATCAAAGCGACTTTAGCTCAAGGTAAAAAATATAACTATGGTTTAGAGGCTGGAAGTAAAGCAGAACTTGTTTTAGCGATGGGTAAATCTCAACTAGAAACACCCATCACCGTTAATGGCTTTAAAGATAAAGAGATGATAACTCTAGGCTTTATGGCTGCTCACAGTGGTCACAATATCACTCTAACCATAGAGGGCATCAATGAACTTGAAACCATTTTAGAGATAACAAAAGAAACAAGATTAAAAACACCAAAAATTGGTATTCGAGTAAGACTTCATAGTGGTGGCAGTGGCTCATGGGCAAAAAGTGGTGGCATGGATGCAAAATTTGGTCTCACATCAACTGAGATCATAGAGGCAATCAAACTTTTAAAAGAACATCATCTCATAGATAATTTAGAGATGATTCATTTTCACATAGGCTCACAGATGAGTGATATAGCACCACTTAAAAAAGCACTCAGAGAGGCTGGAAACATCTACGGTGAACTTAAAAAAATGGGTGCAAACAAACTTAACAGTATCAATATAGGTGGTGGTCTCGCTGTAGAATATAATCAAAATAAAGATTCAAAGACTCTCAATTATTCCATAGAGGAGTTTGCAAGTAGTGTTGTTTTTTTACTTGGTGAGATTATGGATACTAAAGGGGTACTACACCCAAATATTTTCACAGAATCAGGAAGATATGTAGTTGCTTCACATGCAGTGCTTATAGCCCCTGTGCTTGAACTATTTTCTCAAGACTATCAAGAAAAATTATTGAAGTTCAAGAAAAAAAATCCCCCTCTCATAGAAGAACTTCGGGAGTTAAATAAACTTTTAACAAGCAAAAATGCCATAGAATATATGCATGATGCTCTTGACCATAGTGAATCACTTCTCACCCTTTTTGATCTAGGATACATAGACCTACAAGACCGTTCAAATGCAGAAATTTTAGTTCACAATATCATAAAAAAAGCTCTTTACCTTTCTAGTTCGCTCAATATGAATGAACTTCAAGACTTACAAGCGAGAGTACAAGAAAGATATCTTATCAATGCTTCTATATTTCAAAGTTTGCCTGATTTTTGGGGTATTAAACAAAAATTTCCCATTGTTCCACTCAATCATTTAGATAAAACACCCCTCAGAGCAGCTTCGTTGTGGGATATCACTTGTGATAGTGATGGAGAGATAGCATTTGACACATCACACCCCTTGTATCTTCATGATATAGACTTAGAAAAAGAAGAGTATTATTTAGGATTCTTCAATGTTGGTGCTTACCAAGAAACACTAGGGATGAACCACAATCTATTTACACACCCAAATGAATATACTATAGATATTGACAAAGATACTTACACAATAAAAAATAGTGTAAAATCAAAATCAATATTAGAAATTTTATCTTCCATTGGTTATGATGCATCTTCGCTACATAAAAAACTTAATTTAAAACTTCAAAAGAGTGACTTTATCACAGAAAAAGAAAAAAATGATACACTTGCAAAACTTGAAACACTTTTAAAACAAAATGGCTATTTAAGAACTACAAATTAAGGTTGTAAAGTGAGCTTATATTCTCAAATAAAAGAAGATTTTTCAAATGCATATAAAAATGATCCAGCATTAAACTCAGTTGTCGATTTTTTATTTAATTATCGTGGGGTATGGGCAGTATTTTGGTATAGAATTTCCCATGCTTTATATCTTAGAAACTACAAACGAACTGCTCGAATTATCTCTGGTTTTTCACAATGGTTTACAAATATTGAGATCCACCCTGCTGCGTGTATAGGTAGCAGAGTCTTTATTGACCATGGCATGGGTGTAGTTATTGGTGAGACTACTATCATCGAAGAGGATGTACTCATCTACCAAGGGGTCACACTTGGAGGAGTATCACTAGTTCCAGGAAAGCGTCATCCAACCATCAAAAGAGGTGCTGTAATAGGCGCAGGAGCAAAGGTTCTAGGAAATATCATCGTTGGTGAATATGCAAAGATTGGTGCTAATTCTGTAGTAGTAAAAGAGGTTCCAGACAATGCAACAGCTATTGGAATCCCTGCCAATGTCATTGAAAAAGGTCGCTGTAAAGATCCATTTATGCATAATATGCTTCCAGATATAAACAAAGAGATGTTTGAATATCTCCTCAAAAGGGTAGCTATTTTAGAACACATATTACGCGAAGACAACAAAGAGGTATTAGAACAAGATATACAACTTGAACATATCTATGAAACTTTTATCAAAGCGATGAAAAATTAATATAAATTTGTTTGTTTTTTAGTATAATTTCATTTATATTATACATTACAAGGCTTACTATGTTAACAAATCGTATCAATACACTTTCCGAATCTATTACTATAGCTATCACAACACTTGCAGGTGAACTCAAAGCACAAGGTAAAGACATACTAAGTTTCTCAGCAGGGGAACCTGATTTTGGTACGCCACGAGTCATTAGAGATGCTGCGATTAAAGCGATCAATGATGGTTTTACAAAATATACTGCTGTTGATGGAATTCCCGAATTAAAAACTGCCATTGCCAACAAACTTAAACGAGATAATAATCTTACTTATGCATCAAATCAAATCATAGTGAGCAATGGTGCAAAACACTCTTTATTTAATCTCTTCTCAGTTCTTATAGATAATGGTGATGAAGTGATTATCCCTGCACCCTACTGGGTTACCTATCCAGAGATTGTAAAGTACTGTGGCGGTAAAGTAGTAGAGATAGAGACACATGATGTCAGTGGTTTTAAAATAACTCCTGAGCAACTTAAATGTGCCATTACACCCAATACAAAAATGTTAGTTCTAACAACTCCTTCAAATCCAACTGGTTCAATTTATTCAAAAGAGGAGCTTACGCAATTAGGGAAAGTTTTAGAAGGCACTAAAATAATAGTTGCAAGTGATGAGATGTATGAAAAACTTATCTACGAGGGTGCATTTACCTCATGTGCAGCCATCAGTGAAGATATGTTTAAAAGAACAATCACCATCAATGGACTAAGTAAATCAGTAGCAATGACAGGATGGAGATTTGGTTATATGGCTGCGTACAACACAGAGATCATCAAAGCAACTAAAAAACTTCAAAGTCAGAGTACATCAAACATTAATTCTATCACTCAAAAAGCAGCTATAGTTGGTTTAGATGGTGCGGCTGATGAGGATATTGAAATGATGAGAAAAGAGTTTTCAGCTCGTCGTGATGAAGCAGTAAAGCTTTTCAATAACATAGAGGGATTAAGTGTACTTAAACCAGATGGTGCTTTCTACCTATTTGTAAATATTTCAAAAATCAGTAATGATTCACTCAATTTTGCAAAAGATTTACTAGATAAAAAACTTGTAGCTGTAGTCCCAGGTGTTGGGTTTGGTAGTGAAGGTTACTTTAGATTTAGTTTTGCAACCGACATCGACTCTATCCGTACAGGGATCAAAAGGATAGAAGAGTTTGTAAAAGAAAACTATCCCAAACTCAAAAAATTAAACAAGTAAATTTTAAAGAATTTTTCAAACTTGCATGACAAAAAATGAAACAAATGTCCCACATACTATCTGCCACGCAAATCCTATGTCAAAACCGAGAGTATAGGATTGCATTAGAAGTACCGTTAAAAAACCTGCCACTAAAGCAAAAGGTACACTTGTTGCACTCCCTCTTTTGGTAAAGATAGCTGAGATAAATACACCAAGTAATCCTGAATAAGCAAAAGCCATCACCCCGAGGGCAAAACTTATGAGTGGCATGTCACTCGCTTGATGCACTACAAAACTCAAAAGTGCCATAAGTGAGAGCATCACAGCAAAAACAAAGACCCCTACCCTTGCTGCCTTTACAAAATGCATCTCTGAAGTTGTTGCTTGTTTTTGAAGTTTATAGGGCTTGTACAAATCCTCTATGGCTACTGAACTCATTGCACCTAAAACTGAGTTTGTGCTTGAGAGTGCTGCAGCTATAGCACCTACAGTCACCAAGCCTTTGAGTCCTGAGGGCATCTCATTGAGGATGTAGTACATAAAGATGGTGATGCTCTCTCCCGCAAAACTTTGCGTAACTTGATGCTCTTGATAAAACAAAAAGAGTAGTAAGCCTATGATGAGAAAGAGCATCACCACTGGGATGCTCACAAGGGTAGAAAGATACAAAGAGCGAGAGGCTTCATCCTTATCTTTACAGGAGAGTACCCTTTGTGTAAGGTCTTGATCTAGTCCAAAAGCTGCGATGTTGAGAAGCAACCAACCGCTCAATAAGCCAAAGAGATTAAACTTACCATCTGAAGTAAAACTTAAATCATAATCTATAAACTGGAGTTTATCTTTTTGAGCGAGAGCATGGACTATCTTAGCATACGACATATCAAGAGAACTATAAAGGTAAAACACTACCGCAAGACCAGCTCCAATATATGTAACAGCTTGGATAATATCGCTAAAAACAACAGACTTTACACCACCAAAATAAGTAAAAACCAAAGCACCGAAGATGAGCATGATGACACTCAAGGACACATGAAAAAAACTAATATCATAAAAGATAATCATACTTACAGCTAAGGCTGCTATGTAAAGACGAGCACCACTCGCAAAAAGTCGTCCAATAAGAAACATCACACCCGCTTGTTTTTTTGCACTTGCACCATAACGCACCTCTAAGAGTTCATATACAGTGAGTGCATTGATAGCATAAAATCTTGGGATGAGAATCTTAGCAACGAGATAAACTGCTAATAAAGCTGAAAAGTAAAATCCTATAAGGGTTAAATCAAGTTTATAAGAGTATTCAGGGGCACCTAAAAAAGTAGCTGCGGATTGTGAGGTGGCAAGTACTGAGATAGCAACAGCAAAAGTTGGTAAAGCATTTGAGCCGACAAAATATTCACGGGATGACTCTATCTTTTTTCGCGAGAGCAAGAATGAGGCAAAAGATAGCACTACAAAGTAAGCCCCAAAGACTGCCCAGTCTAAACCGCTAAACCCTATGTGCATCAGATCTCTTCTAGGAGTTTAGCGATGCGTTTGTTGGACTCTATGATGCGAGAGAGTGGTATGGCTTTATTTTTAACTTGTTTGTAGATGCTCTCTATGAGTTCACCTGTATCTTGTGATGCAAGTTGATTTGCAAAAAGTAAGATATCTACACCTGAGTTTATACAGAGTCGCACACTCTCATCTAAAGAGTAATGTGCTGAGATAGCTTTCATCTGCATATCATCACTGATGATAACACCATCATAAGCCATTTTCTCACGGAGTAGTTTTGTATTGATAGCATACGAGAGTGTTGCTGGATAAAGTTCATCTAAGTTGCGGTTAAAAACATGTGCTGTCATGATCATCTGCACATTCCCCATCTTTATGAGCTTAGCATAAGGCTCTATCTCTTTGACATTCCAAGTATCAGATATATCGACAAAACCCTTATGCGAATCACTAAGAGAAGAACCATGCCCCGGAAAATGTTTGAGTACACTCAATACTCCATTATCACGAAGTGCTTTCATAAAAATATTTGCATTTCTCACAACATCATCTGTTGTGGCACCATAAGAGCGTTGCAATGCGAAAATAACTTTATTGTCTTTGTTAAGAGCCAAGTCCACTACAGGGGCAAAATCACAGTTGAAGCCATACTCTTTTAACTCTGTAGCTAAAGAGGTGTAGATTTTTTGTGCATAGTTGTCATCATGTTTTTTTGCAATACTCCATGCTGAATAGGTTGGTAAGAAGCCATCCTTTTCTTTAAGACGAGCCACCTTTCCACCCTCTTGATCAACAGAGATGATCAGTTTTTTTGGAGATATATTTTGTAGTTTTTGTGTTAGTTTTTTAAGCTGGATTGGATTTTTTATATTTTTAGCAAGAGCGCGGTTGTTGTAATGCTTATCAAATAAGATCACACCTCCAAGTTCATACTCTTTAATATACTTGTAAATATCTTGTGTTTCATTGATATCTAGGGTATCAAAACCTACAAGAAGCATGTGAGAGATCATCTTTTTGAGTTTAACTTCATTGATATCTTTGGTATCAGCACCAAAAGAGATATTTATAAGTAAAAAAATAAGAAGTAGAAACTTCATCATAGACTTATCACTTCCCCATATATCTCCTCGCCATCATATAAAGAGTTTGCATTTTTAATTTTGTATGTTTTGTTTGGATTGAAAAGGACATAACTATTTTTTTTGTTTATTGTTCTTGCAGGATTGAGCGATATTAACTCGACTAAATTTTGCATAGTTATAAGACCAGATTTGACAAGTTTGGTATAAAACAGAGGGAGTGCATCACTGATCGATTCACATCCATACTCTGCATCAAAAAATGCCACCTCTTTATGGACTGGGGAACTAGGTTGGTGTAGTGTACTCAAGATATCTATCTCACCATTTTTGAGTGATGCTTGTAACAGTGACACATCACTCTCGGAGGACAAAGGGGGATCTAATTTTGCCCTAGTGTTAAAGTTAGCACAAGCTTCATCTGAATGGACAAGATGATGCAAAGAGACCTCACAAGAGACTAACACACCCTCTTTCTTTGCTTGAGTAATGAGTGAAATAGA
>JALUXP010000044.1 GCA_027013295.1 Sulfurimonas sp.
TTACTCATTGGTTATAAATTTGCATTTGGTTCATGGGACAATGACTCTATGAGTAAATGGGCTGCATTTTTATTTCAGATGGCATTTGTTGGTAAGACGATAAATATTATGAGTGGAGGTGTCAGTGAGCGTGTCAAAATCATCCCTCTTGCTATCTTTGCTGTTATTATGGGCTCGTTGATTTATCCATTTGTTGTCAATATCTCTTGGGGTGCGGATATGCTCTCAGGTGGGATGTTTGATATTCATATGTATGATTTAGCAGGTTCAACTGTGATCCATTCAACTGGTGGTTGGGCACTTTTTGCTGCCATACTTATAATGGGTCCGAGAAAAGGGCGTTATGTTGATGGTAAGATTCGAGTTATACCAGCATCAAACATACCATTGGTAGTCCTTGGTGCATTTTTGCTATGGATAGGGTGGTTTGGATTTAATGGTGGTTCCGTTGGTTCAATCTCTTCAGTGGAGAATGCTAATGCTGTTGCAAAAACTATTATGAATACCAATACAGCTGGGCTTGCAGGTGCTATCATTGCAGGTGTTATCATGTATGCCAGATATAAACTTTTTGATATCACGATGATACTTAATGGTGCTTTAGGTGGATTGGTCGCTATAACTGCTGGTCCTGATTTATATGATATATATACACCAATCTTGATTGGAATTATTGGTGGAGCTTTAGTGGTGTTTGCGATACCTGTGTTTGATAAACTTAAACTTGATGATCCAGTTGGAGCACTCTCTGTGCATCTTGTCAATGGTATCTGGGGTACTTTAGCTGTTGGTATTTTTGTTGATAGTATATCATTTATGGATCAACTTAAAGGTGTGCTTGTTGTAGCTGTGTTTGCTTTTGTTTCTTCTTATATAGTTCTATATATTATCAATAAATTTGTAAGATTCAGAGCCCAAGATGATGCTCAGGTTGAAGGAATGGATGTTAATGAATGTGGTGTAGAAGCCTATCCAGAATTTAAAAGAGCTATCTAACTAAAAAATAAATTTTAATTTTAATATATTATTAACTTTATATGAGTATATTTCCATAAACAATATACAAACTATTAAGAGTTTTGCACCAAAGGAAACACTATGAGAAGTTCATGGGTAAAAAAACGACAAAATGATGATGTTCGTACACAAATGTACTATGCAAAACAAGGTATCATAACTGAAGAGATGGAGTATGTTGCAAAACTAGAAAAACTCGAGAGTGAACTTGTTCGTAGCGAGATAGCACGAGGTCGTCTTATCATCCCTGCAAATATAAACCATACTTCCTTAGAGCCAATGGCTATAGGGATTGCTACAACTTGTAAGATAAATGCAAATATTGGCTCTTCTGCAATCGCTTCTGATGTTATGGGTGAGGTTGAGAAGATGCAGGTCTCTCAACACTATAAAGCTGATACTGCAATGGATCTTTCAACTGGCGGAGACCTAGATGAGATCCGTAAAGCAGTTATTGGGGCTTCTAAGATTCCTATTGGTACAGTGCCAATCTACCAGATACTTCACGATGTTGGTAATAAAATAGAAGACCTAACTATTGAGGTTATGTTAGAAGTTTTAGAACGCCAAGCACAACAAGGGGTTTCTTACTTCACTATTCATGCAGGTTTTTTACTAGAAACCATGCCAAAAATTGCCAAAAGAAAGATGGGTATTGTCTCTCGTGGTGGAAGCTTGATGGCGGCATGGATGATGCACTATCATAAGGAAAACCCTTTTTATACTGCTTTTGATGAGATACTAGATATCTGTGCAAAATATGATGTAAGTCTTTCTCTTGGAGATTCTCTTCGCCCTGGTTGTTTAGCTGATGCAAGTGATGATGCACAACTCGGTGAGCTTAAAGTTCTCGGTGAGCTTACTCTTAAAGCTTGGGAAAAAAATGTTCAAGTGATGATAGAGGGTCCAGGTCATGTACCTCTGAATCAAGTTGAGAGAAATATGAAAATTCAAAGAGAACTCTGTCATGAAGCACCTTTTTATATCTTAGGACCATTGGTTACCGATATTGCCGCTGGTTATGATCATATCTCTTCTGCTATTGGTGCAGCTGTTGGTGGATGGCATGGAGCAAGTATGCTTTGTTATGTAACACCCAAAGAGCATCTTGGACTTCCAAATGCTGATGATGTTCGTGAGGGTATCATCGCCTATAAGATTGCAGCACATGCTGCAGATATTGCTCGTGGACGCAAGGGTGCAAGAGATATAGATGATGAGATGAGTGATGCTCGTTACTCTTTTGACTGGGAGAAACAGTTTGAACTCGCACTTGATAGTGAAAGAGCAAAAGAGTATCATGATGAAACTCTCCCTCAAGATGTTTTCAAAGAAGCAGAGTTTTGTTCTATGTGTGGACCGAAGTTTTGTTCTTATAAAATCTCTCAAGACATCATGGACAATCCAGAAGCGATACAAAAAATAGCCGATGAAGCAAAAGAAAACGCATAAATTTTGTTTCATATTTAGCTTAACTGTGTAAAAAAATCAAAAAAAAATCAATTATTATCATAAATAGGACTAAAATTGTCTTATTTATGATAAAGTACGAAAATCAATAATAAATAAGGATTTAATTTATGACCCAACAAATTGTAAATGACGCTTTATCAAAAGTTATGTATCCAGGTTTCACCAAAGATATCGTAACTTTTGGTTTTGTAAAAGATATAAAGATAGAGGGTATCGATGTAAGCTTTACAGTTGATATTACTTCATCAGCTCCAGAAGTGGCACAGCAGATTAGTGATGATGCAACGAGAGAATTAAAAGCAGTATCTGCTGGTAAAGTAAGTGTAAACATCAAATCACCTCAAATGCCTAAAGAGTCTTCTTCTAAGGGTAAGAACATTGCTCCACAAGTGAAAAACTTCTTGATGGTAAGTTCTGGAAAAGGTGGAGTTGGTAAGTCAACTACATCGGTAAACATCGCTATTTCACTTGCTGCACAAGGTCTTAAAGTCGGTCTTTTAGATGCAGATATTTATGGTCCAAATATCCCTCGTATGATGGGAATAGCAGATATCAAACCTGAAGTTACAGGAAACAAAGTACTTCCTATCAAAGCGTATGGATTAGAAGTGATGTCTATGGGCTCACTTATGGAAGAGGGTCAGTCACTTATGTGGCGTGGTGCTATGATTATGAAGGCTATTGAGCAGTTTTTAAGAGATATTCTTTGGTCTGAACTCGATGTTTTAGTTATCGATATGCCACCGGGAACTGGTGATGCACAGCTTACTCTTGCTCAGTCAGTACCAGTTACAGTTGGTTTAACAGTAACAACACCACAAGCAGTATCATTAGATGACTCTCGTCGTTCACTTGATATGTTTAAAAAACTCAATATTCCAATTGCAGGTATAGTTGAAAATATGAGTGGTTTTATCGCTCCAGATACTGGTGTTGAGTACAATATCTTTGGAAAAGGCACTTCCCAACCAATGGCGGATGAGTTTGAGACTAAAATCATTGCTGAAGTACCTATTGAGCCAAGTATCCGCAGTGGTGGAGATGAGGGTAAACCTATCGCATTTGTAAATCCAACTTCTGAATCTGCTAAAAGATACGCAGTAGCAGCGGAATCTATTTGGGCTCAAATAGAAGAGATTAATGCAAATGGTGGTGTGGACAATGAGTCAGTGCAACCAACAACTCCTCCAGGAGTTAGCGCTTGTTCTATGTAAAATAGCGACGCATTCGCGTCGTTAGTCAGTTAAATATCTCTCCATTATTACCCTACTATTACTTCAAAAATCTTTTATTATTATTTATGGCATTGAGCAATAACTTTGATTTTATTTGCCTCGCATCATGAATCTCTTTGTATGTTTTAGAATCTCTAATCTCATTTTTAAACATTTTATTTGGAAGATTTGAAAATACATAAGTATACTTATTGGTAATGATGGCATTGTTGTTCCAGTTGGCACAAAATACATAGTCTCTATGGAAGTTTTTGTCAAATAGATTGTATCCGTTAGAATAATCGCTACTTTTATTTTTTACACCTATTAGTTTCAGGATAGTAGGGACTATATCGCTATGACTTGTAAGCAAATTACTGAAATTTCTTGGTAACTCTACTTTGTTTTTTAAATTATTTGGTAGCTTTATGATAAAGGGAGAATTTGTTTGAGCATTTGAAAAAGATGTATTGTGTCCAAAAAATCCATATTCATAAAACTCTTCACCATGATCAGATGAATAGATAATCAAAGCATCATCATACAAACCTCTCTCTTTAATAGCCTTAATCATATCTCCAAACATCATATCATTAAAGTGTATCGCATTTTTGTATCTAGCATAGATAGGGGTGACATCTTTAGAATCTTTAGAAATTGTAAGGTAGTTTATGTTTGTTTTAGAGGCATTAAATTTGTTTGCATATGGTGGAAAACTATACCCATGTGGTGCATCCATAAATACAAAAGAAAAAAGTGGTTTATCTGTTTTTGAAGAAAGTGTATCTATGAAATATTTTTTCAACTGTTCATCTTTTTGCCAAGGAGAACCATCAAAATCATCTTTTACATATCTGTTTATTTTAGCATATACTGTTTTGTCAAACTCTGGCCAAGATGTACTAGTGGAAGATATAATATTGAAGTTGTAGCCTAAGTCTATGAGTGTATCTATTAAAACTGGACTTTGTTGTGCATTGAAAAAAGGAAACCAGTAGGTAGAATTAAGTGCATAAAAGAGTGAGAAAACACCAAACCTAGTAGCATTTCCACCACTATGATGATTATTGAAAACTAGCGAATCCTTCTTAAATCTTTGGATATTTGGAGCGGTCTCTTCGTTTATGTCTGCATTTCTTACTGCATCACTTATAAAGATGAAAATATTGAATTTGTTTGGGTTTTTAACAACCTGTATTTTTGAAGTAGGGTAATTTAATAGAGCATCTGTCGTGATCTTGTTTTGTGCAAGTTTTCTTGGTTTGTAGTTGAAATATTTTGCTGAAATTCTATTGAATGTAAGTGGCTGATAGAGTGGAATTACTTTGAATTTTGCGATAATATCGTTTGACTCTAGTGAGAAGTAACCATAAGTAAATTTTTCAATAAGGATAATCAATAGTAAAGGTGTTATCATAATCTTATTTAGTTTTTTGTTAAGTTTCTCTTTAGCTGTAATCTCTGTTTTATTGAGATTTTTAATTATAAATACTTCATAAGCTATAAAAAATATTACAATCAATACAAATAACACAACGGGCATGATTCCAGTTTGGATAGAATCGGCGGCATCTGGAGAAGTGAGTATATTTATAACCATAGCATTGATATGGAATTTAAAGATTTTATATATAAAAAAATCAATTATCAAAGAGATGTTGGTTATGACAAATATAGTTGCACTTAGATATATTATAGTTTTGTTTGTAGCCCTAAATATAAATAACAGTATAAAAAACACCAAATATAAAATTGTTGCACTTGAGATAGAGGCTAGTAAAAGTAGGATGAAGCTTCCAAAAGAGTATCCTGTATTGTTAAGTAAAAATAGAAAAAATATCAAGAGTGTTAAAAGTAGATTAGCCTTGTAAAAAAGTGAGAAATCTATATTTTTAAAAAGTTTTTTTATGCTGTTAATCATTTTTCATCCATTTTGAGTTTTTAAGTAGATAGCTTTGTGCTGCATCTATACTTAGAAGCAAATCCTCATCTTCTGATGTAATGTTGCCTTTTTTGTTTATGAGGTTTTTGTAGTTGTAAAATACAGAACCGTTATTTGTTGCAATCCCTATGATGTTTCCTGCTTTGACATAGGCAAATCTCTCTTTGATGCTCTCATCAAATAAGGACTGTCCAATCATAGTATAAGGTGCTTTAAGCCCTGCTAAATCTATGATAGAGGGGATAATATCTGCGTGAGAAGAGAGAATACTCGATCTTTTTGCATAGAGCAGTTTAGGCGAATAGAGTATTAAGGGGATATGAAATCCATTTAAAGAGGAGTCCAATTTTACTTTTTTTGCATCTTTTAGATTTCTACGAGCAGCTACATGATCAGCTGTAAATATAAAGATAGTATTATCAAACCATGCTTGTTTTTTTGCTCTGTCGAGAAATTCACCTATCTTTGCATCTACATAGTTTATGGTGTTTAAAAAGCCATACTCTGATTTGTTTGAGTGTGGGTATTTTTCATATCTTTTGTTTGGTAGATAAAAAGGTGCATGTGTCGAGGAGGTAAAGAAAAAACTTAAAAAAGGTTCTTTCATCTGGTTGAGTTTCTTTGATAAAAACCTAAATGAATTTCCATCCCATGCTCCAAACTGTGGAGAACCTTGCTCATCGCCTGTATTAGGAATATCTTGTGCCCCATAATACTCATCAAAACCAGCTAATTTGCTTACAACATCTACTCTAAACGAGCGTCTATTTGAGCTTTGCATAGAAAGAGTTGAATAGCCATTTTGTTTGGCAATACTGCCAAGATAGGAAAGCCCATAAAGCTCCAATCCTGAACCTATCGCCTCAAAACCTACTGGTTGTACTATCCCAGTGAGAAGTGTAGTGATTCCATCTTGTGAGCGTTGACCATTTGCATAAAAGTTAGTATAAAGTTGTCCTTGGTTTGCGAGTTTATCAAGGTTGGGTGTTACGCCAAAGTTATTGTGTGCAAGAGCATCCAGATATTGTGAGCTTAAGCTTTCAATCAAAACTATGACAATATTTGGTTTATTTTTAGAGTCTGTTGTATCTTTTCTCATAAGGGGATAGGCATCATCTATAAATTCATTCTTTGCAGATTTTAGTGTATTTTTCAATCTATCTATTGCAACACTTGGCTCAATTCTATAATGATTGACACTTTTGTTCTTTGCACTTCTATATGTAGTATATACACCACTTAAAGCTAGATTGCCAGATGAGAGTTTATTTACTGCAAAAGCATCAGATATGGCAAAGGATTTACCACTGAGTTTGCCCCTTATTCCAAGAAAAGCGATAATGATGATTATAGGGATTATGCTCCACTCTTTTTTATGGAGTAGTTTATCTTCGATGGTAGAAGCAAATATCTTATAAAAAACAAATATGATACTTAAAAAGATTATAAATCCTATGATAATTTGATTTAAGTAAAGTCCTATCGCCATCTCAATAAATGGAACAACATCATCACCTAGAAGAGCGGTTTCATTTATGATGTGTCTATTTACATAACCAAAGTAGTAAGTATCTGCGATATTGTAAAATACACCGGCAGCGATTATGACACCCCAAAGTGAACCAAAAAAAACTCTATATTTTATATTGAGCACAAACTTTATAGGTATTAAAAGAATGATCCAAAATATAGATGTAAAGAGTGAGATTGTCGCTAAATCAACTCTAAGACCCATAAATAAGGATGCAGATAATTCAGCTGTGTTTAGGTTGGAAAAATAATCTGGATAAGAGAAGTATAGGAACAGCCTATTTGCCATTAACAAAATAAAGCTAAAGGCTATTGTTAAGCCTACTTGTGAGTATCTATTTTTAAAGTGCAACAGGCATCCTAGTTAGCTTCAGTTTTAGCTTTTGATTTTTCTTGAGCTAATGCACGGGATTGTACACTTCTTAGCAGGTCTTGTTTTTTTGCATGTGTCCATTTTCCTCTTGGTTTATCTATATACTGAAAATACTCATTTGTAAAGCTACCTTGTACACAAATGTATTTATAGAGTTTATGGTTGACTTCTCTTTCACCAATAGCAGTATTTAATGCACCCGGCCCCGTAAGGCTATACACACCTGAACCAATATTTTCTGTTTGGATGTTTTTAACAACTAAATCAATAGTATCTTTTATGATTTTGTTGCCTTTTTGTACAGCAATAAAATAATTGCTCATATGTTTTTTTGTTGTTAAAAAAAGTTCTTCATACTCAGGTTCTATTATTTTAGCTAAAGGCCAGATGAAGTGAGCGTCTATATCCATATATAAACCACCCTCATTATATAAAACAACCAGTCTCCATAAGTCAGCCTGTGAAGCTCCATTGATGAGTTGATCATATGCATCTACTATCTCTTGGGAAGAAGATGTTAGTAGATACTCACGCCTACCTTCTGTGCTAGTGTAGCGGTATTCATAATCAAGCGACATAAGTCTGTTAAAAAGATAGTTTAAATAAACAGGTAAACTTACATGATTAGTATAATTAGTTTGCCAAATTATTTTTGGAATTTTGTGGATATTTGTGGGATGAATTTTTGCTGGACTATACTCGGGAATGGTAAAGCGTTTATGTGGCAATACCCAATGAAAGGGATAGCATAACATCTTTGAAATGTTACCTAGTAGTTTTATAAAACGGTTCGATATTAAAATTGATAATGACATATAATTCCTATTGTGTACTTATTAAACTTATTATAGCAGTTTTTTTGATATAATTTTATAAAAAAGGTATCTATATTGATAAAAAATATCCTTAAAATATTTATTTTATTATTGCTCCTAGTTGGCTTATATTCTCTTTGGCAAACTCATTTTAACTATAATTTTGCAGAGATAACAAAAGATAAGGTTTATAAATCAGGATTTATGAAAGACTATAACACAATGGAATCAAAGCTCATTGATCATAAAATTAAAACTGTCATAGACTTAATGAACCCAAGTGTGCAAGATAAACTGAACCCAGCCTTTCAAGATGATATAGATATAGAAGATGGATATATTAAACAAATAAACAAAGATCATGGTTCAAGTATAAGACATATAAGTATTCCATCTCTTCAAGTCCCAACTAAAAAAACATTAACAAAGTTTTTTAAGATATTAGATAATAAAGATAATTACCCAGTTTTAATCCATTGTTACCATGGAACAGGTAGAGCACAAATATATAGTGCTATATATCGTATGGAGTATGAAAACTGGAAGAACGAAGATGCAAGGTCTAAAACTAGAATCTTAGTTCAAGGACTAGGATACAGAAGTAGTTTTGCAGATGGCAAAGAAAAAGGTGATTTTTTGATGAAATATAAACCTAGAAGTGTTGGTAAAAAAAGCACTTTCAATAAGTTAGAAAAATAATTATATGAAAGAAGCTTTTAGAAGATACCTTCCCTATATAAAAGATTATAAATCACAATATATTTTTGTATTTATCGGTGTATTGTTGACTGTAAGTGCTACCGTGGCTACAGCACATATTATGAAGCCTCTAATGGATGATATGTTCATTGATAAAAAAGAGGAGATGCTTTATCTGATTCCATTAGGGCTTATAGGGATATATTTTACAAAAGCTATCGGACGGTATATTCAGTCAGTATTTACATTTTACATAGGAACCAGTATTGTTACACGAATCCGTGAGTTATTACTCTCAAAAATGATAAATTTAGATATGTCATTTTTGTATGCAAATAGAAGTGGTGAATTGATATCTAGGCTAACAAATGATATATCAAGGATTCAATATTTTGTATCAAATATGTTACCAGAGTTACTAAGAGAGGTATTAACTGTAGTAGGGTTAGTTTCTTATGTGATTTACCTAAATTATTTGTTAGCTTTTTATTCGTTAATTTTAGTCCCATTAATCATATACCCTCTTCTTCTAATCGCAAAAAAACTTAAAAAATATTCTCATCGTTCACAATCAAAAAGTGCAGATGTCTTAACGAGGCTTACAGAAGTTTTTAACAATAGTGAGGTTATTAAGGCAAATGCAACAGAAAAATATGAAATAGATAGATTTAGTGTACAAAATTGGCAATTTTTTAAAATTAATATGAAATCAATCTATGTTGGAGAGATTGTTTCACCTTTGATGGAGATTATTGGAGCTGCTGGTTTAGCTGCTGTAATATTTGTAGGTGGTAGAGAAGTATATGATGGTAATATGAGCGTAGGTGAGTTTACCGCCTTTCTAACTGCAGTTGGACTTGTATTTCAGCCAATCCGACGCATTGGCTCGATCTATTCTAAAATTCAAGATGCAGTAGCTGCTACAGAGAGAGTCTTTGAAATAGTAGATAAAGAATCAAATATGCTTAATGGGGATAAAATTTTAGATAAGGATATTGTAGATATTTCATTTGAAAATGTATCACTTAAATATGAAAAAAATTATGCACTAAATAATATAAATATAGATATAAAAAATGGACAAAAAATAGCTCTAGTTGGAGATAGCGGTGGAGGTAAATCTACCTTTATAAATATGCTTTTAAGATTTTATGACCCTGATGAGGGTAAAATTTTAGTCAATGGAATAAATATAAAAGAATACGAGAATAAGTCATTGAAACATCATATCTCTATGGTGACTCAGCGTATATATATATTTCAAGATACGCTCATAGCTAATGTAGCTTATGGAAGTGATGATGTAGATGAGAAAAAAGTTTTAGAAGCATTAAAATTAGCAGATGCCATGAGCTTTATAGATGGTCTTGCAGAGGGTATATATACACAAATGGATGAAGCTGGAGCAAATCTTTCAGGTGGACAAAGACAGAGGGTCGCAATTGCTCGTGCAATATATAAGCATTCTTCATTGATACTTTTTGATGAGGCAACTTCAGCACTTGATAATGAGAGTGAAAAGAGAATTCAATCCGCACTTGATGAGTATACTAAAGATAAAATCACTATTACAATCGCACATAGATTGAGCACCATTGAGCATGCGGACAAAATTCTAGTGATGCAAAAAGGTTCTATTGTTGCATCTGGAACACACGCTGAACTACTGAGAAGTAGTGATGTTTATAAAAAATTAGCTGGTCAACTACAAGAGTAGCCATAGATAAATATATTTTTGGATATAATCGCATTATTATTCGACAAATTTTTATTTATTAGGTGAGGAAATCAGATGCTAGACTTTTCAAAATTTTTAAAATACTCAAAACCAGGACCGAGATATACATCATATCCTACGGCACTTGAATTTAATGATGATTACAAGTATGATGAGTATATTCAAAAGTTAGAGTCTCAGGATTCTTCTCGTCCTCTTAGTCTTTACTTTCATCTTCCTTTTTGTAGAAATGCTTGTTACTTTTGTGGTTGTAATGTTGTTTTTACCTCTAAAGAGGATAAGATGGTTCGCTATATGGAGTATCTTAAACGAGAACTTGCCATCCTTACAAAGCATCTTAATGTAAAAAGAGAAGTGCTTCAGATGCATTTTGGTGGTGGGACACCTACTTTTTTTACCGCATTGCAGCTTAAAGAGATTATAGATGAGATCAAAAGCACATTTCCAAATTTTCGAGAAGATGCAGAGATTAGTTGTGAGATAGACCCGCGCCATATCAATGAAGCACAGATGAAAGTGATGAATGAAGCTGGTTTTAACCGTGTTAGTTTTGGTATCCAAGATTTTAACGAAAAAGTACAGATTGCAGTGCATCGTGTCCAACCCTATGAGATCACAAAAGCTGCGATGGATTTAGCAAGAAAATACAATATGCACTCAGTAAATGTTGACTTGATTTATGGGCTTCCCTACCAAACACTAGAGACTTTTAAAGAGACACTCCGCTTAGCTCTTACTCTCTCCCCCGATAGATTTGCAGTATTTAACTACGCACATGTCCCTTGGATGAAAAAGACAATGAGAAAGATAGACGAGACAACTCTGCCTCGTCCTGATGAAAAGTTAAAGATTATGCAATACACCATAGACTTTTTAACCTCTAATGGTTACAAAATGGTAGGGATGGATCACTTTGCAAAACCTGAAGATGAACTCTTTAAGGCGATAGAAAAAGGTGAACTCCATAGGAACTTTCAAGGCTATACAACAAAAGGTGGTGCAGACCTTATAGGTGTAGGGCTTACTTCTATAGGCGAGGGCGTAGATAGTTACAATCAAAACTTCAAAGATATGAAAGAGTATGAAGCTGCCATAGAGGGGGGAAAATTACCTTTTGAGCGTGGGGTAGTTCTTAACGAGGATGATCAAATCCGCCAATATGTCATTATGGAGTTGATGAGTAACTTTAAGTTAGATATCAAAAGATTTGAGGAGCTTTACAATGTGAATTTTAAAGAGTATTTTGCAGATGCAATAGAAGCTCTCTCACCTTTTGTAGAAGAAGACCTCCTCGTTTTAAATGAGCAAAATATAGAATGTTCCCAAACAGGAACTTTACTTATTCGCAATATCTGTATGCCCTTTGATGCATATATGAAAAAACATGTAGCATCTAAAAAGAGCTTTTCAAAGACTGTATAAAATATGAGTAAACAGCCTGAAGATATTTTCAACTTTGCAGAGTTTACGGATCCTTGTATAAAGTGTGCGAAGTGTATCCCCGTTTGTACCATACATAATGTTAATGCTGATGAGGTGACATCTCCTCGTGGTTTTTTAGATCTACTTGGTGCGTACCAAAGAGGTAAACTAGATTTAGATAAAAATGCAAAAGAGATTTTTGAGTCATGCTTTTTATGTACGGCCTGTGTGGAAGTATGTCCAAAATCACTCCCTACAGATATGGTGATAGAGCAAGTTCGCTCAGACATCGCACAAAAATTTGGTATCGCTTGGTATAAAAAAGCTTTCTTTTTACTGCTACGACATCGTTGGCTCAATGACTTAGCATTTAAGTTGGGTTGGGTATTTCAAACTTGTGGTTTTAAAATCAAAGCAGACATAGACTCTATGCACTCAAGGTTTAATCTTCCTATGCTCAAAGCTGATAGACTGCTTCCAAGCTTGCGTAAAAAATCTTTTTTAAATTCTTATCCAGAAAACATTAGTAATGGTGGAAAAAGAAAAGTCGCTATCTTCATCGGCTGTTTGGGAAATTATAACTATAAAGATGTTGGCGATGGACTTTTAGAGATACTAGAGCATCTTGAGATCGATGCCTTTTTAGCAAAAGACCAGAAATGTTGTTCCGCTCCTGCATATTTTACTGGGGATTTTGACACGGTAGATCATAATGCTAAGTTCAATATAGAGTATTTTGAGAGTTTCGCTCAAGATGTCGAAGCTATCATAGTCCCTGAGGCGACTTGTTCAGCGATGCTTAAAATTGACTATGAACACTACTTCCATGACCAACCAGAGTGGTTATCTCGTGCAAAAACCATAAAAAGTAAAATCTTTATGGCAACTGAGTGGTTGCAACACAACACACATCTTGAGATGCTCCTTGCATCGAAGAAAAAATCCTCAGAGATAGTCACTTATCATGACCCATGCCATGCAAAGAAGATGCAGGGCATCTATGAAGAACCAAGAAACCTCATCTCTAAAAATTATAATATTGTGGAGATGAGTGATCCTAACACTTGTTGTGGTTTTGGTGGTGTAACGATGCAGACTGAAAAATACCATTTTGCAAAAGCAGCAGGTCTCCCAAAAGCTGCAATGATAAAAAATACAAAAGCTGATATCGTGAGTGCTGAGTGTAGCGCATGTCGTATGCAGATAAATAACTCTATGGGCAAGGAATCAACAACTATATTTAAAAATCCGATTGAGTTAATAGCCGAAGCATTGAGGGAAGCATAAATGCCAAATAATCGTTGGAACCATATATACGAGTCATTCAACCCTATAGCTTTTCACTTTTTTTCTTTTCCTGTCCATTGGTATGGAATGATGTATGTGCTTGCACTTGTAACAGCACTTTATATTGGAAAAAAATTTATCAAAAAAGATCAACTTGATTTTGATAGTAAAAAGTTAGATATCTATTTTATCTATGTTGAAGTGGGAGTGATCTTAGGTGCTAGACTTGGTTATATCCTCTTTTATGATCCAAACACACTCTACTACCTTGCAAATCCATGGCAGATTTTCAATCCATTTCACAATGGAGAGTTTATTGGTATCCGTGGGATGAGTTATCATGGAGCAGTTATTGGTTTTTTACTTGGAACATATATCTATACTAAAAAATACAAAGAATCTTTTGCAAAGATTATGGATCTTACGGCAGTTTCTATCCCTCTTGCTTTTGTATTTGGTCGTATTGGTAACTTTCTCAATCAAGAACTTGTTGGTCGTGTTACTGATGTAAGTTGGGGTATCTATGTAGATGGAGTTCTCCGCCATCCATCACAACTCTATGAAGCTTTCTTGGAGGGTATCGCAGTTTTTGTAGTTGTATATTTTTATCGTTCATATAAAAAATTTAGTGGAGAGTTGATACTTATCTATGCTTTTAGTTATGGCATCTTTCGTGCTATAGCTGAGATTTGGCGTGCTCCAGATGTTCAGATAGGGTATGTGTGTTGCAATGTCGTCACTCAAGGACAAGTCATGAGTTTAGGGATGAGTTTAATAGCTTTGATTATTTGGGTATATTTTTATAAAAAGAATAAAAATATCATTTAAAAGCCATCTTTTCTTAACTTCTATCATCTCTATGGAGATTTTTATCTCGATGTACTGATAATTTCCAAAAATGATTGACAAGCCAATAAGCACTCAGAGAACCTATGATGGCATAGAAAAGAGTCCCCGTATATAAAGCAATAAATATATTGTCAATATTATCACTAAACCATTCTAAGGTCATCTTAACATCAAGTGGCTTGTTGCCGAGAAAGAAAGAACCAGTTATATACTCTACATAGTACATAGGTGGCATGGTGAATGGATTGCTAAGCCAGCACATTGCTAACCCTATAGGTACATTGAACTTAAAAAAAGGCATCATAGCAAGGACAAGAGCCATCTGCATAGGCATCGGTATAAATGCTATAAAAAGACCAATCAAAACACCTTTTGAAACCATCTTTCTGTTGGTTGAAAGATACTCTGGAGGTACTTTGTACTTTTTTATAAAAGCTTTGAGCTTTTCACTTTTACTGATTTTTTTTAGATTTTTTCTGACCATAAATATCACTTAAACTTTTTTTGGATGATTATAGCTTTAATATGCTAAAATTTCATATAAATTTAACAATCGGAATAACTATGTCATTTGAAACATTAGGCGTTATGAAACCACTTCTTAGTGCCATAAAAGAGTTAGGGTATAAAAACCCTACTATGATACAAACTAGAGCTATCCCTTTAGTCTTAGCAAAAGAAGATATCTTTGCAACTGCTCAAACAGGGACAGGAAAAACGGCAGCCTTTGGTTTGCCAATGCTTCAAAGACTTAGAAACACTACAGCAGATAAAAACAGAGCCTTGCGAGGTGTCATTTTGTCTCCAACAAGAGAACTTGCACTTCAGATATACGAAGATTTACTATCTTACTCAAAGAACCTCAAACTCAACATAGCAATCCTTGTTGGTGGTAAAGATATAGAATACCAGCAACGCATCTTAAGAGAGGGTGTTGACATCGTTATAGCAACTCCCGGTCGTCTTATAGAGCATCATGCTAAGGGGCTTAACCTTTCATCAGTAGAAATCTTTGTTCTTGATGAGGCTGATAGAATGCTTGATATGGGTTTTGTAAAAGAGATTCGAGCTACACATCCATTGCTCCCTAAAAAACATCAAACTCTTTTGTTTTCAGCTACATACAGCGACAAGGTGAGAAAACTCTCAAAACTAATACTTAGAAGCCCTCAGTTCATAGAAACTGCTAAAAAAAATACAACAGTAGATACTATCAACCAAATAGCATATCTAGTAGATACCGATAGAAAAGCAGCACTCTGTGCTTACATCATTGGTTCACGAAATTTTAGGCAAGTGCTTGTATTTACAAAGACAAAAAAAAGTGCAGATGAGTTAGCTATAGAGCTTAAAAAAGATGGTTTAAAATGTGGCATCATCCATGGAGATAAAACGCAGGCAAACCGTACAAGAACTCTTGCTCAGTTTAAAGCAGGTGATTTTAAAGTGCTTGTCGCAACCGATATCGCTTCAAGAGGATTAGATATAGAGCATCTCCCTTTTGTTATCAACTATGAGTTACCCGGGATTCCTGAGGATTATGTGCATCGAGTAGGAAGAACTGGTCGAGCTGGACGCGAGGGTGAGGCTATATCGCTTATAGATATCTATGAAAAGTATGATATCAGAGAGATAGAAAAACTTATAGGTCAAAAGATAGAACAAGATGTTGTAGAGGGTTTTGAACCAGATCCTAAGATTCGCCGTAAAGATATTGATGAAGTGAAGATGAAGTCTGAGCATAAAAAACCTACAAGTAAAAAAGAGCGAAAATATAATAAAAATACAAGCACAGTCCCAAAAACAAAAAAACAGATGAAAGTGACTAAGAAGAAAAGAAAAACAACAAAGCGTGATTGAGTTTAGCGAATTTTATTTGTAGTATTTGGCTGGGTTTATTATTCAGTACAGCTGTATACGACTAAACATTCCCACATACAATGTGGGAACGAGAGAGATATGCCATATCACTCTTGAGTGAGGCTATTATCATATCAAGCATTAGAAGTTTGTTTTTATTATTTGCAAAATATAAAATTATTGCAAGGAGTGGAAGAAGAAGTATTTGGATGGGAAACTCT
>JALUXP010000045.1 GCA_027013295.1 Sulfurimonas sp.
CGCTTTGGCACTAAAGATAGACTCTCAATCAAACTTTATTTTTAAATCTAACTACTTTGTAAAACTAATCCAACTTGTCCCCATTGTCTCCGATGGGAATGCATACTACTTTTATCATCATCTAGTTCTACTTATAACATCCAGTAAGTATAACTAAAATAATTTTTATCCTATTAAAGAGCTGGTTCTTTTGTGCAAAAGTGCTGTTTTCCTATGTTTGCTAGAAATGAGGTTATGAATGTATTATTACGAAATTATGATATTATAACATCATAATTCTCGTACAAAAAGATGGAGTGAAAAATGGAACAATTCTTAGTTAAAGCAAAAGAGAGCACAAGAGTGCTGAATGCTTTAAGTGGTAAAGAAAAAAATAAAATTTTACATCAAATGGCAGAGGCTCTAAGAAGTAATACTATGAATCTTATAGAGGCGAATGCGTTGGATATGTCAGCAGGAAAAAAGAACAATCTTTCCTCAGCTTTGATGGATAGACTACTTTTAGATGAGGGTCGTATTAATTCTATGGCAGTGGCTATAGAAGAGATAGCATCACTTAAAGAACCAGTAGGAAGAGTTTTAGATGGTTGGATAACAGAAGATAACTTGAAGATTGAAAAGGTGAGTATCCCTATTGGGGTCATTGGGATTATCTATGAGTCACGACCAAATGTTACGAGTGATACAGCTGCACTCTGTTTTAAAAGTTCAAATGTATGTGTGCTCAAAGGTGGAAAAGAAGCACAAAACTCCAATGAAGCAATAGCAAAAGTGCTGCAAGCTACCTTAGAGAAAAATAATCTTCCAAAAGAGATGATCGCTCTCATCCCCGATGCATCTCGTGAGGGTGTAGATAAGCTCATAAAGATGGACAAATATGTTGACTTGATCATCCCTCGAGGTGGAGCAGGGCTCATCAAACATGTAAGTGAAAATGCTACTGTTAGTGTTGTCAAACACGATAAAGGGCAGTGTCATACTTACATTGATAAAGCTGCTAAATTAGACAATGCTATCGCCATAGCTCTCAATGCAAAAGTGCAAAGACCTGGTGTGTGTAATGCGATGGAAACACTTCTTGTTGATAAAGCGATTGCTCAAGATGCACTACCAAAACTTAAAATTGAATTTGATAAAGCAGATACAGAGCTTAAAGGATGTACACAAACTAAGAGCATCATAGAGGTGGCTGATGCCAATGATGCAGACTACGATACTGAATACCTTGCAAATATACTCAACATCAAAGTAGTTGATGGAGTAGAGGGTGCCATAGAACATATAGTACGCTTTGGTTCAGGTCACTCTGAGGCTATCATTACTGAGAACATCACCGTAGCCGAAGAGTTTTTAAACGCTATAGATGCAGCCGCAGTTTATGTGAATGCTTCGACGCGTTTTACAGATGGTGGTGCTTTTGGCTTTGGTGCCGAGGTAGGGATAAGTACAAATAAACTTCATGCTCGTGGACCAATGGGTATCGAAGGGTTAACAACATACAAATTTAAAATATACGGAAATGGACAAACAAGATAATGGAATTTAGTAAATATATACACGCAGTAGGAACAGGACCAAAAGGAAATCGTGATTTAACTTTTGATGAAGCAAAAGATATGATGACACAAATACTCAATCAGAGCGTACCAAGTGAGCAAATAGCCGCTTTTTTACTTGGATGGAGATTGAAACCTGAGACAAATGATGAGTTTAGAGGTGCGATATCGGCTTGTGATGAATTTATTAAGCCTCAGGCTATTAAAGATAGTATAGAGTTGGGTTACCCCTTTGATGGTAAAAGAAGAAACCCTTACATCTTTCCTTTAGTTGCGAAAGTATTAGAAGACGCTGGGGTGAGTTTAGTCGTGGTTGGGGATGAGCTTCAACCTGCTAAAGATGGCATCACAACAAAAGAGATTTGTACAAGTTTAGATTTAAGTAAAAATGTGAACTATTTTGATAGAAAAGAGTTTTTTAAAGAGATGCACAACCTTACAGACCTAAGAATGAAACTTACACTTAGAACAGGATTTAATACTATAGAAAAGCTTACAGGAGTAGGAGGTTCACGAGCCGCCATAACAGGAGTTTTTCACAAACCTTATGTCAAAAAATATGTAGAGATTTATCAAAACAGATACAATAGATTTGCACTTATTCAAGGAAACGAAGGGACACCAGAGTTGTTCTCAAAAGGGCGTTTGTGGGTCAACGAAGGTGATAAACTTGAAGAATACATAGTAGATCCAGAGTTTTACGGCATCAACTATACAAAATCTTGGGAGAGCATCACGATGGAAGAGTCTCTCGATCAAGTCAATAATCCTTCAGATGAGTACCTAAAACTTGCAAAACTCAATGCTGCGGTTTATATGTTTGTAGTGGGTAAAGCCAAGTCTATAGACGAGGCTTTTGAAGTATTGGGTTAAATACCAAAAAAACTTTTTAAGAAGTCACGCTCTTTTTTATTTTCAATAGCAATTTTTGCTATTGTTGACTTGTTGTCATCCATCACAATGACAGTTGAATTTTCAACTTTTAGATGTTTCTTTCCCCATAGTCCTTCCACTTCATCGAGTCTAAGCATCACCTCTGCTGAACTTGGTTTTTCTTTTGAATCATCTCTGGTGTCAATAATTTCTAATCCACCAATGCGTTTTTGCAGTTTATAGGGACTATACTGTTTGATAGCGATGTATATTCTTTCACTTTTATGTGCTGGCATTGCTCTTTTCATCTCTAAAACACCCATTATTAAAAATGCACTAAAAAATGCAAATATGAGAACTTTTTTAACATTCATCTATTTTCTCCATTGTTTTATATAATTTTTTGCTTTTTCATCAAGCATTTTCATTCGCTCTTTGCCTTTTGGCAAAGTGCTTCTAAGTTTTTTCATCTCTTGAAGAAAATCACCAACGGAATCAGGGATAGTATCTTCAAGGTACATTCGTATCCGTTTAGCCATAGCTGGCGAACTACCAGAGGTCGATACTGCTATTGTTAAATCGTCTTTTTTGATATAGGAAGGGAAGATAAAATCGCAATAATCAACTGAATCTACAGCATTACATAAACAATTATAACTTTTTGATTCAGCAAATATTTCTGCCTGTAAGGGAATATCATCGACTGCTACAATAACAACAGTATACTCTTTTATATCGCCTTTTATGTAAGCTCTCTTTTGATAAACTAGATTGTTTCTATCAATGATTTTTAACATTGTATCAGAAAATTCTAAAGAGATGAGTTGTATATCTGATGTAAAATCAAGAAGATGCTCTAGCTTTTCTTGAGCAATAGCACCACCACCAACTATAAGTATTTTTTTATTGTCAAGTTTAATAAAAGCTGGAAAGTAAGCCATCCTTGTCCTTTGTGTAAAGCGAAATAGTATCATATCTAAGCTAAAATGCACATCTATTGACACATATCAAAAGGATTTAATATAAAATCTACTACAATCTTTAAAATTTAAAAAATTATTATATAAGAGAAGAAAATGAAAGATGAAATATTATCAAGAATCCAAAAAAAGTTTCCTTTAGTCGCTAAGCCGTTTGAGGCAATAGCAAATGAGTTAGATATAAGCGAAGATGAAGTGTTAAAAATTCTTCAAGAGCAAAAAAAAGCAAGTATTATTCGTCAAACTTCGGCTATCTTTGATACGAAAAGATTGGGTTATAAGTCATCACTAGTCGCTTTTAAGATACAACCAGAGCAGATTAATGCTGCCGTTAAAATACTCAACTCTCACCCTGGAATATCTCATAATTATGAACGAAATCATGATTTCAACATATGGTTTACAATGGCGGTAGCACCTGATTCAAAATTAGGTTTAGAAAAAACAGTAGCCCTATTATCAAAACTTACAGATGCCGAGGACTACATCATGCTTCCAACTCTTAAGCTTTTTAAAATCAATGTGAAATTAAATACTACTGGAAAAGATGATAAAAAAGAAAAAGTAAAAAAAATAACACATACAGAGATAGAGATGACAGAGCTTCACCATAAGGTGGTGCGTATGGCACAATATGACATAGATATAGTAAGCGAACCTTTTAAAAAGATTATTGATGAACTTAATATTACTTATGACAAATTCTTTGAGATACTTAGTGAGTTACAAGCTGCAGGAGTTATGAGGAGATTTGCATCTATCCTCAATCATCGTAAAGCAGGGTTTAATGCTAATGCAATGGTTGTTTGGGATGTTGATGAAGGTGAAAGAGGGGAAGCTATTGGTGCAAATGCTGCATCATTTAGTGCTGTGAGTCATTGTTATCTACGACCAAAATATGAAAACTGGCCTTATAACTTATTTACGATGGTTCATGGTAAAACTAAAGAAGAAACAAATGGGATAATTGCGGATATGGCTAAGGAGATAGACTCTAAAAATCATATGCCACTTTATAGTTCAAGAGAGTTTAAAAAAGTAAGAATAGAATACTTTACACCAGCATTTAGCGAGTGGGAAGATAAATATAGTAGCGAGGTAGCGTAATGGATCTTTTTTTAGAATTGGAAGTAGTATATTTAGTTATTGGAGCATTTTTGCTTAGTGTAACCGCTTTTGTCACAACAAGAGATTTTATGCCTAAGGTTGCTTTTAAAAGAGGGATGTTACTGGTTGGTGGATTTGTTGCAATTTTAATATCAATCCATTATAATATGACTACAACAAGAATGGAAGGTGTTAAAAAACTTTTTAATGCTGGAGACACTATCATCTGTGAAAATAAGATGCGTCGTACCATCTCAAGATCAGTTTTGCTTTCAAAAAAGATGGGCTGGAGACTTGAGGGAGATCTTTTCAAAAATGATGATTATGAAAGAGCTTTTCATACTTCAAGATGTATAGAGTTTGATGGAGTTGTCCCACAATGATTGAGATCTTAAAGCGTTACTCTATTGCATTGATTTTACTGGTATTGGTATCATTACTAATGCTTTTAGGAACATTGGGAGTAATGGAATTTGGTCAAAAAATGGTAGATGATATTGGCGATCAAGAGATGACACCAAGAGGAGAGGTACTAAACAGATGAGTTTAACAATAGTATTAGTTGTAGCAGTTCTACTAAGTGTAGTTTTTCACTTTCTTGGTGTCTATGCTGGAGCAAAAAAAATAGTTTGGTTAATGCTTGTGTTGATGTGGGCAGCAGGTATTGATATTGCAATGAGTGAGATAAAGCCAAGTGGTTATAAAAAAATAAAAGAGATACAAGGAAAATTTGCCGACACAGATGCTCTTATTAAAAATGCTGGTGATGAGATCTCAGTGTATGAGATGCTAGGTATTATGCAAAGTTATCAAATAAACTCTCCGAAAAAATAGATCCATGAAGGGGATATTTTTTGCATTAATCTTTTTACTAAATCTCAATGCAAAAAGTCTTCATTGGCAATCAAATTATGACCAAGCACACCGTCAAGCGATTGAAGAATCTAAAAATCTTATGGTGCTTTTGATAGATCATAAAGACAACGAGATTAATAGAAAAATGCTTATGAATACTTTTATGAATCAAAAGTATATAGATGAGATTGATGAACACTATATATCTGTGTTGATAACGAAAGATCAAAAGATATCATATCCCATAGAATCATTATTTACAGTAGAATATCCAGCACTTTTTTTTATCAATGACAATAATCTATTTTTGTGTGATGCTCTTTTTGGGGATATAAGTCCTGATAGGCTAAAAGCCCATCTTTTGGAATGTGAGTAGTTTAGTCTTCTTTTAGTACCTCTTGTATAGCATCTTTTAAGTCATCAATATCACTATCTGATGTCCCATCTTCATTATCAAACTCAATATGTCCATCTTGAAATCTAGCTATTGTAGCATATGCTGTATCGCCATCAAACTTTTCAGCTAAAAGAGCATTTGATTTGAAGTTTGTTATTCTCCAACCTGCTTTCTCACCAGCTTCATGAATGGCTTTTGCAATTTTTTTATTGTCATGAGTCTTTATATAAAGTGCATTTTCATTAACACTTGGATCTTTAACCGATGGTTCTGAACCACCACAACCTGTTATGAGCATTAAAGCAACTGAAGATATAAGTGTTAGAGAGAGTATCTTTTTCATTTTTTATTCCTTAATTTTAAAAGTTAGATTATGATATAATAATCTAAATTAAAATAGATTGATGTGAATCAAATTATTGCAAAGAAGAATAGAAATGCCTGATTTTATAATTATCTTAGTTATGTGTTTTCCGATGTTGCTTTTTACAGTATACCCTGCGATAAAACTAGCTGAACTTGTTGAAAATAGATACAATATAAGTGAAACTCAAAAACGATATATAATGGTGATAACAACATTAGTAGTAACTGTTAGCCTCTCTTCATTACTATTTTATGTCTAATTTAGTTCTAAACTTTAAAGTTAAATTTAGAGTTAAATCTAAAGTTTTTTTTAATATTTATTTATAAAATAGAAATGATACAATTGACATACTTGTGACAATATTGCCGATTTATGGGATCAAATTGAGTATTGTTTCAAAAGGTTACACTAAAAATTAATTTTTCCTTAAAATAAAAATTAAACTAACAAATTGATATAAATCAACTAATTTAAAGCTAAATCACTATAAACTACAAACGAGTCTGAAAATGATAATATAAACAAAGGAAATATAATGGTTGATCCAGTAATGATAAGACCAGAGATAGCGTTAGATGATTTTCTACCTATTTTTGTTTCCTCTGCACTTGTATTAGTATTTGGAGGATTGTATGTTGGTATATATACAGCAGTGAAAGTGAAGTTAATAAACAAATGGACTATGCCTTTAGGATATGTTTTTTGGATGTTAACAGCTTATTGTTTGTATTTGATGGGAAGTTTAATGCATGTAGGTGATTTTACAGCAAAAGCTTTAGTAGTTGCTGCAGTTGGGATTTTATTACTTCCACATGCAGTTTATTATATGCAAGATCAAGTTCATCAACAGAATGAACATTGATAGGAGGGCACATGGCAAATAAATCCGTATGGAGTGACAATCGTTTCTGGCAAAGATCAGCGGCGTGGGTTACAGGATTTGCTTCAGTATTACTTATTTGGTTAACATTTGACACAATGGGTCAGATTGCAATTGGTACTGATGCAGATTTACAAAGTGGTGTAACGAAGAGGGTTCCAGGACCTACAGTTATCAATTATAAAATCAGTTATGAAATGAGCACAAAGCGTGGTCATGAAGTTCCTGTAATTGGGGAAAAAGAAAAGTTTTTTGGTAGAGATGATTACTCAGAAGAAGAAGCTGGTGCTTTACTTCATCTAGGTAAATTAGGTTCTCAAGCGAAAAACTGTATGAACTGTCATACACTTCTTGGAAACGGTGCATATTATGCTCCTGATTTAACTAAAGCTTGGTTGGATCCAGCATGGCAAGATGGTGGTACTATGCAGGCAATGACTGGTAAAAGTACTAAAGAAGAAGCGATGGCTGAATTTTTACAACATCCATCAACTTATCCAACGCACTCTCGTATGATGCCAAATCTTGGTATTACTGCACAAGAGGCTAAAGGTTTAGTTGCTTTCTTAAAACATATGTCATCAATAGATACAAATGGTTTCCCAAGAAACTTTGGACGCATGCAAGGAGCAGTAAATGGCAAATAAATTCACAGGTATAGGAAGTGAATCAAAACAATTAGCAACATGGTATTTTACTTTTGCTGCGATTATTTTTGGAGCACAATTGTTATTTGGTTTAGTTGCAGCAATCCAGTATGTAATGCCAGGTTTTCTATTTGAAGTAGTTGACTTTAATGTTGCTAGAATGATTCACATCAATGCTCTTGTAGTATGGATGGTATTTGCAATGTTTGGTTCTGTTTATTATCTTTTACCAGATGAGACAGGGATTGAAACTATTGGTATCAAAATCGGTAAATTACTTTTCTGGATTTTTGCCGCAGCAATTGTTGTTGTTGTATTAGTTTATCTACTTGTTCAAGTTGGACCTGCTACTGAGACTACTATTTGGTTTATTAATGAGGGTCGTGAGTATATTGAAGCTCCTCGTTGGGCTGACTGGGGTATTGTTGTAGTCGCACTTGGATTTGTTGCAAATCTTTGGCTAACAGGTATGAGCGGTAAGCGTTCTGGAATCGTTACAGTTCTTATGGCTGATATGATTGCATTTGCTGGTTTATATTTAGCTGGTATGTTCTTTACAGACAATATAGTTATGGATCAGTACTGGTGGTGGTGGGTAATCCACTTATGGGTTGAGGCTACTTGGGAAGTTTTCGTTGGTGCGATTGCTGCTTATGGTCTTATCACTATGATCGGTGCAAGTCGTAAAGTTGTTGAAATGTGGTTATGGATTGAAGTAGCAATGCTCTTTGGTTCAGGTATCCTTGGTATTGGACACCACTATTTCTGGATCGGAACACCTGAATACTGGTGGGAAATTGGAGCACTGTTTAGTGCACTAGAGCCATTACCACTTGTTGCGATGTTTATTCATGTTATGTACGACTGGGGAAAACAACAAGGGAAACAAAATGCTTCTGGTGAGGTTGTATCAGTTATAAATAATAAACCTGCTTTTTTATGGTTCTGGATGAATGCATTTGGAAACTTCTTAGGTGCTGGTATATGGGGATTTTTCCATACATTACCACAGGTAAATCTTTATACACATGGTACACAGTTTACATCAGCTCACGGACACTTAGCGTTCTTTGGTGCATATGCAACTATCCTTATCGGTATGATGTATATCGCTGTTCAAGGTAAAAATGGTATTAAAGTTCTTAAACATACAAAATCCTCTATCTGGGCAGTAAGCATGATAGTTGGTGGTGTTATGGGTATGACTATTGCACTTACAATCGCTGGTTATGTTCAAGTTCTTGTCTCTCGTGCACAAATGGGTGCTACTTGGGCTGGTTACTTTGATGGACAACAAGGCGTATGGTTTGCTCAAGCTATGGATTGGAGACTTCTTATGGGTGTGATTACATTCTTAGGTTTTATATTCTTAGTCAAAGATCTATTGAGTACTGGAAAAAATCCAGTTCACGAAAGATAAGGAGAATAGAATGTTTGAACAATTTACAGATTTAGTACCGAGTTTTTTCGGTTGGATAAATCAAGGTCCTATGACTTTAACGATTTTTCTTCACACTATTATAGTACTTCCAATGTTTTGGATTTATAAGCAAGAAAAAGCTCGTTTAGAGCAAGAAGGTTAAGTTATATTGAGTTTACAAGGCTCCATTGGGGCCTTGTACATATTTTATTTTTGAAGGAGAAAGAAAATGAGATTAAATAAATTAGTTACATCGGTTGCTGCTTTAGCAGTAGTTTCAACAGGTTTATTTGCTGGAACATCAAATATGAATGTTGAAAAAATGTTTGAAAAAGAGTGTCAGGGTTGTCATGGTCCAAATCACGAAGGTGGTGTTGGTTCAGACTTGAGACCAAACAAACTTAAAGGTAAGAATGCTTATAAATTAGTACAGACTATTTTAAATGGTCGTCCTGGTACTGCTATGCCTGCTTGGTCTAATAAAATGAATAAAGCAGATGCACAAAAAATGGTTGATTATCTTCAACATTTTAAAGGTAAGAAAATCCAAGTTCTTACTATGAAAGCTGTAAAAGCTGGTTGGAAAAAACTTAACGATAGAGCTGCTCTTCTTAAGAAGTATCCAAAAGCTGTTGATGTTAAAAATGTTAAAGATATCTGTTTCGTAACAGAGCGTGATGCTGCTCGTGTTGTATTTTTAGATGGTACTACAGGTAAATTTCTTTCGCGACATCCAGCAGGTTTCGCTGTTCATGTTACTGTGACAAACAAGCGTCAACCTCGTTATGCTTACTCAATCTCTCGTTCAGGTTTAGTAACAATGTTCGACCTTGCATCAAAAGGGCAACAAAAGATTGCTGAAGTTCAAGTTGGTTCTGACTCTCGTGGTCTTGCAGTATCTCCAGATGGTAAGTACCTAATGGCAGGAAACTATGTACCAGGTGGAGCAATCCTCATGGATGCAATGACTCTTGAGCCATTAAAAGTTTACCCAACTTCATCAGTAATCAACATGGATGGTGATATCGGTTCATCTCGTGTAGCTGGTGTTTATGATACACCATATGGTCCATATATCGCTTTTGCTCTTAAAGATGCTGGTCATGTATATATCGTAGATTATTCTAAACCAAACTATCCAATTGTGGGTGACATTCCTAACATCGGTAAAATCTTACATGATGGTTTTGAAAATGAAGGTAAAGAGATCGGTCGTTACCTAATGCAAGCATCTCAAGGTTCGGATGTAATGGGTGTTGTTGACTTTAAAACTAAATCATTAGTTGCTAAAGTATATACAGGTCCAGGTTCTAAGCCACATCCAGGTCAAGGTTCTTCTTGGTACAATGACAGATATGGTCAACTTTATGCTACAAACAGTATGAATGTTGGTGATGTTGTTATCTGGGACAATAACTGGGATGTTGTAGCGCGTGTTAGAACTGCAGGTGGTGGTTTATTTGTTGGTACAAGTGAACATACACCATTTATCTGGTCTGATAATGTTTTAGGTGGTCCATCTAACTGGAACAAAATGCACTTAATCAACAAGCAAACTTTAGAAGTTGATAGAATCATAACTGTCGGTACTAAAAAAGGTACTGTCACTGATCCTGTAACTCATAAAGTTCTTTACAAGTGGAATGTTCCAACTGTTAAAAATAAAGAAGGTAAAGTTCTAGTTCCTCGTATCTTACATGCTGAGCCTTCAAATCATGGTCACTGGACAATGATTTCTGAGTGGAATGCTGGTCGTATCGGTATCTATGATGCTCAAACTGGTAAATTTGTTAAATACATCAAAGGTTTAACAACTCCAACTTTTACTTATTCTATCGAACACAGACAATCAATTCCGGGTGCATAACCCAATCTTCTCTCCCTCGGGAGAGAAACATTTCTTACTTTTCCGCTACTAAAACTCATTAATTGTTTTTTTTAATATTTTTTTTATAAATCTTGATAAGAAACAAGTTATTCATTTTTTTATTTATCTATAATAGTTTAATACATTATTCAAGCTTATTTTAGTTAGAATATTGTTTTGAGAAAAAGAGGCACAATGAAAAAATATTTATTATTAGTTTTACTTTTAAATTCTTTTCTCTACTCTGGGGAGTTAGATGGCAAAAAAGTGTTTGAAACATATTGTTGGGGATGTCACCACCAAACTGCAATGGCATTTGGCCCACCATTTTCTACCATAGCTTCTAAGAGAACAAAAGCAGAAATTAAAGCTTATATAGCATCTCCTCAATCAATGTATAAAAAATTTGGATACAAAAGAACTGTGATGACTCAGTTCCATTTAACAAGTAAAGAGTTGAATCTTATATCAGATTATATTCTTTCGTATAAAGGTAAATAATGTTTAGATTAACAAATCTCATATCTTCAGTTGTTGAAGGTAAAAAAGAGAGAGTTTTAGATGGAAGTATAGCAATCTGGAATTTTACAAATCGTTGTAATCTCTCTTGTCTTCATTGCTACTCAAAATCAACTTTAGATGAAGTGGATACTCTTACAACAAAGCAGATAAAAAAAACAATTTTGCAGATGAAAGAAAATGGTGTTAAGTTTATCATTTTTTCTGGAGGTGAGCCACTTACACGCAAAGATCTGTTTGAGATAGCTGATTTTTGTAAGGAAAATGGGATCATCACTTACCTTTCAAGTAATGGACTTTACTTTACAAAAGGGAATGTTCAAAGAATTGTAGATACTTTTAACTATGTTGGTATCTCAATAGATGGGGATGAATCCACTCATGATCATTTTCGTGGTCTTAAAGGTGCTTTTGTAGAAACTCTCAAAGCTGTCAAACTTGCCAATGCAACAGGAGCAAAAGTAGGTATAAGATTTACTATTACAAAAGAAACTATTAATTCTTTAGAATACATTTTTGATTTAGTTGAGAGAGAAAATATCCCTAAAATCTATGTGTCGCATCTAGTCTATTCTGGTCGTGGACTCGATAATCTCAAAATGGATCTCACGAAAAAACAAAGAAGAGAGTCTGTAGAGTTCATTTTGAAAAAAGCTTTTGAGTATTATGAGACAGATCGAGATATAGAGATAGTCACTGGAAATATGGAGATGGATGCAATCCTCTTTTTAAATGAGTTTGCCATGCGTTACCCACAACTTAAAGATGTGATGCGTAAAAGACTTGTAACTTGGGGTGGAAACTCAGCTGGGCGAAAACTTCTTAATATTAACTCTGAAGGTGATGTGAGACCAGATCCATTTTTTCCATTGACTGTAGGGAATATTATAGAAGAAAATTTTGGTGATATTTGGCAAGAGGGCGATCTGCTAGATGCTCTAAGAGTGCATCCAAGAAAGATTAGTGGTGTATGTGATGGATGTGCACAGATAGATATCTGTAATGGTGGAAGTCGTGCGCGTGCTTATGCAATAACAGGTGATCTTTGGAGTGAAGATCCATCTTGTTACTTAACAAAAGAAGAAAGAGAGAATATATAATGATAAATAAACTATTATTAGGGACAATATTAAGTACATTGTTTTTTGTAAATGCAAATGCTTTTACGAAGGACAAACTATTTGTTGTGGAGCGTGAGAGTAGTTCTGTAGCTGTTATTGAAAATGGATTGCCAAGAAGCCATATGAAAAATATGCACAACATGAATCATGGTGTTATTAAGTTTTATAAAAATGACGGTTATATCATCTCTCGAGATGGTTATATCGTTAGATTTGATCCAAAAACAGAGAAAAAACTAAATGAGTATAAAACAAGTAAAAGTGCTATAGGCTTTGTCATCAACAAAAACTATGTAGCAGTTGCAAATTATGATGATAAAAGTGTCGATATTTTAAGTAGAGATTTAAAACCATTACAAAAAATCAAAACAGGTTCTCGTAATGTTGGAATCAAAATCTATAAAAATTATCTTGTGTTTTCTCAAATGGATAACGATAAGATTACAGTGCTTAAAGATATGAACGAAGGGAAAGGGAAACCAAATTTTAAAATCTATAAAGAGTTTGAAAATGTGGGAGTTATGCCTTTTGATGCTATGATAAAGGACAATAATTTTATTACTGGTTTTTTTAAATCTCCTTGGTTTGGGGTTGTAAACCTCGATACAATGCAATACAAAAAAATTAAAATCCTACTTGGAGACAGAAAACCTGTTCTTAAAGTACCTCACTTTGGATTTTGGTCTATCAGTGATGGCAATGTCTTTATACCTGCCGTAGGAAACAATAAGGTTTTAGTATATACCCCTGATTTTAAGTATGTTACCAAGATAGTTACTGAAGGATTACCAGTATTTACTTCGCTTTCTCCAGATAAAAAATATATGGCAGTTACATTTTCTGGCAAAAAATTTCCTGTTATCCAGATAATAGATACTAAAACATTTAAAATCATTAAGCGTTTTGAATTTAAAGGCAAAGTACTCCATGTAAGATGGTCTAAAAATAAACCAAATCTTTATGTCTCCGTAAACGATGCAAATAAAATAGTTGTATTAGATACAAAAGGGTGGTGGATAAAGCGTGAGATATTTACTATTAAAAAACCATCTGGTATATTTATTTATGAGGACAAACATTAATGGGTAAAGTGTATTTAACAGGAGCTGGTCCAGGTGATATAGAGTTGATGACTGTAAAAGCTTTACGCGTGGTGAAAGAGGCAGATGTTATCATATATGACCGTTTAGCAAATCCAGATATTTTGGAAGAAGCTAAAGATGGGTGTGAATTTGTTTATGTTGGCAAAGAGGATGGCCGTCACATCATGCCTCAAGATGAGATAAATGAAGTGATCTATCAAAATGCACTCAAGTATGAAAATGTAGTGCGTCTTAAAGGTGGTGACCCTTTTGTTTTTGGTCGTGGTGGAGAGGAAGCTCTCTATCTTCAAAAACGCGATATAAAATTTGAGATTATCCCTGGTATTACCTCTGCTATATCTGCTCCAGCTTATGCAGGAATCCCTGTAACACATCGTGGAGTTGCAGTGAGTTTTCGAGTTGTCACTGGGCATGAATCACCAAATAAAAAAGTATCTCAAATCCCTTGGGATAATTTTAAAACAGATGATACGATAGTCTTTTTAATGGGATTACATAATCTTGCTAAAATATGTAAAAAATTGATGGAAATAGGTAAAAACGCAGATTATCCAGTAGCTGTTATCTCAAGAGGTACTACAAAAGATCAAAGTGTAGTCGTTGGCACTTTAGGTACTATTGTTTTAAAAGCCAAAGATGTGCCTACACCAGCACTTATAGTAGTAGGTAAGGTAGTATTGCTCCGTGATCAATTAAAGTGGTTTGAGGGTAATGCCTAGAGAGATTGCACATAATATTTTTTGGGTAGGGATGCACTTAGAAAATGACCCTTTTCAGTGTCACCCTTATTTTATACATAATGGAGATGAATCTATCCTAATAGATCCTGGTTCTATGTTAGAGTTTGATGAAACAATCAAAAAAGTAAAATCCATAGCAGATATCAGATCCATAAAGTATATAGTCTTGCATCATCAAGATCCAGATTTAGCTGCTGCGGTTCCCGAGATTGAAAAACTCATAGATAGAGATGACCTTCAAATTGTGACACATTCTAGAATGTCAGTTCTCATAAAACATTATCTTGTTACATCTTCGTACTATGAGATAGATAAACATGATAACACGCTCCTTACTTCAAGTGGTCTTAAACTTCAGTTTTTAACAACACCCTATTGTCATTCTCCAGGTGCATTTGTATCGTATGAGCCAAAAAGTAAGATTCTGTTTTCTGGAGATATTTTTGGTGGCATAGAAGAAAGTTGGGAATTTTATGCAGATGAGAGTTATTTTGATAAGGCAAAACAATTTCATCAAGAGTATATGCCAAGTAGAGATATATTTAATTATGCTTTAAAAAAGATTGAGACCTTAGATATCAATTTGATAGCTCCTCAACATGGTTCAATCATCAAAAAAAAATATATAAAAGACTTGATTGAAGATATGAAAAATTTAGATTGTGGTTTATATATCGAAAAGAAATATAATCGTGAACTTTTAGATACCATAGATGAATTACAAATCAAAGAAAAAACAATTGCTGAAAGAGATAGACAGCTTTTTGCACAATCAAAGCGTGCAGAGATGGGTGAAATGATAGGCAACATAGCACATCAATGGAGACAGCCTTTAACCATTATGAATACTATCGTTGCCATAATGGATGAGAAAAATAGAGTGTCAACTCTCACAAAAGAAGAGATAGCAGAAAAATTAGAGGGGATGCAAAAGCGTATCCTTTATATGTCAGATACTATTGAAGATTTTATGAACTATTATAAACCAGAGAAAGAGGAGTCATTGTTTAATATTTCAGAAGCTATACATAGATCTTTAGATATAGTAAGTTTCTCGGTATCTAGTGAGTCAGATATTAAGATAGATTTAGATATTGATGATTCTTTAGAGATATTTGGACTGATTAATGAGTTTGTTCAAGTTATAGTGAGTATATTGTCTAATATACGAGATTTGATTGCCCAAAAATCTCTTATAAATAAGACAGTAAATATAAAACTTCATAAGCATCAAAAAAGTATAATTTTAAGTATAGCAGACGATTGTGGTGGCATTGATGCACAAAGCATATCAAAGATATTTGATCCGTACTTTACAACAAAACACCAATCAATGGGAACTGGCCTTGGACTTTATATTGCTCGGATGATTATTGAAGACAATATGGGTGCAAAATTGAAGGCTGAAAATATTCTCAATGGTGCCAAATTTACAATAGAGATGAATAATGCAAGATGAAATGATAAAAGATATATCAATACTCTTAGTAGAAGATGAAATAGAATTAAGTGAATATTTATTGGAATATTTACAACTTTTCTTTGTAAAAGTATATCGTGTAAAAGATGGACAAGAAGCATATAAGATTTATCTTGATAAGCATCCTGACATCATCTTAACAGATATAAATATGCCATTAATGGATGGTCTTACCTTAGTTTCTAAGATACGAGAAAGAGACTTAGATACAAAGATTATTATCATGAGCGCTCATTCTGAAGAGGAAAAGTTATTG
>JALUXP010000046.1 GCA_027013295.1 Sulfurimonas sp.
CTGAAATGCTTGAGTTGCCCCAAGATTATTACTGCTTTGAATATTGCTATAAGAAAATGTACTATCCAATTTGATTTGATTTTTTTGTGTAAGTATATCATCTATTCTTACTGTTTTTTGTGCAAAAGCCATACTACATAGCAACATAAGAAATATTATACGTCTCAATAGAAATCCTTTATATTATTCATATCGGATAATTATATCTTTTATAAAATAAAATAAAACTGAAATCTATCTACCTTTAGCTACACCATACTCCCTAAGCAAAGAGTCCAACACTTCATCATAATCTACCTTTCCTAAGTGTAAATCATCTACAGATTTGTGCATCTTTTACTCTATAAAAAGCACTTCATTTTGTTAGATAATTTGCTTCCGTAGGATACATACTCCATCATGTCTGTAGATGACTCTATATTATCTGTATCTATTCCATAAAGCAAATATTCATGATCCTTATTTGCAATTTTTTTCATGTAAAATGAGTTATTTGATATAAAATCAAACTCGTCACAAAACTCTTTTTTATATTTTTTATTAAAAATATATAACATTGTGGCTATTGGGGATTCTAAGGCTTTCACTATTTTTGTAAGCTCTTTTGTATTGTTTATTTCAATAAGGTAATATAAAGGGGCAGAAACAGGAATAAATCGATAGATTCCATAACGACCTGATTTTATTTTTATGATATCAATATCATATTCTGAAAGAAGTTTTCTGAGTTTTTTTTCTGTACCATAAAAACCTCCTGCATAACAAACAACCTTATCTTTCTCCCCTACCATCGTCAATACATTTGAGATACAATCAATAACATTATATATTCTTAAAAGTGTCACATCGTTATATCTTTCCATTATCTTCTCATTTTAAGTGAGTAGTATTTACTGCTCTTGTAGCTACCATCTCCAAAAATGAAAGTGCCCTGCATCACGAGTTCTCCAGCTATTAAATGGCAATCTCGTGTTACGAAGTCTTATCGCAGGTCCCCTTAAATACTTGGGAAGTCTATTAGCATAATATCTGTTTGAACCCCAACGGATACCAAAAGTTCTGAAGTTTCCAAATCTACTAAACGAATTACCTATTCGAAAGAAATATTGTAACCATTCACCCTCAGTCTTAGCCATTTCACCATTTTCAAGCATCTTAATCTTGCTAGGTTCTATACCTGCATTTTTTAGCATATCTATAGCTTCTGCTTTACTCATGGTAGTCATCTGCATGGTTGGGTTATGAGATTTGCTCATCTCCACCGCATACGTTGTCGAACTCAATAGTAGCATAGATGCCATTAAAGTCATTAGAAACTTTTTCATTTTTTCTCCTTTTTGTCTAAAATACACAACCTTTTACAAGGCACCAAATTATCCTAAACGAATAATAATATCCTAATTAAACTTAAACAAATTCTAAAATATGAGGATTTATTATACAAATCGGATAAAACTAATTTGTCTTTTAAAAATAATAGACCTACTAAAACAAAATACTCATTTTGAAATAAAATCTTAAAATCTTATGCTATACTAAATCATATAGCAAAAATGGAATATAGATGAAAAAACAACGGATAAAAAACATTATAAAAGATTGTTTTTGGGAGTACGCTTTTAGTGAAGAAGACATTCTTTCTCTTGCAAAAAGCAAAAACAAACAGGAGCAGATGTTTCTCTTTTCTAAAATTTTAGAAAATTCACAAGAGCTTATAAAGAGTATGAAAATCTTTGATAAAAAAGATTTAGAGAGATTGATAAAATCTTATACTGTGCCTACTTTTAAGTATGAATATATGGCTAGAAGATTTAATATAGTAGAGTACTATTTTTTAGATAAACCACTAACTATAAATGAGTTGAAATGGGTAGCATAGATTATAAGAAGCTCTATAGTTTACAAGATGAAGTTTTAAAAAGAGTTTTTGAGGTAGAAGATGAGTTCTATCTAACAGGTGGTACAGCTCTTTCTCGTTTCTATCAAGAGAAACGATACTCTGATGATTTGGATTTTTTTACGAATAGTTCTACACGCTTTAACTTTGCTGTCAAAAATATTTTAGCAGAGCTTTCAAAAGAGTTTAGCTTAGAGACCGAATTGGATTCAAGAGATTTTGTGCGTATTAAGATAGATGATTTGTTGCAAGTAGATTTTGTTAATGATAGAGTACCACGATACAAAGAGCCACGAGTTTTAGAGAATGGTTATAAGATTGATACTATTGAAAATATATTGAGTAACAAAATTACGGCTGTGATAGGTCGAGACAATCCAAAAGATATTTTTGATATTTATCTTATTAGTCGATACTACTGCGTTAATTGGCAAGAGATATTAGACTCTACACAAGAGAAGTCTGTTTTTTCTATAGATGATTTGATTGTTAGGTTAAAAAGTTTTCCTTATAGGTTACTTGGAAGCATTAATCTCATAGATGAGGGATTTTTGGATACATTTCAAGATGATTTTTCTCAAATAATAAAAAAGATAGAAAGTTTTTAATCCCATTAAATTACTTTACATCTTTAGCTACACCATACTCCCTAAGCAAAGAGTCCAACACTTCATCATAATCTACCTTTCCTAAGTGCAAATCATCTACAGATTTGTGCATCTTTTCTATGGCGTGTTTGACCATGAGCGCAGAAAAAGCGTAATTCTCTTTAGATGTATCACGAAAATTAGTGATACCTACTTCATTAATATACCAATGTAGAAAATCATGCTTCTCTTGCTTGTCTCTAAATAGTGATTTTAAGTCTGCAATATATGTTGGATAGCCCTCTTTAACCCAATGCTTCATCTTCAGAGTTTCATATATTGAAAAATGACTAAATTGCCATGTATGTATCAGTTCATGTTCCAAAACTTCAATAAATTCCTTATCAAATTTGGAAAATTGTATCGTAACTATATTTTTCGTAAAGGTCATC
>JALUXP010000047.1 GCA_027013295.1 Sulfurimonas sp.
TCTGATACTTTTTCTTTTCTCTCAAAAAACTTTGTTCCGAGTCGAGTTAATTCCCATTCCTCAGGAATCTCTCCAAGCCACTCAACCCCACTATCTTTATACTTCGGATACTTCTCTAACTTACTCATCATCAAGCCCTAGTATCTCACGGATGAGTCCATCACTCTGTTTCTCAAGCTCCAAAATATCTGCAGTTACTTCTTCTATACTTCTGAGGGGTTTATGCTTGTAAAAGTACTTATTGAAGCTTATCTCATATCCTATCTTGACACTTGTCATGTTTATCCAAGCCTCTTCTACATACGGCTTCACTTCTTTTAAAAAGTAACTTTGAATATCATCTTCTAAAGGGATATTTTCACTATCTCTTAAATCTGTTTCGGCTTCATACTCTATGTATTCATCTGATTTATCAGTTTTGTAGTAACCAAAGTTTGCAAGTTGTTCCTCTTCACACCCTAAATGATCCAGAAGTTTTTCTAACTTCTCTTTGCTAATCTTACTTACTTTTTTGATGACTTTTTTTGCACTCTCATCATACCAGCTCACTGCGTTTAAGATGGCATTTTTCTCAGTTGCACTTAGTTTGATTTTTTCCTCTTTAAGGACTTTTTCCACCTCTTTTTTGAAGATATTAAAATCATCATACTCATCTGTACCTATTTTTTCTTTGAGTAAGTAAGTGGTATCTAAAAGCTTTTTGTGTTTTATCCAAGTATCTTGTGAGAGAAGAGCTTTTTTTTGTTTTGTTTTTAACTCAATCTGCTCAAGATACTCCTCTATCTCTTCTTTGTATTTTAAGATGTCCGTATAACATTCATCTCCATACTTCTCAAAGCACCATTGCATCGGCTCTTGTATTGATTTATCAAATCGAAGCCCCTCTATAAGTTCATCTCTAAACCCAGCTTTTAACCTTTTTGGTCGTTCAATATTTACTTTGTAATACCCAAAGTCACTATTGTCAAAGATTTTAGAAGCGATTTTTTTTCCATCAACATCTTCTTCTATTTCCTCAAATCTTTTGTAAACTTCCATGATCTTTGCAATATGTTGAGATTTTAGTTCGCAGTTTTTGTCGCCAAGATTCTTACGCAGTTTTGCATAGAGATCATTTGCATCTATAAGTTGTACTTTACCTCTTCTGTGCTCAGGTTTGTTGTTTGACAAAAGCCAAATATATGTTGTAATACCTGTATTGTAAAAAAGATTGTTTGGTAGCTGGATGATACAATCAAGCAAATCATTCTCAATGATATAGCGACGGATATTGCTCTCTCCACCACCTGCATCACCTGTAAAGAGTGAGCTACCATTGTGAACTGAAGCTATACGGGAACCTATTGGATTGGCAGAGAGTGGTTTCATTTTTTTAACCATATCCATTAAAAAGAGCAGTTGTCCATCACTACTTCTTGGTGTTGCATCCACTTCTTCTTCATTTCCCCAATAGTCTTTTAATTGCACTATAAAACGAGAATCTATAATCTCCTTACCATCTTTAATATATTTCAAATCACTTGACCACGATTTCCCATAAGGAGGGTTTGAGAGCATATAGTCAAACTTTACATCACTAAAATCATCAACAGCTAGAGTAGAGCCGTTTTTGATATTTTCAGGGTTATCCCCTTTAATCATCATGTCAGATTTACAGATAGCATAGGTCTCATCATTTATCTCTTTACCGTAAAGATAGATATCTCCCTCAGCTCTTATTTCACCCTCTGGATCTTGAATGAAGTTTTGAGATTCAGTAAGCATTCCACCACTTCCACATGCAGGATCATAGATTGTCATTACAGGAGGTAAGTTCTCTTTTATAGGATCAAAAACAATATGTGTCATCAAATTGATAACTTCCCGTGGAGTAAAGTGTTCTCCGGCTTCTTCATTGTTGTCTTCATTAAATTTTCTAATTAACTCTTCAAAAACATACCCCATTCCGAGGTTTGTAAGCGGTGCTATTTTCTTACCATCTGGGTCAAGTGCTTCTTTGTTGGTAAGGTTGATATATGGCGAAGTAAACTTTTCAAGTACATCAAGTAGAACATCTTTATCTGCCATATGTTTGATTTGCGCTTTTAGTTTGAATTTTGAGATAATCTCTTGCACATTTTTGCTAAAACCATTAAGGTATTCAGTGAAATTTGCTTCAAGCAGACTAGAGGAGTTTGTTGCAGTATCATAGAGTTTTTGCAATGTCCATTTGCTTGTGTTGTAAAACACATAGCCACTTGCATCTCTGAGCCCCATATCCATCTCTTCTACATCTGTAGCACCAAGATCCTCTTTTTGAAATCTAAGCTCTTCAAGAACAGCATCTTTTGTTGGTTCAAGTAGTGCATCTAACCGACGAAGAACAACCATAGGCAAAATAACATCTCTGTACTTTCCACGAACATATACATCTCGTAGGCAATCATCTGCTATCGACCATATAAAACTTACTAATTTATTGTGTGCTGCTTGATTCATTTATCTGTTTCCTAAAAAGTTATTGTGAATTTGTTCTATATCTTTGTTTAATTTTTCTATTTCATTATACAGTTTCACTTCGCTATTAAAGTTTAAAATTATTTGTTTTTCCTGCTCTTTTGTTAAAATAGGAATACCCAATTTTTTAATCTCTGCTGTTGCTATCTGAGGCATAGCTACACCAGCAACAAGTGATGATAGTAATGTTTGTCCAAGTTTTGATTTAAAGAACATATAAAGAGTGATTGCTTTTTCTTTTTTAGCCTCATCTTTTATACGAATTACTTGAATTGCTTGCGAAGCTATCATGGCATCGCTTATATCACCAATGATAGCCACTTTTCCAATAGTTCCTTTTGTACTTAAAAGTACATCATAAGGCTCTAATTTATATGTTTGAAGTCGCTTGTATTGAGAACCTATTCGTTTAATTTTCCCAC
>JALUXP010000048.1 GCA_027013295.1 Sulfurimonas sp.
ACAAGGTTGATGTTGTCGATGCTACTTGCCCTTATGTAACCAAACCTCAAGAGATAGCCCAAGAGATGAGTGAAGCTGGCTATAGTGTTGTGATCTTTGGAGATGAGGCACATCCAGAGATAAAAGGTGTAAAATCTTATGCAACACATGGTGCTTTAGTAGTCACCTCTCCAGAAGATTTACTAGAGCTAAAACTTAAAGAGAAGATAGCTCTCATCGCCCAAACAACAAGAAAAGTTGAAGACTATATGGAGGTTGCAAACTATCTTATCCCTCGCCATAAAGAGGTTCGAGTTTTTAACACCATCTGTAATGCAACATTTGAAAATCAAGAGGCTGTACTCAATCTTTCAAAAAAAGCAGATATTATGCTCATTATAGGTGGAAAAAACTCTTCCAATACAAAACAACTCTTTAGTATCTCCCATGATAATTGTCAAGATAGTTACCACATAGAGGATGAAAATGATTTGGACTATAGCTGGTTCAAAGAGAAAGATTTTTGTGGTATCAGTGCTGGAGCATCAACTCCTGATTGGATCATCCAAAATGTTGTTAATGCAATAGAGTCTGCAGTAAATAAATAAAATCTTTACAACTTTACTTCTAAATTAATACTCCTATAATCAAAAATCGTGTATAATCACGCAATTTTTAATACAGAGGTACAGGTAATGGCGTTCGATAACGAATCATTTGAAGAAGAAGAAAATTTTGCAGAGATGTTTGCAGCGAGTGAAAAAAAGCAAGAGACAAGCCGTATAGTTGAGGGTGAAATTGTTGAAATGCAAGCCGAAGATAACAGAGCATTAGTAGGTGTTGGCGATAAATTAGAGGGTATCTTAAATCTTGATGAAATCCGTGATGAATCTGGTGCACTTAAGTTTGCTACTGGGGATAAGATCAAAGTAATGATTATAGGATACTACAATGAGCGTCCTAAAATTTCATATAAAAAAGTTTTAGAGCAAGAAAAAACTATTGAGTTTATTGATGCACATAAAGAAGACTTTGAGGATTTGATCATTGAGGGTATCATCACTAAGAAAAATCGTGGTGGATATGTAGTAGAAGCTGATACTGTTTCTTTCTTTATGCCTCGTTCACTAGCAGCATTTAAAGACACTGATGATGTTATAGGTCGTAAGATTAAAGCACAAGTTATCAAAGTGGATGAAAAAGAAAGCTCTATCGTCGTTTCTCGTCGTAAACTTTTTAATGAAGAGCGTAAGCGTAAAAAAGAGATTATCGATAAACTTATGGAAGAAGATACTATCGTTGAAGGTACTATCAAGAAAATCACTTCTTATGGTATGTTCGTTGATGTTGGTGGAGCTGATGGTCTTGTGCACTACAATGAGATCTCTTATAAAGGTCCTGTAAACCCTTCAAAACTTTATGAAGAGGGTGATGTTGTTACTGTTAAAGCTATCTCTTACGATAAAGACAAACGCCATCTTTCACTTTCTATTAAAGCTGTTCACCCAGATCCATGGGAAGAAGTTGAATCAGAATTAGATGAAGGTGATACTATCACCGTGACTGTTTCAAATGTAGAAGCGTATGGTGTATTCGTTGACCTTGGAAATGATATCGAAGGTTTCTTACATATCTCAGAGATCTCTTGGAACAAAAATGTTAAAAATCCAGGTGATTACTTAGAAGTTGGTCAAGAGATTGATGTTGAAGTTATTGAGATTAACCCGCAAACACACAAATTAAGAGTCTCTCTTAAAAAATTACTTCCAAAACCATTTGATGAGTTTATGAAAAAATATTTTGAAGGTGATATTGTAACTGGTACAGTTACATCGCTTACTGACTTTGGTGCATTTGTTCGTATTGATGGTGTTGAAGGTCTTTTACATAACCAAGATATCTCATGGGATAAAAATACAAAATGTAAAGATTTATTAAAATCTGGTGAAGAGGTTGAAGTAAAAATTGCTAAAATCAACGAAGAAGATCAAAAAATCTCTCTTAACCGTAAAACTTTACTAGAGTCTCCTATTGATGCTTTTGCAAAAACTCATAAAGTAAACACAGCTATCACTGGAACTATCCGTGACATCAAAGACTTTGGTGTATTTGTTTCACTTGAAGATGGTGTTGATGCACTTATCCGTGATGAAGACTTAACACCACTTGTAAAAGAGGAGTTAGAAGCTGGTCAAGAGATTGAAGCAGCTATAGCTGTTATAGATACTAAACGAGATCGTATCCGTTTATCTGTTAAAAAATTAGACTATATTAAATCTCAAGCAATGCTTGAAGAGATCAATGATAATGAATCACACTCATTAGGTGATTTAATCAAAGACAAACTAAAGTAAAATGCACACTTTCTTAAAATGGCTTACTCCTCTCATCGGGATTGGGGTTGCCATTTTTATTGTAATGTTTCTTATAGATATAAATTCTTCAAAAAAGACAAAATATTTAGAGCCATTTCAGTTAGAAAGTGTAGCGGCTCCACAAGACAGAAGTAAAATTTGGTTAAACCATTTCTCAGATACACAAAGGTTGGGTTATTTTTATCCTGTGAATGAGGTCTATATTCAAACCTCTCTTAATGAAAAAATCACAAGTAAAACCATATATAAATTATCTGCTTCACTTATAGATCCTTATCAGCTTTTTTGTCTCAAAGAGGAATTAAACCAACATAAATTAAAATATTTTTTAAAACGAGACAAGTTAGGCGTAGAGTTAGATATCTATTCAAAAGATAATAAGAAATTAAGTTCTTTAGTTAAAGTTCTTAAAAAATACCAAATTATAGCAAGCGTAAAGCTATACAAAAAGGATAAATAGATGCAAAAATATACAGTAGTAGTATGTGACCATATCCATCAAGCTGGACTTGATATGTTAGAAAATGATGAAAATATCAACTTTATAATGGCAGCAGATGAGCCAAAAGATAAACTCGTTAGTGAGATTATTCCAAAAGCTGATGTAGCGATAACAAGAAGTTCAACAGATGTTGATGCAAATTTTATCAAACATGCTACAAATATGAAAGCTATTGTTCGTGCTGGTGTTGGTGTTGACAATGTAGATATTCCAGGATGTTCTAAAGAGGGTATCATTGTTATGAATGTACCCACTGCAAATACTATTGCGGCTGTTGAGCTTACTATGACCCATATGCTCTCATGTATGAGAATGTTCCCATACTCGCACAATCATCTCAAAGATGAACGCATCTGGAAGCGTGAAAAGTGGTATGGATATGAGCTTAAGGGTAAAAAACTTGGTGTTATCGGCTTTGGTAACATAGGCTCTCGTGTAGCAAAGCGTGCTAAAGCATTTGAGATGGATATTGTGGCATATGACCCTTATATCCACCCTTCTAAAGTGACTGATTTGGACATGACATATACAAAAAACTTTGAGGATATTTTAGCGTGTGATGTGATCACTATACATACTCCTAAAAATCAAGAAACGATCGGCATTATAGGTAAAGATGAGATCGCAAAGATGAAAGATGGTGTAGTATTGGTTAATTGTGCTAGAGGTGACCTTTACAACGAAGAGGCTCTTTTTGATGGACTCAAATCTGCAAAGATCCGTTTTGCAGGGATTGATGTATTTGGGAAAGAACCAGCAACGAGTAATCCACTTTTAGATTTGGACAATATTGTAGTCTCTCCACACTTAGGTGCGAATACCTATGAATCTCAATACAACATTGGTACACAAGCTGCTACTAATGCAATAGAAGCAGCAAAAGGTATAGCATATCAAAATGCTATGAATCTTCCTATTGATGAGAGTAAAATACCATCATTTGTAAAGCCATTTTTAGAGATGGGTCAAAAGATAGGTTTCTTAGAATCTCAAATGAATAAAAGTCAAATTATCTCCATCAAAGTAAGTGGATATGGTGAGATAGCTGAGTATATTGACTCACTCTCAACTTTCGTAGCTGTTGGTGCTATGAGCGAAACAAGTGGAAGTACAATAAACTATGTAAATGCTGAGTTCGTTGCCAAAGAAAAGGGTATAGATATAGAGGCTGAATCTTGTGGTGATTCTTCTGTATATAAAAATCTCATCACGATTAAATTGACAACTGCTGAGGGAACAACTACTATCTCTGCTACTATCTTTGATGATAATGTACAACGAATAGTTGCTATCAATGGTTTTGATATTGAAGTAGCTCTTCATGGTGATATGATAATGCTCAAAAATACCGATGTTCCAGGTGTTATTGGAAGTGTTGGTACAATTTTGGCAAATAACAATGTAAACATCTCTGACTTTTCACTCTCAAGAAATGATCAAGGTGAAGCACTTGCTGTTATTCTTGTAGATGGTGCAGTGCATGAAGATACTATGAATGCTTTAGATGCACTTGAAGCAACCATCACTGTCAATTACGCAAAAATTTAGATAACCTTAAAAAGCTCCTATCTCAAGAAAGAGGCGAGAGGGGCTTTTTTTTAATCGACATAACTTTTTTTTATTTGTGCTCGTTTTGTCAACTCTTGAACACTTGGAGATAACCTCTCGTTTGCTATATGAAAATGCTCATGCAATTTTTCTAAAGATCCGTCTATCTTGTCCGTAAGTATTATGATGAGAGACTCCATCTCCTCTTTTACGCTACCTATCTCATCTTCTTGTGATTTTTTTAATTCTCTTGCTAAGTTGGTAAGCTCTGATTGTGACTTAACATAGTCACTTTTTATGGACTCTATCTCAATCATAAGAGATTTCATTTTTGCATACAGGTCGTATATAGAACTATTTTGTTCTTGGATCTCATTCATCTTATGTGAAGAGAGTGACATTTGAGTCATCAACATCTCACTTTCTTTTTTTATAGAAAGGATTTTTGCATCGCTTTCTAAAAGGGAGGTATTGAGACTTTCAGAATGTGATTTTAAAGACAAAAGTTCATCTTCAAATGTTGATGAAACAGTTATAAGTTTACGCATAGTATTTGAAACGATGGCTTCAGAAATATCTGCTGAAAGAGAGCCCATCTTTATCATGCTTGATTTTACCTCTTCTAGGTCTTGTGACATATCTGTTCTACTATCGACTGCTCTTTGAAGTATATTTGTTAATTTATTATAGTGATCTTGTTCTGAAACCCGTAGTATATCTATGTGCTTATGGACAACATCATCAAAAACTGGCATCTGCACATTTGAAAAGTTTTCAAAAGCTTGAGTGACACCTTTGCTCCATTGCTCTATCTCATCAAACTTGTCTAAAAATTTATTTTGATTTATTTTAATCGCATCAAGTGCTTTGATATCTTCTTTAAATTGTTCACGAATATCTTTTTGAGATTCTAAATTTAACTTTTGTGAGATGCTTATCTTAGTTTCGAGCTCTGAAGTGTAGAGTTTAAGCTGTGCAATCTGGTCTATGAGTTCTCTTGTAAATTGGTGCTGAACTTTTTTTTGCTCGGATTCTACTGTTTGATGCATTATGTTCATCATAACAAACAAAATCAAAGAGACAAGTATAGGGAAAGATGACTCTCGTATGAGTAAAACAAAATCTTGATGCTCTGGATTGATGATAAAATGCACAATACTACTCACAATACCTATCCCAATCATAAGTGGTGCATAGTTGATTTTACTCGGTTGTTTTAAAATAGATATCTGTCTTAAAAAGAATAAAGACATAAGTGCAAAAGATACTAACAAGTCATTATCAAACACAGTGAGTTCCTTTAATCCAAATTGTTTATTTATTTTATCATAAAACTATGTATAATATAACAAAGGAATACTATTATGCAAAAAAGAACTAAAATACTAGCTACTATTGGTCCTGCTTCTGATTCACTGGAGTCAATTATCAAACTTATCGGTGCTGGTGTTAATGTATTTCGCCTAAACTTCTCCCACTCTACACATGAATACCACTCACAAACACTTTCTCGCATACATGAAGCGATGCAAAAAACCAATAAAATCGTAGGTATACTTCAAGATATCAGTGGTCCAAAAGTAAGAGTTGGAGAACTTAGTGATGATTTTAACCTCAAAACAAATGATAAAGTTGAGTTTGTCCAAGAGAGCATCATAGGTATACAAGTGGATGATGCACACTATAAACTGAGTATTAACCAACCAGATATACTCAAACAACTTGCACTTGATGATTATATCTATATGTACGATGGTATTATTCGTTCAAAGGTGATTGAAGTAAAAGAGAACAGTATTGTTGTAGAAGTTGAAAATGATGGTATCCTCAGCTCAAAAAAAGGTGTTAACTTCCCAAACACAGAACTAGGCATAGATGTCATCACACCAAAAGATAAAAAAGATATGCTTTGGGGTGTTGAAAATCAAGTTGACTTCATGGCAATCTCTTTTGTTCAAAAGGCGGCGGATATGGTGCAGGCAAGACAAATCATTCAAGAATATGGTGGAGATACAAAACTCATAGCCAAGATAGAAAAATTTGATGCACTTAAAGATATAGACAATATTTTGCAAGTAAGTGATGGGTTGATGGTTGCTCGTGGTGACTTAGGGATAGAGATACCATACTATGATGTCCCAAGTGTTCAAAAGATGCTCATAAAAAAAGCAAATAAAGCGGCAAAACCTGTCATTACAGCAACTCAAATGCTCCTCTCTATGACAAAAAATGAGACAGCGACAAGAGCTGAGATTAGTGATATAGCTAATGCCGTGCTGGATGGTACAGATGCTGTGATGCTCTCAGAGGAGAGTGCTGTTGGGCATAACCCCACTCTTGCAGTGCAAACGATGCTCAATACTATCGTAGGGATAGAAAAAGATTACCCCTATTTTCAATACACGAATTTTACCTGCAGTGATAGATCAGACAATATCAACGAAGCTGCTGTCAGACTAAGTGATACGCTCCACACTGATGGACTTCTGAGCATTACATCCTCAGGTGAATCTGCTAAAAAAATCGCAAGATACAAACCAAAATGCCCTATCTATGCAGTTACCCATTCAAAAAAAACAGCACGACACCTCACTTTATCTTGGGGGATTGAGCCTAGTTTCAATGTAAACGATGAGAGTTTAGGGATGATGATGTCTGATACGATGGAGCAAGGGATTAAAAGTGGTATATTGGATCTTAACTCCCAATACATTTTAACAGCTGGTGACCCAGTTGGGGTAAGTGGTTCTACAAATATGATAAGAATCATAGGGGCTCAGGAGATAGAGTTTTTCAGATCCCTACGATGGAGATAATCTCTTTTGGGTCTGCTATGCTTAGAGGGTACTCTGATTGAGGTGAAAATCCCCAAGTAGCAAAGATACCCCCGATCCCAGCATTGGATGCACTGAGCATATCTTTTGAGTTGTCTCCAACCATCCACGCTTCATCTTGAGTGCTATCATAATGATGATGCCTTAAAATAACTTGCAACATTTCTGGATCGGGCTTAGATACTTTTACTTTGTCTGCACCTATGATAAGATCAAACATATCTTCGACACCAAGATGCCTTAACATCCGCACTGCAAACTGAGTTGGGGCATTGGTAGCTACTGAGATTTTCACCTCTGCAGATACTAAGGCTTCAAGTGTCTCTCTTACCCCTTCATAGAGGTAGGGATTTTGAATACATTGCATCGCATAATGATTTTCAAACATATCTCTATCTTTTTGCTCATAACTCTTCGTCCCGTAAAAAAGAAAGGGTAAATCACGCACTTGCATATTGATGCACTTAACAACGAACTCTTCACTGAGTGGATCTAAGTTATGATTGGCTTTTCTTATGTAGTTGATGGAGATTGTCAAATCTTTTTTTGAGTCAATAAGCGTTCCATCCATATCAAAGATAACTATTTTTTGCATGAGCTTACTTCATCTTTAGATATATCTCTTGAAGGGCATCTACAAACAGATCACTATCATTTGGACAGCTAGATACACGATACTCTTTAAAACCCAACTTCTCGGCTATCTCCCTATACTCTATCTCAAGCTCAAAGTCAGTCTCGGAGTTATCTATGGTAAAAGCGAGTGGACAGATGATGATGCCTCTGTTTCTTACTACTTTCATCTTCTCTTCAAGAGAGGGTTTGAGCCACTCCATTGGTCCTACCTTTGATTGATAGGCTAAGTGAACTTCGTGAAAATTCATCTGTGCATCTTGCATTTTTTGTTTGAGTATCTCTACATGCTTCTCTACATGCTTTTGATATACATCACCAGCATCTACTATCTTTTGAGGTAACCCATGAGCAGAAAAGATGATATCAAAGTCTCTGTAGTCATCCTTTGCCACCTCCTCTTTGATGCGTTCTAAGAGTGCTTTATTGTAAGAGTCATTTTCAAAAAAATGTTTTATCTCCACAAGGACTGCATCGCCTTTAGAGTTGTGATAATGCTCCTCAAAATCTTCAAGTGATGATTTTGTAGTCGTTGTAGATTGCTGGGGATAAAGGGGTATAAGATAGATTTTTTCTATATCTTGTTTGTTCAATCTTTCTATCACTTCATTTGCAAATGGTGGGGTGTAACGCATCACAAAGTCAACTAAGACATCTTCACCGAGTCGTTTTTGAAGTTTTGCTACAAGTGATTTTGTATGTCCAACTATGGGTGACTTCCCACCAAGTTGACGGTAGATCTCTTGAGAACTTTCTGTCCGATTAAAGACTATGAGACCACCTATCATTTTTCTTAACAGATCGCTTTTCATAGTCAATATATTTTTATCATTAAACATATTTTTTAAAAAAAGTTCCACTTCATCTAAGTTGTTTGGACCACCCATATTTAAGAGTATTACAGCTTCTTTTGCATTCAAATCACTTTTCCTTTACTCGTAAACTTATATCATACACCATCTGTTGCATTGGTAGCATATCTTCATAGATTTTATACAAAGTTTCTATGAGTTTTTCCCCATCTTCTATAAGTTTTGGGTCTAGTATCTTATATGTAGCCATCCCCTTAAATAAAAATAGATAGGAATGTACCATATCTACTTTAGTACCTCTAGGGTATCGCTTATACCCTTTTTCTATCACTGAGTAACCTTTAGACATTAAAGAGTGCAGCAAATCATTTAGCTCTTGTCTTTTGTTTGAGTCCATAAGATACTCTCTGTATGCATCTAACATTGGTTTTTCAAACCAACGAACACCTACAGCAACGAAAAGCTCATCGGGAGAAAAATGGAGATAGAAGGATGAGTTTTGCATCCTTGAGCCATTTCCTTGCCAAAAAATGATGCCGATTCGATGTTTAAGAGGAACTTTGATAGCACCCATTCTTCGTGTGTCACGATAGATTCTAAAAAGAGATTTATTTATCTTTGGTGCAAAAGTTATAGTTGGCTCTAAAGCCATAAGATGCTCTCCAAACTCTTCCACAAAAGCACGAGACGGTTCTAAGATATACTTTTCATACTCATCTCTATGAGCTTCAAACCACTCTTTATTATTGTTCTGACGGATAGACCCTAAAAATGGCAATGCTTTTTTATCAAATCCATCAAAGGGCATCTGGATTTACTTTGAGATTTGTCTATTTCTAAAAGCTAATGCAATGATTATAAAAATAACAGTATAGGTTACAGGCACAAAATCAGGAACTGGTACTGGGTCGCCTTTAGCGTAAGAGTGCATACCTGCAAGATAATAATTTACTCCAAAATAGGTCATGATGACTGTACTGTATGATAAGAGTGAAATCACAGCAAAATTAAACTCACTGTAGATGGACTTAATAAATCTAAGATGCACTACTACAGCATAGACCAAGATAGTTACAAGTGCCCAAGTTTCTTTTGGATCCCAACCCCAGTAACGACCCCAAGATTCATTTGCCCAAACTCCACCAAGAAAGTTACCAACAGTAACCAAAACTAACCCAACCATAAGGCTCATCTCATTGATAGCATTAAGCTCTTTAATGGAGTTAGATATATGTGCATTATTTTTCTCATTTTTAAATATAAATAAAATAATCGTTAAAAATCCAAGAAGAGCACCAAGACCTAAAAAGCCATAGCTTGCTGTGATAACAGCAACATGGATACTAAGCCAATAAGAGTTAAGAACTGGAACTAAGTTTGTCACTTGTGGATCCATCCAGTTAAGATGCGCAACGAACAAAATAAGCCCAGCTAAAATTGCTGTCGAAGCCATTGTCATAGGGGAGCGTTTTGAAAAGATAAATCCTGCAAGAACAGTTGCCCAACCTATGTAAATCATAGATTCATATCCATTACTCCAAGGTGCATGACCTGAGATAAACCAACGAAGACCAAGACCAAAAGTGTGTGCAGCAAAAAATATAGCAAGTAAAGAGACTGTACTTTTTGTATAAATTGTCAAATTAAAACTAGGCTTTAAAATTTTTGTAAAACTAAGTATCAACAATATAAAACCTAACAAGAAGTAAAGAGGATACAAGTGTTCAAATATATTTGATTTATTATAAAAAATTTCTGCTTTTATTCTGTTGTCACTTGGATATACCTCTTTACCATAAAACTTTTGATATTTTATGATTTTATCAAGGGCATCATTAGCAGGACTCCAGTTACCATCTTTGAGTGCTTTATCAATGGATGAGAAGTACTCAAATGCCAAGTTTCTTACACGAAGAGCATTCTCAGGAGTAAAGGTTTGCAAGGCTTCTATCGTTGCAAACCATTTGTTTGTTACATCATTTGGTCTAGGCCAAATTTTTAGAAGTCTCCCTGTATAAATAGAGTAGGCAATATTAACTCGTTCATCAACTTTAAGAACAGTCTTGTCAAGCATATCTCTATATTTTGGCTCTTTTCTCACAGCATTATCAACAAGTGTTGCTAGTTTATATCCATTTAAGCTCTTTTTATCAGAAAAGAATTGTGAAAAAGAAGCATACTTTGCATCAAGTTTTGCTCCTATGAGTTTGTTTATCTCTTTGTTTTTTGTACGAATCATCTTTAGATCCCGATAAGCTTCAGGTGTTATCATCATTCCTAAAATTACTTGATTGGCACTTAGAGATTCATTACCTATTTTAATACTACTTGAACGATGAATTTTTGCTAAAATCTCTGTTGAGAGAGTATCAAGTGGCTTCATGCGTCCTCCACTATCTTGAACTATCAAAGTACCAAACTTTTTCGCATGGGCTTTGTCATAAGAGAGTATGGTCTTGATCGTTGGATTTATCTCGCTTGCAACACCTGATGTAGCACTAAAAATCACTGTTATTGCTACAAGCACAGAAGTGAGATTTTTCAGTCTTGCATCTTTTGCTTTTTTTGCAAGCTTTGAAAATCTATTTTGTTTTGAAAAGAGTGACCAAAACATCCCTATTGCTAAAAGAATATAACCAATATATGTTGGAAGTGTTCCTGGGTCGTTATTGACTGAGAGGATTGTTCCCTTTTCATCTTTATCATAAGATGATTGGAAAAATCTATACCCTCGATGCTCTAAGATATGATTCATGTAGATTCTATAATCCATTCGTATGTTCTCTTCCTTATCTATAAGTATCACCTCACTTGCGTATGAAGCTGGACTCATAGAGCCTGGATATCTCTCTAACTCAAATTTTTTAAGATAGATACTAAAAGGTAAAGTTATCTTTTTTGCACCATACGCTAAGCTGACCTTGACACCATTTACTTCATGGAGATACTTTTGTCCGATTCTTCCTGGTTGACCATAGATAAGGACATTTTTACTTATGCCATCTACATCTATCTCAAATCTCATCCCATCATATCCTGGTCGCATTGCAGATGCATTTGGATCTGATATAATCTCTTTTTTTGCATGTGGGTAAAACTTTCTTAGAACAAATCCTCCTGTCTCAGTTGAGTACAAAGTTCTGTTGTTAAGAGTCTCTTTTGCGTTTGCGAGTAAATCACCACTTGTTTTGTCATTCATCTTAAGATATTTGAGAGGTTTTGGATGCTTCATATAGAGTTTACCCTCAGTAACAAATATACTAATCACATCTTTTAAAAACTTTTTACCCGAATTAAAATCCAAAACAAATGTACCAGAGTCATAAGATTCACCCTCTCTAAGAGTTACTCCTTCACCTTTTCCGCTTCCCGTAACCATCATCTCTAATATCGCTGAACCATCTTTCGACTCAACAGTTTTCTCTATAGCATCTGGAATATACTCTACCAAATGCACCTCTACTTTTTTACCAGCTACATCTAAAGAAGCATTCAAAGAGTTAGAAGATTTTTTTGACAGATAGACATCTTGAACTACTTCTGCCTTATCTGAGTTAGACTGTGCTTGAACGCTAAAGTAAGTATCTGAACTTAACATTGAGTTTGTAGAAGCACCTTCGCGTATATGCATACTACCCTCATAACCGACATATCGAGTGATCGCAGCACCAATAAGTATGACAATAAAGGCAATATGGAAGATAAATAAAGGGATCTTTTTCTTAGTAAACATTTTGTATTTAAAAATATTTAATATGAGATTGAGTGTAAGCATTAACAGAAGTATTTCAAACCATCTAGCGTTATATATATCAGCCTTAGCTGTCATTGTTCCATAATCATTTTCGACAAATGTTGCATATCCTATAGAAAATGCAAAGATTAGCATTAGAACTACCATCGTTTTCATTGAGCGTAAAAAGTCTAAAAGTTGTTTCATGATTTAAAATCCTTTATAAAAAGGGACATTATAATTAGTATAGATTAATAAAGGGTTAAAGAGACACTCTAATAACCCAACTTTTACATAGATTAAGCTAGTTTAAATACTATCTTAAAGTTACCATTTTCAAGTTCAGTTGCTTCATGAGCATAGTCGCTACCGATGCGGTCATAAAGTGGTGCTGGTTCATGAAAAAATATACCAACAAGTCTATCGTTTTCACTTTTGAGCATTTGCAATCCGCTGATAGCATTTACCATTGGCTCTGGAGGTGAGCATTTTGTTGCATTGAACTCATAACAAGTCAAACCATCTTCTTCATACTTAAAAAAATCCAGTGTTGCACGAGGCACTTCTACTTTTTCTTTATACATTTTTTTCCTTTAATTATATGCAAATATAGTTTTGCGTTTGTTCATCCCAAGTAAATTGTTTGGAGACTTTCTCAAACGCTTTTTGAACAATAGTATCATTACCAGTCGAGTTATATATGGTAATCGGTGTATGATAATATTTGTTCCATGATTCTATCGGATGAAAAACAATATCTTGCAAAGATAGCTCAATTTTTCCCTCGAAAGGTTCAAAAGGCACTGTTGAAACGACGGTTTTGTTTTTTAATTTGCATTTAAAATGACACGATACATGAGATCTATCTATCTTTACATATTCTAAGATTGAAGTTATATTTTTGTTCACCATATTTTTTACCTAAACTTATATTTAACATTTTTAAGCAATATATATTCCAAAACATTTTTTCTCATCATCCAATAACTCTACGCCCCCATCATGCTCTTGTGCAATCTGACGAGAGAGGACAAGACCAAGACCATTTCCTTTGACCTTTGTTGACTTGAAAGCTTGAAATAGGTCATTTCTATTTTCTATTGGTACACCACTGTCGTATATGTAAAACTTATGTAAATCATCTTCGTATTTATAAGATAGTTTTATACTGCCATTTTCTTCCTCATCTAGTTCTATAGCATCAATAGCATTAAATAAAAAATTTGTAAAAAGTATCTCTAAAAGATCAAAATCCCCATCAATCTCAAAATCATTTTCTAAAAAATCAAATTTTATCTCTTTGGAATAACCATAGTATCCACATGAAAGCACTAAACTCTCTTGAAGCTTTTGCCATGAAAAATTTTTCTTGTTTGCCTTGACACCACTTGAGAACATTAGAGTAGCTTTTATGATGCGTTCTATCTTAAAAACTGACTTTTGTATCTCCTCAACTATGGGGATGTTTTCAGGGATAACCCGTTTACTTAAAGTTGAGTTTAGCAGAGAGATAGAGCCTATGGGGTTGCGTATCTCATGGGCAAGATGTGCGGCCATTTGTCCCATAGTCGCGAGATTTTCTTTGCGTTTTTGCTCTGTAATATCTGTTGCTGAGAGCATCTTCTTGTCTTTGTGAGTTGAACTTTTTACAAGATAAGATTTATCCTCAAAGCTTATCTCATAGTCTTCTACTTTTATTTCTAAGTTTTCATAGAGACTATAGAGCTCGCGTGCCTTAGAATTTTGTAAAAACATCTTGTTGTCATCATGAAGTATCCAGATAGCATTTGGTAAAAACTCTACAACTCTCTCAACCGTATCTTGTAAGTGAGCATAAGAACTTTTTAACTCGGTAAACTCTTTTTCAACCTTGTAAGTTTGCTCTATGAGTAGAGAGAGTTCCTCTTGGGTGATGCTATTTTGTGACATAGACTAAAACCCTAAGATAATTTTGTATAAAGAGTGTGCATCATCTCTTCCACAAAGTTCACGGATAGAGTGCATCCCTAAAGTTGGTAGTCCAACATCAATAGTATCGATACCTAGACGAGTTGCTGTGATGGGTCCAATGGTAGAACCACAACCCATATCACTCCTCGTAACAAACTGCTGGTACTCTTCTCCAAGCTTAGAAGCCACACTCATAAACTTAGATATCGTAGTGGAGGAAGAAGCATAGCGTTGGTTAGCATTGACCTTTATCACTACCCCTTTGTTGATATGTGGAGCATGCTCTTTATCATGCTTCGATGGATAGTTCGGATGGATGGCATGGGCATTGTCTGCTGAAATCAAAAAAGAACTTCGTATCATAGCCATATAGTTTTCATAGTCTGGTTGCATACGACGAAGTGTATTTTCCAAAAAACTTCCTCCTGCTCCACTCGTTGACTCACTCCCCACCTCTTCATGGTCTGAAGCTATAAACAACATAGGCTTATCTGCTTCTATGCTACAGATGCTCAGAAGTCCTACATAACAAGAGAGAAGATTATCTAACCTAGCACTTGAGATGAAGTCATCACCAAGACCCACAAATGAAGCCTTTTGTGCATCATAAAAACTAAGCTCATGAGCATAGAGCGCTTTGACATCCAAGATGCCTTGTTTTGAGAGTTGCCACTTTAAAAACTCATCAAATTCAAACTCATCAGAACTTGTAAGTATGGGTGTAATATCTGTTTGTTTGTTCACTGTTCTCTCTTTGTTTGCCTTGTCATCAAGGTGGATAGCCAAGGAGGGAATGGTAGCTATCTTTTTTTCAAAATTCACAAGTACAGACTGAATATTATCTTGTGCATCAAGATAAGAGACACGCCCAGCTAAGGACAAATCTCTATCAAACCAAGGGTTTAACAATAACCCACCATAAGGTTCAACACCAAGTTTAGTCACTCCGTGTTCTTTGATGACAGGATTTGGTTTGAGCTTTAAGTTCGGCGAATCAGTATGTGCCCCAACCATAGTGTAGTTCGCTTCCTCTGGGTAGGTAAAAGCTATAAGGGAGGAGTCGTTACGAGTTACAAAGTACTTCTCTCCTATCTCAAGCTCCCACTTTTGTTTTTCATCAAGCTCAATAAACCCAGCGTTACTCAGCATCATACTCATGTTTTGCGTTACATGAAAAGGTGTTGGCGAAGCATCTAAAAATCCTAAAAGCCCCTCGTTAAAATCTTTTTTATCCATACTGTTTGTATCCTACTAAAACTATTTTTATATTTTGAAAGCATTTTAGCTTTATATGGGTTAAGAAGAGATAATGTCAAAGGTCTAAAGGGCTCATCACTTTTGCTTTGTTCATCTCTGAGACTACATGTGTATAAATCATAGTTGTTTCAACAGATTTATGCCCTAAAAGTTCTTGAATACTTCGCAAATCTATACCTGCTTGGAGTAGATGCGTTGCATAAGAGTGTCTAAATATGTGCGATGTGACACGCTTGTTTAGTTTGGCATTTTGAGCTGCTACTTTTATATTTCTACCAA
>JALUXP010000049.1 GCA_027013295.1 Sulfurimonas sp.
TTACGGTTTAAGCCATATTTTCGATATAATATTAGTGATAAGTTAAATCCTTTTCTGTTGGATTGATGATAAAAATAAATATATGGTGGTGTAGGATGCAAAATTTAATGCAAAATTTGGGGGGGGTATATAATGCAACTAAAAAAGTATTTAACAGAGTCACTAAAGGCTTTACTTTTTTTCATCTTATTCTTTGTACTCTCTTCTAGTGCTTATTTTTACATCCAATCACAATATATTCAAAAAAACAGAAAAAATTATGTCACAGCCATAAATAATGAGGTGCAACTCCTTATAGAGCTTAAAAAAACAACAACTTTTGACATAGCAAAAAGAATAGCTTTAGATAAAAACCTTATAAATATTATGCGAAAAAAAGAGTATGAAAAATTTTATGATGATGCCACCTTTAAAATTGCAAAAAAATTCAAAGCTTTTAAAAATATTGCACTCCATATAGTAGATAGAGATGGTGTGAACCGTTATCTCTCTTGGACAAAAAAAGCTCTTGGAAAAAATGTTCTTCCTATTCGTAAAGATCTACAAGAATTGTATCTAAAACCTCATAGCGTGAGTAACATCAGTGTTGGAAAATTTGATATAACATTTAAAGGAACAGTACCTATCTATGATGAAAGTCATACCTTTTTGGGTGTTATAGAAGTTATCACACACTTTAACTCCATCTCAGAATATCTTGCAAAAGATCATATTTATACAGCTCTTGTTATAGATAAAAGATTTACAAAACAGCTTGTACATCCATTTTCAGATAGATTCATAGATGGATACAATATCTCAACACTAGATTTACATAAAGATGTAGAACATTTTTTAAAACTTCAAGGTATCCCAGCACTTATAAAAAATGAAACTTTTGAGTACTTCCAAACCTCTTTTTTGAAAACTGGTTATTTTGGAACTAAAGTAGATATTTTAGGGGTAGACAATCAAGTTATTGCTTACTATCTTATTTTTATTCAAGACAAGGAAGGTTTATACTTTAAGGTGCTTTTACTGCGAGGTATTACAATTCTTTTAGGGATTCTCTTCATAATCGCATCTTTTCTTGGATTTGAAGCTATTAGAAAAAATAGAAAGCTCATAGTGTCTCTGCATGAAAGAGTAAAAGAGGAGACAGCAAAGAACCTTAACCTTATATATAATGATAACCTTACGGAGTGTTATAAAAAGGAGAAATTTTTAGCAGATAAAGAGCTTTACAAAGATAAAGAGCTTGTGATGCTAAATATCAAAAACTTTAACCAAGTAAATGCAACCTATGGCTTTAGTATTGGGGATGAGGTGCTAAAAATCACAGCCTCAAAAGTTCACTCTATTTTAGAACAAAAGATTTATAGAATTGATTCTGACGAGTTTGTGTTTGTGAGTGATGCAGTAGAGCAGGATATTGAAAATATTAAACAACATTTCAGAGACTCCTCTTTGCATATCTCGCATGATGATATTAATCTGAGAGTCTCGTTTAGTTTTTCAGTTGTTCATGGTGGGGATAGTGATGTGCTGAGAAAACTTACCATAGCACTCAAACAAGCAAAAAGAGAGCCTTACAAACCCTATGTGTACTACCACTCTGTTGTAGTGAATGATGACTTTATTCGTTTTAACAGTTATCTTTATGATGCAATCTTCTCACAACAAGGGGCACGAATTGTTCCCTATTTTCAAGGTATCAGAGATAACAAGAGTAAAAAGATTATGAAGTACGAATCACTTGCAAGGCTTGAGGTAAACGGGGAGATTTATGCACCCTATTATTTTATTGAAATAGCGAAAAATAGTGGGTTCTTGTTTGAGATAACAAAAATAATGATAGATAAAACATTTGCATTTTTAGCTATGCAGGCAGAGGAGATTACTATCTCCATAAATATTACAGAGGATGATCTTTTAAGTAAACATCTTAAAGAGTATCTACTCTCTAAATTAGCGTTTTACCATATTGATGCACAACACATTGTCTTAGAAATTTTAGAGGGTGTCAGCTCTGGTGGGACTCATAGTAGCATTATTCAGCTTAAAGAGCTTAAGGAGTTAGGTTTTAAACTTGCTATTGATGACTTTGGAGTAGAATACTCAAACTTTGAACGCATCAATGAGCTTGAAGTTGATTTCATAAAAATAGATGGAAAATACATTAAAAATATTGATACAAATCCTAAAAGCTATAAGATAGCAAAAGCGATTGCAGAGTTTGCCTCCTCTATGGATATAAAAGTGATAGCAGAGTTTGTAGAAAATGAAGCGATTCAGAAAATTGTAAAAGAGATAGGGATAGATTTTTCACAAGGCTATCACTTCTCTATTCCATCAAAAACGATATAAGAGAGGCACTTAGAAGGTAAAACAGATGAAAAATTATTATTATGTCCACACAGGGCATCGCATCGGACTAGATAGATTTAGACGAGCTACTACTATAGTAAGGGAGTTGCAACAAAGAGGTGTTGAGATTACACTTTTGTGTTCTGATTTTCGCATAGCTGGTGATGCAAAAGAGTATGGCATAGACAAAGCCGTAGGTGTCGATGTGGTTCGTAACATCCCCTACATTGCCGAGCATGGAGATAGACTCATCTTTGATTCTGATGAAGCAAATCCTATCATGCTTGAAGATATGAACCAGTTTTTCTCCACATTTTTGCATATCAAAGAGGATGAGGTAGTTGTAGATGAAAAGTATTTTCAAACTTACAAAAAAACAATTCCTTTAGCTTTTTTCTTTGGTGATGATGACTATGAAAAAGAGTTAGAATTATTGATACCTACTTTAAAAGAGTTGGGCGTTTCACTTTTACTTGGGTATTATTATTTTTTCGATTATGAAGATTCGTTAAAAGAAAACTTTATATCACATTATGAAGCGGAAGATTATGATGAGGTTGTTACTTCAAGTGAGGTTCTGATCTCATGTTCCCCTCAAGCTGTTTTGGAATCACTTGCGAGTGGAGGGAAGCCTATATTTCTTAAGCGAAAGGATTATGGCGATGCCTTTGACAAAGTTATGACAAAGTACAATATTCCCATAATCCAAACGCTTGACCTAGGTCAAATAAATACCCTTTTAGGGGAGAATCGTAACCATTCGTATCACATTGTTACGAAAAGTTCTTTAAATTTTCTTAGTTTTATAGTTAGTTAAAAGGTTTTTAGTATATAATCAGCTTTTAAAATTCACAAAAGTGAGCAAATATGAAAGAAAATAGCCGTAGAGGTTTTATGGGAAAGGCATTTGGTGCTGTAGCTGGTATTGGTGCTGTAGGTTCATTAGTTGCTATGAAAAAAACTTGGGATCCACTTCCAAGTGTAAAAGCAGCTGGTTTTACAACTCTTGATATGACCATATATAAAGAAAATGAATTAGTTGTAGAAAAATGGAGAGGAAAGCCTATTTTTATTTTGAAGCAGTCTGCTGATATGTTAGACACTGAAGATAAAAATATGAGCAAAATCACTGGAAAAACAACTGCAGAGATGGATAAAAAAAGACTCATTAAAGTAGGTGATGCACATTACCTTGTTTGTATTGGGCTTTGTACACACCTTGGTTGTATTCCTGGGTATACTCCAGAGGAAAAGAGTTTTCTTTGTGCATGTCATGGTGGTATGTATGATGATACTGGCATGGTGACAAAGTCTCCACCTCCACGCGGTTTAGATATCCCTCCCTTTAAAATAGATGGTATGAAATTGGTTTTAGGTGAAGAAGGTCCTGAGTATAAAAAGATGAAAGAAACAGGCATAACGCTTTAATAAAGGAAAATAATGGCACATTTCACAAAAGCAACAAGTATTAAAGATTGGTTAAACCAGCGTTTAGCAATTGATAAAGTTGAGAAGGTTATGGCATCCGAGTATTGGATTCCTAAAAACATTAACTTCTTGTGGGCAATGGGTATGGTTCTTGTAATCACATTTGTACTACTTTTAGTTTCAGGAATATTCTTATTGATGTATTATCAACCAAATGTAGACTTAGCATTTGACAGTGTAAACTACACTATCATGCGTGAAGTTGATTTTGGTTGGTTATGGAGACATGTTCATGGTGTTGCGGCATCTGTCGTATTTTTGATCATTTACATCCATATGTTTACAGGAATCTACTACGGTTCTTACAAAAAAGGTCGTGAGATGATTTGGCTTTCTGGTATGCTTCTTTTTGTTGCATTCTCAGCTGAAGCATTTTCAGGATACATGTTACCATGGGGACAAATGTCTTACTGGGCTGGTATGGTTATTACTAACCTTTTCTCTGGTGGTTCACTTCATGCAGATGGTTTGGTTGAATGGATTCGTGGGGATTATGTTCCTGCACAAGCATTCTTAGATCGTTTCTTTATGCTTCATGTAGTTCTAGTTCCTCTAGCTATCATAGGTCTTATTGGGTTACACTTTGGTGCGCTTCGTATTCCACATGTAAATAACCAAGATGGAGAAGAGTTTGATTTTGATGCTGAATCTAAAAAATATCTTGATGGTGATAAAGCTGGTGCAAAAGTTATAAGATTTGCAAACGACTTTATGGCTAAAGATATGATGGTTGTTGGTATATATTTGGTTTTCTTCTTTTATCTGGTTTTCTTCCATTATGATTTTGCGATGGATCCGGTAAACTTTGACCCAGCTGATGGTCTTAAGACTCCAACACATATTTACCCTGAGTGGTATTTCTTATGGTCTTATGAGATTTTACGCCCATTCTCAACCAATGTAGGTCTAATAGCATTTGCATTTGCACAAGTTATTTTCGTAATGTTACCGTTCTTGGACAGAAGTCCAAATGCAGTTCCAGCATCTCGTCGTGGACTATTTAAGTATTGGTTCTGGGCTATGTTGATTGATATGATTATATTGACCTCTATGGGTAAAGTACCACCTGTCGAGCCTTTTGGTAGTATTGGTTTTTACGCAGCGTTAACATTTATAGGTTTATGGATAATACTTCCATTTATCACTAAAATGGAAAAAAAGGTATAGGGAGAAAATATGAAAAATAAAGAACCATTAATATTAGTCGTTGTAATTTTCTTTACATTAGCAGTTTATTATCTTGTTGAGCCTTTTGCTCACTCACAAATGCACAAACATTTTGAGAGCGAAGGATTTGCATACAATGATTTACCAGCACTCACCAAAACAGGTGATGCGGCTCGTGGTAAGGATCTCGTGTTAGGTGCGGCTGCTTGTGTGGGCTGTCATGCTATCTCTAAAGAGGGTATGTCAGCACCAATGGCTCCCGTTGATGCAGCAGGGGCTTATGGTGTAAATCCACCTGACTTAAGCAATGCTGGTGCGGTATATGATGCCAAATTCTTAGCAAGTCTGATCAAAAATCCTACGCATGCACTCATGGTAGAACATAAGTTTGATCCAGCAAAAGGTAAAGTATATCCAATGCCTGCTTTTTATGGAGCTGGTGGAGATATAGATCAAGAAGTTGCTGATATAGTATCTTACTTACAGTCTATCGCTGTAAAAGGTGAAGAGTTTACTCCGACAATTGCTTTTGAGACTGCTTGTGGTAGATGTCATGCAAATCGTTATGAAAAATGGACACCAATTGGTGAGACACCTACATTTAAACATAAGCAAGATAAGTTAGCATTTGAGATAAATGTAGCTAATTATGAGGATTCGTTAACAAAATATATGGGTAAATTACCTCCAGACTTAAGTATCTACATCCGTTCTCGTGGTGAGCACTTCATTAAAACTTTTGTTGAAAACCCTCAACAATACCTCGAAGGAACTGCAATGCCTCGTGTAGGTGTAAATGCAGAGTCTGCCGCGAAAGTGATAGAGTATCTTGAAGATTCTGGAGATACTAAGCGACACGAAAGAGATCATGTTGGTAAAAATGTAATGATCTACATCGTTATCTTCGCTATCTTTGCTCTTCTTTGGAAAAAAGAAGTCTGGAAAGACTTACATTAGATAGTCCCACAAAGGAGCAAAAGCTCCTTTGTTCCGCTAGCCGCTGTGGCTACTAAAGGGCGAGATTTATCTCGCTTGGGGTGCTTCAAGCAAACTTTTTGCTTTAACGCTCCTTAAACTCGTTTGTATAATACATCTAAACTCGTTCCCATCGTCCTCGATGGGAATGCAGACAAAGTGTTCATTCCAAAGCAAACTCGTTTGTTGTCCAAACTCGTTCCCATCGTCCCCGATGGGAATGCATACTTCATCCACTTTAGTAAATTAACTACAACAAATCTTTAGAATTATCTACGCCTATAACCACACTCCCACAAACCAAGTCATGTAAACTTTTTTTGTCTTTTCTGTAAAATACAATAAAAAGTCCTAGAAGTGAAAATGAACTGAACAAAAACATTATAAACCTAAGATAAGCTCTCGCAAAGCTAAGGTTTTCTCCGCTTTTCTCATCTACAACTTTTATATCATAAGCTTTTTTCCCTGGAGTTTGCCCAAGTTTTGCTAAGAGTAAACTATATATAAGACCATAGATACTTACTGCTAAAAAAGGTGCTATGTCTGACTCTTGAAAAGCATCTTTGCCACCCATGAAAACATAGGTGATGATGTAGAGGATAGGGACATAGATCATGAACATATCTGTGATAAATGCTTTGATCCTATCTGTAGTTTTAGCATACTTATATCTCTCTTGGGACTCATGTTGTTGTTTTTTATGTTTATTTTTTTTTATCTCTCGAAATCTCATAAAAGAATTATAGCTAAATTTAACTCCCATCGTCCTCGATGGGAATGCAGACAAAGTGTTCATTCCAAAGCTAGAGCTTAGGAACGAGTAATACAAACGAGTAATAATTAAAAAAAGCTCATTTTATGTCACAATAATATGACATATATCATATTTCTATTTACTTTTATCGCAAAAATGTCCAAAAAGTAAACAAAATTCAAATTATCACTATAATTTAAGATAACTTTTATTTTTACTGATATATACTATTCATGCTATTAATAAATCACACTTTTAGAAGTGGTCTTTTTGTAACTATATATAGTCCAAAAGAACTTATACTAATAGTATGATTAAGTTGATAATTAAAATAGGAGAATAGAATGAAAAAAATTGTAAAAATGTCTTTAGCAGTAGCTATGATGAGTGGATTAGGTGCTGTTAGCGCGCAAGCGGCAGATGGTATGGGTGTTTTAAATAATGTAAAAGTAAAAGGTCAGATTCGTCCTCGTTACGAAGGTGTTGACGATGGAAATTCAGCAACTAAAAATGCAAATGCTTTTACAGCAAGAACAAAGTTGTCAATAAATGCTGGACTTTTAGGAGTGAATGGACTTACAGCTAATTTGGGTATTATTAGTGTAAACAACCTTGGTACTACAAACTTTAATTCTGGTGCTAATGGGCATAGTAACGCTGCTAGCAACGGAAAATATGCTAAAGTAGTTGATCCTCAAGATGCTATGCTTTCAGAAGCTGCTATTAACTACACAACTGGAAAAGTAGCGGCTCATGTTGGTCGTTCAACTATAAATCTTGACAATCAAAGATTTATCGGTACAGTTGGTTGGAGACAATTAGAGCGTTCTTATGATACTAGTTATCTAGCATACAATGACAAAAAATTAAGTCTATTAGGTGCTTATATCTATGGATTTGCTGGTGTTACTGGTGTCAGAACTACTAATACACATTCAGTAATCTTGCATGCAGTTTATAAAGTTATGCCAGCACTTAAAGTAACAGGTTATGGATATTTGATAGGTTCTCAGAGCAATACTTATGGTTTAGCGTTAACGGGTAAAGTGAATGCTGGAGCTAAGTTTACTTACCGTGCTGAATATGCTGTACAAAAAGATCCTAGCATAAAAACTCCTGGTTCTACAAAAGCGAAAGCTGATGGTACTTATATAAATCTTGATCTTGGTGCAAATATTTCAGGTTTTTTACTTGGTGCTAATTATGAATCATTAAGTGGTAAAACATCATCAGGTGCTAATGGATTTAATCCACTACTTGGTACTAACCACGGATTTAATGGTTGGGCAGATCAATTTTATGTAGGATATGTTCCGACAGGTGGACTTGTAGATGCAAATGTTCGTACTGGTTATAAAGCAAAAGGTTTTGGAAAACTTTTAGCAGTGTATCATAAATTTACAGCACAAAGTGACACTTATACAGTGGATAAAAATGGAGCTAAATCAAGTAATTATGGTTCAGAGCTAGATGTTGTTTATGTCAATAAAATCCCAGGCTTTAAAGGTCTTAAGGGTTTAGTGAAATATGCTTCATATACAGGTGGGGATATTGTAGGTCGTACAAACAATGTAAAAAAAGCATGGTTGATGTTAACTTATAAATTCTAACTCACTCTTTTTACTTCTCACTCGTTCCCAAGCTCCCGCTTGGGAATGGATACACAACACATCCAACTATCAACTTACTTTTTTTTATGATATAATAACTCATGGCAAAAATAGATGAGATAAAAGAAACATTAAACTCATTGAGAGTTGGAATGAGTATAGTTGTAGGACTCATAGTTGTGCTTAGTGGTTCACTTATCAATAAAGAGCATTCAAACCAGATGGATACTTTTGGATTGGTTTGTTCATAGATATTGTTTTGGTGTTTCTATTTTTAAAAATTATTAAATCTATTAAAAAAAACACTCAAGAGATAGGAAAGTTATGATGGGAAGTATAGTATTAGCAATAGTTTTGATTGGGATTGGAATAGCATTTTATTATGGTTTTAGCGAATTGACTACAATCAGACATTAACTCACCCCCCCCCATTTCACTCATCTCCCAAGCTCCCGCTTGGGAATGGATACACAACACATCCAACTATTAACTTACTTTTTTTTATGCTATAATAACTCATGGTAAAGATAGATGAAATAAAAGAAATTTTAAACTCATTAAGAGTAGGATTTACAGTAATTATTGGGTAGGTTTAGTTGTAGTCCTTATATTGAGCATTAGTTTGGTTTACACAGTAAGATCAATTTTAAAACACACACATGAGATAAGGGATATATAATGATAAGTACAATAGCACTAGTAAGTGTAATCATAGTAGCAGTCGCTTCTTTGATTTATAGTTTTTATAAAATAATAAATTACAAAACAATATAAATGCTAATAGATAGTTATGATAGAGTTGTTGATTACCTCCGTATATCAGTAACCGAAAGATGTAATTTTAGATGCAATTACTGTATGCCAGAAAAACCCTTTTCTTGGGTTCCAAAAGAGAATTTACTTTCGTTTGAAGAGTTGTTTGAGTTTATTAAGATAGCTATAGATGAGGGTGTTAAAAAGATTCGCATTACAGGTGGTGAGCCACTTCTGCGTGAAGACTTGGACAGGTTTATCAAGATGATCTATGACTACAAACCAAGCATAGACTTAGCGATGACAACCAATGCTTTTTTACTCAAAGGTGTTGCACAAAGACTTAAAGATGCAGGTCTTAAACGCATCAATGTCAGCATAGATACTTTAAAACCAGAAGTAGCCCAAGAGATAGCTGGAAAAAATGTACTTAAAAATGTCTTAGCAGGGGTTGATGAAGCACTCGCAGTTGGTCTCAAAGTCAAAGTAAATATGGTACCGATGAAAACTGTCAATGCTGGGGATATCGTAGAGGTTTTAGAGTATTGCAGGGAGCGAGGGATGTCGATACGCTTTATAGAGTATATGGAAAATGCCCATGCAAAAGCAGAGATAAAAGGGCTCAAATCTCCTGAACTTCTAGCTATACTTGGTGAAAAATATAAGTTTAGTGATGATGGTTTTGATGGAAGTAGCCCATCGCATTATTATACTATGGATGATGGGTATAGATTTGGCATCATTGAGCCTTATGAAGATGACTTTTGTAAGCAGTGTAATCGTATCCGTCTTACTGCAGAGGGCAAACTCATCCCTTGTTTGTATTTTGATGAAGCGATGAGCATCGCAGAAGCTATCAAGCGAGGTGACATCAAAGGTGCGGCACTCGTTCTCAAAGAGGTAGTACGAACCAAGCCTGAGAAAAATCGCTGGGGTGGAGAAGATGGAGAGTCCTCAAACCGTGCGTTTTATGAAACTGGTGGGTGATATATTTGTTATTTCAAATTCGATTTAGAATATATGCTATAATTAGTGATGGCAAAAATAGATAAAGTAAAAGAATTTATTGGTTTCTTGAAAGCTGTATTTATTACAGCAATAGTGATTTTATCATCATTAGTAACATATTTATATAAAAAAGATATCAATGATAACTATATAGTTATAGTTGCTTTATTAATTGATTTAGTAATAATCATATTATTATTTAAAAAAATTATTTTAGAAATAAATTCACTTGAGGAGTTATAGATGGAAGCATTTGAAATTGGTTTATCATTAGGTATGTTAACATTAATATATATCACTTACGAGTTATTAAAATACAATCCACTGAAGCATAAGTAAATCATGGACTTAGCAACAATAGTAATAGTATTTGTAGCAGTATTTTTCGGTGCATCAGTTATATATGCTACAAAGCAGTTAATATATTAACTTGGCAATTTATCTAGTAGAATCATTTTACAGCATCCAAGGGGAAGGGCGATATGTCGGTAACCCCTCTGTATTTTTTCGCTTTGGTGGGTGCAATATGAAGTGTGAGGGTTTTGGATGCTCTGAGACCCTCAGCGATGGCACAACTTTGGTAGGTTGTGATACCATCTATGCAGTAAACAAAGAGCATTTTTCGCATAACTGGACACCTATAGAAAAAACACAACACCTTCTTGATGCACTAGAAGCAAATAAACTACCAAACAAACCTGTCGATATAGTGCTTACAGGTGGTGAACCTCTCATCTATGCAAAGGAGTCTTTGTTTGTAGAGTTTATAGAGCATCTTCATAGTCGTGGACATAAAATCTGTTTTGAGACTAATGGCTCTTTAGCGATTGATTTTGAGAGATACCCCATCTATAAAGAGTGTGTATTTGCACTTTCTGTTAAACTTGCAAGCTCCAATGAGCCACAAAAAAAGAGAATCAACCCTGATGCTTTACTTGGCTTTGCCTCAAATGCAAAAGAGGCTTTTTTGAAGTTTAGTATAGATGCACAGAGTATTGATGAAGCGTTAAAAAAAGAGATAGAGAGTGTCACTGCTATAGTGCCAAACTTGCAAGTCTATTGTATGCCTGTGGCTTATGATAAAAAAGAGTTAGAAAAGAATACCCCAGCTTTAATAGAGTTTTGTAAAGAAAATAACTATACTTTTTCAGATAGATTACACATAAGAGTATGGAATGATGAAAAAGGAATCTGATGATAATAAGAAAACTGTTTAAATTTGAAAATGTACACATAGTGCGTGGATGCTCCACTGTGAGATGTCGAAGTTCACTTCATGGGCATTCCTATAAGATAGAACTTCTTTTTGAGTCTAACTTTTTAGACAATGCACAGATGGTGTATGACTTTGGACTGATGAAGCATAATATGAAAAGTTTTATAGACTGTTTTGACCATGCTATCACTATCTGGGATCAAGATGAACCTGCGTACATAAAAGATATGAAACGCTATTCAGATAGATGGATACAACTTCCCGTATCGCCATCAGCTGAGCAGTTCTCCCGTGTTATCTATGTGATGATAGACAAGATACTCAAACTCACAGAGACACTCAACGGTGAGCGTGAAGTAAGTCTTAACTCCATCATAGTCCATGAGACTGACACAGGTTATGCACAGTGTTTTGAATCTGATGCATATTCTAAAAATATGGGTGAGATAAAGTTAGAGGAGATACACTTTTCTGATGCTATCAGAGAGGATTGGAGCTCGTTTAATCTTTGGGAAGATATAAAAGCTGGGAAGAAGTTTGTCAATCCTACCAGCGTATAAGGAGGTGAGGCTAAAGCAACGATGAGAAAAGTTTAAGGTGAGGCTAAAGCCAACATCCAAGAGTTAAAGGATGTGCTGCTTTAGCTGCACCAAAGTGTTGCATAGAAAGTAAAAGTGACTCTAAAAACTTACTAAACTAACTTGTTTATCTGAATTAAACCCAAACCTAATAGGCAATACCTTAACAACTTTTCCTTGTTCTAAAAGACTACACTCCTCACTTATCATGATGTATGAGTTTGACTCACTGAGGGGTCTTACCATCCCTGGGGCAAATTTTTTGTGGACACTAAAACTCTTTCCATCAAAAAAACCAGGGACTAAAGTTCTTCTTCCTGCTCTGAGCTTGTACCCCTCTGCCATCTGTGCATCTATGGTACTGAGATACTTTTGTGATGCACCACTGAGTGCTAGTAAGATGCTTTGTCCAAAAAGTTCAAAGTTGATCGATGCTGCAAGGGGATTTCCGGGAAGGTTGAGTACCATGGTGTCTCCGATGCGACCAAAAGTAGTAGGTTTGCCAGGTTTTATCTCGACCTTATCAAAATATGTTTGCATCTCAAAAGAGCCAAAAACTTCTTTGGTGTAGTCTGCATCACCCACACTTACTCCACCTGAGGTGATGATGAGATCACTATCAAGCGCACTTTTAAGATGTGCTTTCATATTTTCTAAGCTATCTTTTGCTGTCCCTATGAAGTCAACCTCGCAACCCAACTCTTCACATCTTGCTTTGAGTGCTGGTGCATTAGTATTGTAGAGTTGGTAGGAGTCCTCCACTTGTTCAAAGTGCATCTTGAGTTCACTCCCACTTGCAAAGATAGCTACAGTGGGTTTTTTATGAACGATGATATGGGAGATGCCCTGAGAAGCTAACAAGGTTATTTGGTGTGCTTGGAGTTTGTCTCCCGAGTGCAACAGCGTATCGCCATTTTTTATATCCTCTCCGCACAAGCGGATATGTTGTGCATGTTTGAGTGCATCTGGAAGTATCACTCCCCCCTCCGTAGGCGTAGTGTTTTCAGCGGGAACGATAGCCTCGCAACCCTCAGGAATCTTAGCTCCTGTCATGATTTTGATAGCCTTGCCCTCGTTTAAAACTTCATGTGAATCATCTCCTGCGAAGATAGTATGACTTACTTTAACCTCTTTGCCCACATCACAAATCTTCACAGCATAACCATCCATGGCAGAATTATCGTAAGGTGGAAGATTGTGAGTAGCGAACACATCTTGAGCAATGATGAAGCCCAAGACCTGTTCTATTGGGAGTATCTTAGTCTGTTTTTGTGGTGTATTTGTATAGATCAACTCAAGTGCATCTTCGATTGTAACGGACATATTCTTTCCTAGATAAATAATTAAAGTATTGTATCATGAATAAGATAGAATTTTCAAAAAATGCAGACTCTCAAAGAAAGAAAAACACTAAAAAAGTGATGAGATAGGAAAAACTATCCTTCGACTAGCTCTCATTTATGCTACAATAAGTGTCTGACTTATATGAAGGTGAAAATAACAAATGAGTAAATTTATACATAACCTAGCCTACGAAGCGAGTGCAGGAAGTGGTAAGACCTTTATGCTTGTTGTGCGTTACCTCTCCTTGCTGTTTCAGGGCTATGACCCAGCAAAGATTCTTGCCCTTACCTTTACTAACAAGGCAGCTTCTGAGATGAGCCAACGGATAGTCTCCACCCTTGAGGAGCTTGAGGGGCGTGGCGAACTTGGGGTTATCGCTGAGGTGACTGGGATGAGTGAGACAGAGTTACTCTCTAAGCGAGCAAAGATACTTGCAGATTTTTTAAACTCGCATACAAAGATTATGACAATTGATAGTTTTTTTGTCCATATCTTGCGTAAGTTTTCACTCTATGCATCTCTTATGCCAGATTTTTCCACTATGAACTCTCAACATGAGATAAAATTGCTGACACGGTTTTTAAGTGAGGTGAGTGTAGCTGGCAAGAGAGATACCCTCATAAGTTTAAGCATGGAGTCCAAAAAAAGACTCAACGATATATTTGTTTTGTTAGAGAGTTTTTACACTAAGGGCGTAGAGCTTTCCCACTTGAAATTTCATCCTACAAATCCAAAACCCTTTGAAGAGGTAGCGATGGAAGCATTTGCAAAACTCTCAAAGATAGTTTTTGATTGTAAAGTGGCATCCACAACTGCACAAAATGGGATGAGAGCTGAGAACTTTGAAGAGCTTCGAGCGAAGGGATGGGTAGGCAGGGAGAGTATGAACTACTCCACCTATAAAAAGTGTTATACCCCTGAGATGGATGCACTACTTACCATCATCCAAGATGCTCTTAAAAACCATGCAAGAGCAAAAGAGCAGAACTTTTTTCACTCACTCAGCACACTTGTGGGTATCTATGAAAAGTCTAAAAAAGCCTTATATATGGACGATAGTGAACTCTCTTTTTCTGATGTCACTTCGCTTGTGTATCAGATACTCAATCTTTTTGATACAAATAACTTTTTGTACTTTCGGTTAGATGCACAGATAGAGCATATTCTTTTAGATGAGTTTCAAGATACCTCTATACTCCAATATGAAATCCTAAAACCACTCATAAACGAGATAACTTCAGGTGGTGGAGTGTTTGAGAATGGAAGTTTCTTTTTTGTTGGGGATGTCAAGCAGTCTATTTATCGTTTTCGTGGTGGGGTGAGTGCTTTGTTTGGTGAGGTGGCACAAGAGAACAATACTACTGTCTTACAGCTTTTGACTAATTATCGTTCGCAAAAACAGGTGATAGAGTTTGTCAATCGTGCCTTTGAAGGAAAGATAAAAAACTATGCAGACCAGCTAGTCCGCCCAGAGGCAGATGGGGGCTATGTGGAGGTGCTAACGAGTGATGAACTCCTTGAACAGATGGCTACAAAAGTAAAAGAGCTTCTAGCTCTCAACGCAAATGTAGATGAGATAGCTATACTTTGTGCGACCAATGGCGATGGGGAGCAAGTGAAGTTACAACTCCAAGGAGAGGGCATCGAGGTAGTGACAGAGACCACGACTAAGCTCATCAACCAAAAAAGCATCAAAGCTCTTTTGGAGTATCTAAAATATCTTTACTTTGGTGAAGATATATACAGGTTTAACTTTTTTGCACTCATCGAACAAGAGCCAAAAGAGATACGAAAAATCAACCTAACTTTTCATTCTCTTGAGAGCATCATAAAAAAAGTAGTGGACAAATACAAGCTTTTTAGCGATGACTTTAATATACTCCGTTTTATCTCAGCGATGCGAGGGTACCAAGATATAGAAGCCTTACTTTTTGAGTATGAACGACTCGATGCTCAAGCGGCAGAGAGTGAACTTAGTGGAGTGAGAGTTCTTACTGTGCATAAATCAAAAGGTTTGGAGTATGAGCATGTCATTGTGATGGACAGACTCAAAAATCCACCCCCATCCAAAGATGCCATCATCTATGAGTATGAGGGGATACAACTACACAATGTTTATCTACGCATCAAAGGTAGAGATGCATTAGACAGAAACTATGCTGATGCTCTTCAAAAAGAAAAAGCCCTTCAAACTGAAGATGCTCTCAATGCTCTGTATGTTGCTTTCACGCGTGCGAAAGAAAATCTTTTTATCATAAAAAAATCTAAAAAATCGCAGTTTGAGATACTAGACTTGAGTGATGGAACTTTTGGGGAACTTCGTTGTGTTGGCAGTGCATCTAGTGAAGTGAATGCTCATGATGAAGATGAAGTTATGAAATATCAAGAATTTTTCTATGGGACACAAAACAATATATTGGAAGTAGAACATCAAAACCCAGAGGATTTAAAAGCTATCAACTTTGGTTTAGCACTCCACTATATCTTAGAGATGATGGAGAGTTTTTCACTTGATGCTCTAAAAGTTGCAAAAGATGTGATGCTCAACAAGTATGGAGATATGCTTGATGAGGTTGAA
>JALUXP010000050.1 GCA_027013295.1 Sulfurimonas sp.
ACACCTTCCCCTCCTTTTAAATGATAAAAAAGATATTGCACTTGTACTATTTGGATATGCTGGTTGCGTTGATATCTGCACCCCAAGACTTTCTTCTCTTGCTACATACTACAAAAGTTTATCCCCCTCTATAAGAAAAAGAGTTGGTGTAGAGTTTTTTGACATATCTATACCCATAAACAAAGATTTACCTACACAGTTTGCAAGTTTTTTTCATCCAGACTTTAAAGGCATCTTTCTCCCACAAAAGCTTCTTCGTAAATACACGAAAGCTTTTGATGTCTATTTTTCCCGTACTTTAATGGATACGACACAGTTTAATCATTCTGCAAACTTATACCTAGTTCAAAAAAAACAGGGTAAAAAAATAATTCGATATATTTACAACTCTTTTCCTTATGATTTTAAACAGATTGACCTAGACCTCCAAGGAGTATTGGATGAATAACTACAAAAACAAAACGCGTTTTGCACATGCAGACCTCTTTATGCTCAGACTTGTATTATTTCATTGGGTCATTGTTTCCACTATCACAGCTTATCTTTTTCATGCCTATCTTCTTGGTTTTATAGGTGGTGCACTACTTTTTAGCATTACAGCCTTTGCCTATCACAATTTTAAAGGCACACAAATATATAGATACATTGTCGGTCTTGTCCTTATCACATTTTCCATCATTATGATCCAACAAAGTTTAGGGCGTATAGAGATGCACTTTCACATTTTTGGTGTATTGTCTTTTTTAGTTATCTATAAAGATTTTAAGGTCATCTCTCTTGCCTCTACTTTTATCATTGTGCATCATCTCATATTTAACTATTTACAAGAGTTTAACATCCATCTATTTAATACTCCAATTATTATTTTTAATTATGGCTGTGGTCTTGACATCACTTTGCTCCATGCTGCATTTGTTATTTTTGAATGGTTTGTCCTCCACATAATTGTCAAAGGGATGTACAAGACAGATACAGAACTATTGAGAACAAAAGAGGCACTAGAATCTGTCAACACAAATCTCGAAAGCCTAGTGAATGTGAGAACACTTGAGCTTAATATCGCTAAAGAAGAAGCAGACAGAGCCAATAATATGAAGTCAGAATTTTTAGCAAACATGTCCCACGAGATAAGAACACCCATGAACTCTATCATAGGCTTTACGGACCTACTTTCTAACGAAATCATAAATCCTATCCAAAAAAATTATTTAAAAGCAGTTGCTGATAGTTCAAAAACTTTACTTACAATTATCAATGATATTCTTGATCTCTCAAAAGTAGAAGCTGGAAAACTAAAGATAGAGCATAACCCAATAGATATTCGTACTCTCATGGATGGAATTTACAATGTTTTTATCTACAAAGCATCATCAAAAAAAATTGCATTACATATTGAAGTAGCTCATCTTGTTCCAAATACTTTTTATAGTGATGAAGTAAGAATTCGTCAAATCCTTTTTAATCTGTTAAGCAATGCTCTCAAGTTCACGGATGAGGGGAGTATCAACATTAAGATAACATCTTCCAAACAAGACCATAAACATGCAAACCTTATTATGGAAGTTCGAGATACGGGCTTAGGTATAGATGAAGATCAACAGGCACTTATATTTGAGTCTTTTACTCAACACTCAAACCAAAGCAATAAAAAATACGGAGGGACTGGACTAGGTTTAGCTATCACAAAAAAACTTGTAGAGCTTATGGATGGGACAATCAACCTTCAAAGTAAACGCCACAAGGGTTCAACCTTTATTGTTACACTCAAAAATATACAAATCAGTGATGAGAGAACGCTCCAACACAACCATACAAACTCCCTCGTGATTTTTGAACCAGCTACCATCCTTGTAGCAGATGATATACAACTCAACAGAGTACTCATTAAAGAATATCTTAAAGACACACCTTTAACTATTGTAGAAGCCAAAGATGGTCAAGAAGCTGTTGATATCGTCAAATCACAACATATAGATCTCATTCTCATGGATATAAAAATGCCAAGGAAAAATGGATATGAAGCTACAAAAGAGATTAAACAATACAAACAGATTCCTGTCATTGCCATTACTGCCTCTGTTATTTCTCAAAAAGAAAATCTTATAAACCAAATATTTGATGAGTTTTTACATAAACCTCTAAAAAGTGAGATTTTAGTTTATACTATGTGTAAACATATCAAATGCGATATACAACCACTAAGCCCTATCTCAAATTATCATTCTCCTCATACAGATGTTCAATTATCTCTTGATGACAATCCTACACTTAAAGAACTCTTATCAAAAGCACAAGAGGGTGGAGATATAGCATTGATTCAAAAGTTTGCAAATGAACTCGGCACTTATGCGACACAAAATGACCTTACAGACTTAAAAGAGATCTCTATAAAAATATCCTCAGCAGTAGCAAGTTTCGACATAGAAGAATGCACCCTACTTTTAAATAAGTTTAATTTTTAAAAAAACTCTATCTCATTTGTAGGTTCTAAAGTGCTAAAAATTCAAATATGCTATTTTGTGAGTCGCACCCTGACAGATTGTTCATGTGCAGTTAAACCTTCTGTATTGGCTATAAGGGCACACTCCTCACCTATCTCATTGATTGCATTTTTAGAAAAAGAGATGATAGATGTTTTTTTCATAAAATTTTCTACCCCTAATGGTGAGTAAAACTTCGCAGTCCCACCTGTTGGCAAGGTATGGTTTGGACCAGCTACATAGTCACCTATGGCTTCAGGTGTATAGTGTCCTAAAAAGATTGCACCTGCATGTTTGATAGCTCCAAGATACTCGAATGGATTATCGGTTGCAACCTCTAAGTGTTCGGGTGCGATCTCATTCATCAGACCGATAGCCTCATCCATATCTTGCGTAACAATGATCGCCCCACGCTCCTCTATGGACTTTCTAGCGATCTCTTGTCTTGGAAGCTTAAGAAGCCATTTCTCTAACTCCTCCTTGACTGCATCTGCTAGTTTTTGCGAAGGGGTAATGAGGATAGAACTTGCCATCTCATCGTGTTCTGCTTGAGAGAGTAAGTCAATAGCAAGGTGTGATGCATTGGCACTCTCATCCCCAAGTATCCCTATCTCGCTTGGTCCTGCTATCATATCTATGTTTACCTCACCAAAAACCATCTTTTTTGCAGTAGCTACAAAGATATTTCCAGGTCCTGTAATCACATCAACCTTTGGTATAGTTTGCGTTCCATAAGCCATCGCAGCGATAGCTGAAGCACCACCTACCTTGTAAACCTCACTCACGCCACACAAGTGACACGCTGCGAGTAAAAGTTCATTTGGTTCATTATCTGGTGTTGGAGTACAAACAACTATATTTTGTACACCCGCAACCTGTGCTGGGATAACATTCATCAAAAGTGATGATGGGTAGGCTGCTTTCCCGCCAGGGATGTAAAGCCCTGCACTATCAACTGCTGTTACTTTTTGCCCAAGGATAGTCCCGTTGTCCTCTGTATCAAACCATGATTTTGGTTTTTGTTTCTCATGATAAGTTTTGATCCTGTCATAGGCAAGATGGAGTGCATCTCGAAGTTTTACATCTATATTGTTGTAAGCATCTAACATGGAAGAGGTTGATATTTTCAATTCACTATCACTCTTTGGTGTCCAGTTATCAAACTTTATGATGTGAGACTTTAAAGCTTTATTTTTATCTTTTTTTATCTCATTGATTAACCCACTTACTATGGATGAGACATTATCAATATCCATTTTTCCACGACCTAAAAGCTCTTCAAACTGAGCTTTAAATTCACTACTTTTTGAGTTTGTAAAAATCATTTTTTATTCTTTTTCTTATAGTTTTTATTATATTCTTCTCTTACTATTGAGAGTGCCTTTAAAAAGTCCTCGGCACCCACTGCTCCCATAAGTGGCTCATACATGGGTGCTCCATTTGGAAGTAAAAACCAGATAGCTGGAGTACCTGGTCTCCATAACTTCTGTGGTACTACATCACCCTCATCTGACCAAGAGGTAAAAGAGATAAAGTCTTCGTTAAGAGCTTTGATAACTCTAGGGTCCCCAAATGTGGTTTTCTCCAATATTACACAATATTTACATGTATGTCTTGATGATACAAAAAGTATAGGCTTATCTACTTTTTTTGCTTTTACTTTTGCAGCTACTAAATCTTTTTGCCAATTTATTTCACTTGAGAACACTATACTAGTGAACAGTAAAAATACTAATACTATTTTATTCATCTATTTACCTTTTTAACTTTTTTTTAAAATCTCTTTTGCACAATCAAGTGCACTTTTATTCGTTACATCTACGACAATATCTGCTATCTTTAGATACTCAGGCCTACGCTCTTCATAAAGAGCCTCAGCCTTACGCAAGTCCTTTAGCAAAGGGCGCTTACTTAGTTTTTTTACTGCATTTGGATGTGCTTTTATCCTTGAAATTATAGCTTTAAAAGGACTATCAAGTAAAACTATTTTACCAATTTTATGAATATTTTTTTGTTTATAAAATCCACCACCTGTAGATATCAGTGTATTTTTCACACTAGATTCTAACCAAAGTGCGACACTTTTTTCTAAAGCACGAAAGTAAAGTTCCCCCTCACTTTCAAATATTCTATTGATTTTTCTATTTTCCATTGACTCTATAAGATCATCTGTATCTAGGGCAATATACTCGGAAATCTTAATGATTTCTCTTGCAACACTCCCTTTACCTACACCCATAAATCCTATTAAAACTATATTTTTCAACTATTTGGCTCCATATTGAAAGAACTCATATCAAAATCTGGTTTTGTTCTAATCGTTCTTACATAGATAAGAACAGGATTAATGATATTGTATTCTAGTATAATCATGCTTAAGACAAATACTAATACACTATATTGAAGAAGATCTGGGTAAGGATAGGAGAAAATAAAACCTATAATAGATATTTGATAAAGTATGAACTGAATCTTAGCAAATTTTTTATCTATCATCTCACTCATTGTTGGTATGTTCATATAGCCTTTTGCATTGAGGTGAAACCAAACTAAAAAAGGGATGATTTTGTAAAGCATCCCGCTCATGATGCTCAAGATAAAACCACCTCCAATAAGCACAGAAACGATAACAATATATTTATCTTCCACTGCACTATCTATCACCCAAGCAAAAAGACCAAGTGTCATATAGATAGCAGATGCTCTCCAATACCACACAGTAACATCACTAATAGGTCTTCTTCTTCGGTTAAGTTTAATCCAAACAGTAGTTGAAAATGCCCAAAAGAAAAGTCCTATCCAAATTTTTGCCAAGATAGCGTACCCTACAAAAAAAAGATTAGCTAACGCCCATAAAATCAATCCCGAAGAGATAAACAGAACAACCCTTTTTTTACAAAACTGTTTAAAACGAGGTGCTACATAGAACATTGGAAGCACTTGAAAAGCTACACCAATAATGAGGATTCCTGCAAAACCAAAGATTGCCCATACACTATGTATGTTTGCCAAGATAGTGTGCATCGAAGAAAAGCTACCAGTAGCATATGCACTTAAGAGTATTGCCCCCAGCACTACAGACATTAAAGCAAAACCGATACTTACCGCTATCGCTTTTACTGTAGAAGAAAAGTTATCTACACTACGAAGTGCTGATATCATTGGGAGCAAAAGCGTTAAAAATCCTATACTAAGACTAATCACACCCAAGGCACTCATAGTATGCTTTGAGAAGTACAAACCAAAGAGCATAAAGATCAGACCAATAACTAACAAAGTGTATGAAAACAAAGATACGAACTTGACTTTATAGATCTTAACACCTGCTAAAACAGGTAACATCTGTGTCATAGCACCAAGCATTGTAAAACCTAAAAATCCTATGGTAATAGCATGGGTAATAGCTATAGTCTCAGGAGAAAAACGACTCATTAGGGAGCTAGGATCGCTAATAAATATCAAAAAACCTGCAAAAATTGCAAAGAGTGGAGCTGTAAGAAAAAATCGTAATGGTGCTGATATTGGTGGGGCTTGATCTGCTCTAAGTCCTGCTAAGTTCATAAATCTCTACTCAACTATCAGAGAGTCCATCATAGCAATAATTCTATCTGAGTCTGCACTAAGATGTTGTTGTGCCATAGTATAGAGCATCTGTTCCTCTTTCATATTATGCTGTTGCAATAAAATCATCAGTGTTTCGCTTGAACCGAAAAATCTATCCTTATCTCCAGCTTCAAGAGAGTCCATCAACTGTTTCATAAGTGATCGCATCTGTGTATGCTCTTGACGCATCATAGCAGTTGGACCTTCTGTCATCCCTGTTTTTTGCTCAAACTCTGCAAACATTACACGCTCTTCCATCTGAAAATGGTGCTCACTCGCATCGATGAACTCTTGCGTTATTGACTTTGCATCTTCAAGAGAGTTACTAGCTGCATCTTCCATCGAAGCAAAAATCTCATCACAGCGTCTATGGTCGTTTGTTAAATATTCTTTTATTGTACTCATTTTTGCATACCTTCTAAAAATTATATGCCATTATAGTCAAAGAAGTTAAATCTGTTATTATTTTATTTATGAATAGGTACTTAACACCTTGTTAATCATTTTTTGACTATAATAGCTTTTTTAAATTATGATAGGATTTCCATGAAAAACAAAAAATTTATAACACTAGGCTTCATCTCTGTAGGACTTACATTTTCACTCATGTTTGCAACAACATTAACAGCGAAAAAAGAACCAAGCTATAAAGAAAAAGAGAGTTCAAGGCTTCAAGCTTTAGCAAAGTTCACAAAAGTAATCAGTATTGTAGAACAATACGATGTAGATGACATTAGTATTGAGACACTTATAGATAAAGCACTCAAAGGTATGATGCAAAACCTTGATGCTCACTCTAACTTTTTAACTCAAAAAGATTATAAAAATCTCAAAGTTCAAACTAGCGGTGAATTTGGTGGACTTGGTATCACTGTGGGTATCCGTGATGGTGCTCTTACAGTTATCGCTCCCTTAGATGGCACACCTGCAGACAAAGCTGGTCTTAAGGCTGGAGATATCATCTTAAAAATCAACGATAAATCAACTCTCAATATGACAATAGATGAAGCAATATCTATCATGCGTGGTAAAGTTGGAGATCCTATCGACATCACTATCGTAAGAGAGGGTGAGGCAAAACCACTTGCTATACATATAGTCCGTGGTATTATAACCATCCAATCTGTTTATGCGAAAACTATTGGCGATGATATCCTTTATATCCGAGTTGCTTCTTTTGACAAAAAAGTTGCCAAAGGTGTTACAAAAGCTATCGAAAAATACAAAAGTACAACTAAAGGTATCATTTTAGACCTCAGAAACAACCCAGGCGGTTTACTAAACCAAGCTGTTGACTTAGTTGACATCTTTGTGAATAAAGGGAAAATTGTATCTCAAAAAGGGCGCAGAAAGAAAGATGAACAGGTCTACAGTGCTAGCAAATCAAAAACTCTCACAAGCGTACCCTTAGTAGTGCTTGTCAATGGAGGAAGTGCGAGTGCAAGTGAGATTGTAAGTGGTGCACTTCAAGACCATAAACGAGCAGTTCTTGTTGGAGAAAAAACTTTTGGAAAAGGAAGTGTTCAAGTTGTCCTTCCTATTACAGATACTGAGGCTATCAAGCTTACGATTGCTAGATATTATCTTCCAAGTGGAAGGACTATCCAGGCTGTTGGTGTCACTCCAGACATAAAAGTACTACCAGGGAGTGTAAAAACTCATGAAAATGCATTTTCTATCAAAGAAGCTGATCTAAAGCAACATCTCAAAGAGGAACTCAAGAAAGTTGATTCTAAAGAAGATAAAAAAGAAGATAAAAAGAAGAAAAAAGAAGAAAAAAATATTATCTCTCCAAAAATGCTTGATAAAGATATTCAACTTAAAGAGGGTGTTGACATTATCAAAGCGCTTATAATCACAAAAGGGAACTAAGATGCAAAAAAAAGAATTATTATATGAAGGAAAAGCAAAAAAGCTTTTTCTAACAGATGATGACAACTTAATTATCTCAGAATTTAAAGATGACCTGACGGCTTTCAATGGTGAGAAAAAATCAAGTGAATCTGGTAAAGGTGCCCTCAATAATAAAATCTCTACTGAACTTTTTAAACTTCTCGAAGCAAATGGCATCCCAACACATTTCGTAGAGATGCTAGATGACAACCACATGCTTCACAAGAAAGTAGATGTTATCCTTATAGAGGTGATTGTTCGCAATATTGCAACTGGTTCACTCTCTCGTAACCTCGGCATAGAAGATGGGAGGGTTCTTCCATTTACTCTTGTTGAATTTGACTACAAAAATGATGAGTTAGGTGACCCTAAGCTCAATGACCAACATGCTCTTATCTTGGAGTTAGTAGAGCATCAAGATGAACTAGATAAACTTCGCCGCATGGCAAGACAAGTCAACGACATCTTAAAACCTTACTTTGCACAAAAAGGTCTCAATCTTGTTGACTTTAAATTAGAGTTTGGCAAAGACTCTACAGGTAACATCATCTTAGTAGATGAGATCTCTCCTGACAATTGTCGTTTTTGGGATATAGAGAGTGGAGAGAAGATGGATAAAGATAGATTCCGTCAAGGTCTAGGTGGGCTCACAGTAGCTTATAAAGAAGTTTTAAATAGAATTTTAGGAAAATAAGATGAAAGCAATCATAAACATATCACTCAAAGCAGGTGTGCTAGATTCTCAGGGAAAAGCAGTGCATCATGCACTGGATTCTTTGGATTTTGATGGAGTAAAAGATGTAAGAGTTGGAAAACAAATCATCTTGCAACTTGATACTGAAGATAAAACTCAGGCTATGACTGAAGTAACAAAAATGTGTGAAGATCTCTTGGCAAATACTGTTATTGAAGAGTATGGGATAGAGTTAGTCTAATGCAAAAGTCAAACATAAAGGTCACTATACTTCAGTTTCCAGGAACTAACTGTGAGTACGATACACAGCACGCATTTGAAGCGTTAGGTGCTACAACTGAGATCATCTGGCACAAATCCGAATCTATCCCAAACGATACAAATCTACTTGTAGTTGCTGGTGGATTTTCTTATGGTGATTACCTCAGAAGTGGTGCTATTGCAAAATTTGCTCCCGTAATGAAAGCTCTAACGCAATATGCAAACAAGGGTGGAAAGGTTCTTGGTATCTGTAATGGTTTTCAGGTTTTAACTGAAGCTGGCTTACTTCCAGGTGCACTCAAAAGAAATGAATCGCTCCATTTTATATCTAGGCATCATCATCTCAAAGTGATTAACAATGACAATGTTTTTTTAGAAAAGCTAACAAATAGCTCTGTCGTTAATATCCCCATAGCACACCATGATGGTAACTACTTTATAAATGAAGAGGGACTCAAAGAACTAGAAAAGAACAATCAAATTCTTTTAAAATACACAGATGAAAATGGTGAGATTCAAAATCCCAATGGAAGTATAGAGTCTATCGCTGGTGTATGCAACAAAGAGAAAAATGTTTTTGGTCTCATGCCTCATCCAGAGAGGGCAATGGAGTCACTCCTTGGCAGTGATGATGGAGTAAAAATGCTTCAAGGATTTATGGAAGTTTAATGAAAGTTCTTCTTAGTTTCTTTTTCTTTACATTTATACTCTTAGCACAATCTGATACAAACGAGACAAACAAAACCCTTAACACTGTCGATGATGTAAAAATTTTGTATATGCACTATGATGATATTCCAAAACGAATCATCAAAGGAGAGATATTTAGTGTAACGCTACGCGTTCTTTCCACAGAGAGTGACTTTTATGAGCTCAACTATATCTTTGAAAATGCTCGTGGTGTCAAAGTTCTAAACGAGATACCATTTCGAGAAGAAAAAGGGAAGTTTTACTATGATACTTTCCATTTTTTAGCACAATCAACTGGGGCAAGATTACCAGATTTTAAAGCATATATTACAAGTTTTGATGGAACAGAGCATCGCCCTACTACCTTAGAGGGACAAAATATAAATGTTGTTGCCCTCAACCCTCGTAAAAACTTTTCAAATATAGTCGCAAACGCCTTTGAACTTGAAGAGTATAAAACAACAAGTTATGATTCCAACCACAATATAGTTGTTTTTGTTGCAACTGCATACAACTCAGACATCTCCGCTTTTCATCTACAGAATGTCTTTAAACAAGGGGTTGAATCTCTTACAAATGACATTGAAGAATCAAGAATCACCTATTTTATTATCATACAAAAAGAGATAGAAAATTTTAAATTTTCCTACTTTAATCTACTCGACAACAAGTTTAAGACAATAAAGATTCCCATTATTGTCAGTGATGATAGTGTCACAACTCAAACTGATCTCAAACCAAAAGATCAATCTCGTGAAAAACTAAAGATGCTTGTGGCTATTGCGGTCGCACTTATTCTCTTGATTATTATTGTTTGGAGTAAAAAGTATATCTATACATTCTTACTTATCTTCCCAATAGCATATGCAATGTACACTTATACACCCTCTACAGAGGTTTGTATCAGACCAGATACAAATATCTATCTTCTGCCTGTCAAAAATGGGACAATATTTGAAACAACACAAGGTGTCACCTACTTAATGAAAGAGGGTAGCATCAAAAACTATACGAAAGTCAAACTTCAAGAAAATAAAATAGGATGGATAAAACATGAAAATCTTTGCTCATATTAGTTGGCTTATAGCTACTTTTTTTATTTTTTTAGGACTCACTCTCTCAATCCTTATTTTTCATCTTGTTCCAGAACCTTATGGACCAAAAATCTCCTCTTGGTTCATACGACTTAGTATCTTTTTCTCTACAAAAGTTGAGGGTAAAGAGCATCCTGAAACTCAGATGCTTCTCATGAATCATCAAAGTGACCTTGATATTATCGTGATGGAAACTATATCGAAAAAAAATCTTGCTTGGGTAGCTAAAAAAGAACTTTTTGATATACCTTTTTTTGGGCTTTCTCTAAAATTTCCTCAAGATATTCCTGTTGAGAGGCAAAGCAAGACCTCTCTCATCACGCTTTTAAAAGATGTAAAGCACAGACTCTCTTTAGGTAAAACTATCACAATATTTCCCGAGGGTACTCGTTCCACTAAAGGTAAGATACTCCCTTTCAAATCTGGTGCAAAAATCATCGCTGATAAATACCAACTCAGAGTACAACCTGTAGTGCTTATACAAACAGCCAAATATTACAATATAAAAAAATTCTACTATAAACCAGGACAAATAAAAGTTATCTTTCTTGAATCTTTTATAGCTGATAAAAAAAATCCTGAGTGGCTCAATGAACTCAGAATAAAAATGCAAAAGGTGTATGACAATGAGCTTACCAACAATCCTAGCCATAGGTAGTGGTGGATTTATAGGGGCAGTGCTAAGAGCCTATCTCAATGGTCTCATCTCACACAAAGTCCCTCATGAGCTTCCTTTTGGTACTTTAGGAGTTAACCTTATTGGTAGTTTTACCATGGGTCTTTTAATTGCTATTTTTATGAATAGTGGGTTTTTCTCACTTCATACAAAATCATTTTTATCAACTGGGGTACTTGGAGCCTTAACAACTTACTCCACTTTTGCTATTGAAAGTTTTTTACTACTTCAGGGTGGTAGTATACTACTTGCCTTGGCAAACATATCGCTGAATGTTTTAGGGACTATCTTCATGGCAGGAAGTGGCTTTTACTTAGGTAAGTTTTTTTTCAATAACTAAGCAAGAAATAATCTTGCTTAAATCTCTATAACCTCATCTGCACACCACTTCGCTAGCTCCAAATCATGAGTTATAAGCAACATACCCATTGAATCGAGATTGTGCATCAACATATTCATCACCTCCAACTGGATCACATTATCTAGTGCTGATGTAGGCTCATCTAGCAAGAGCAACTTTGGTTTCATAAGCATTGCACGCAAGATAGAAGCCCGTTGAAGCTGACCCCCTGAGAGTTCATGAGGTAGTTTATATAAAAGTTTATATTCTAAATTTATTTTTTGGAGATAATGATAGATCTCATCAATATTTGCAACATCTTTAATCTGACTCAAAAGGGAATAACTTGGATGAAAAGAGCTATATGGGTCTTGGAAAACTTCTGAACATCGCTTGCTTGTAATCTCTCCATGAAGTGGTTCTAGGTTTTTAAGAATCAATTCAAATATCGTAGATTTACCCGCACCACTTGCTCCAACTATGGCTTTAATCTCACCTTTTTTAAGAGTAAAAGAGAGATCCTCAAAAAGGAGATACTCTTTTGTATATCCAAAAGAAAGATTTTTTACTTCTAAAAGTTTTTCCATTAGCTCTTATTTAGAGCTAAGTAGAGTTTTTCCAACTCTTTGTAGAGTGCATCTGGTTTGATGTCACTATTGGACTCCCAAATATGCTTCATTATAACATTATCCTCTACTTCATCCCACATTTTTACATATGTGCCATCTTTATAGCCATGATCTTGGCGAAACTGATTGAGGATATTTTTACCAACATAAAGTCTATAGAGTGTTTGAAGATTTAGTCCACTCATAATAGTCAAGTCAAAAAACTCAGATATGAGTGCATCTAAGTCTAGCTCATCCTTAGAAAGTACGAGAGCCATAATATTTTCTACTTTAGAGATAACCTCATCTTGAGATGCAAAAGTGGTAGTTGTCGTTTGTATCTTAGAAAAATCATCCATTTGAGATATATTGATTGCCAATTCTTCTATGTTACCTTTGAGCATCCTAGAGTAGTTCTCAATACCTAAAGAGATGATAAAGTGCCATACATCAACAACTTCTATTTGTAGGTTGTCCCAATCAGGCTGAGCATCTATGTTTTTCCAGTGTTTCCACGAAAAGCTATCGACCATCTCCGCACATTCCATATATATGCAACGGGACCAGTTGATAACTTTAGTATTTTTAGTAACTCCATTGACCCAGTCAGGTCCATTGGTTGCATCATTGAGCTGTGTTTGGAGTTGTAACATTAATAAAATCTTATCCATAGAGATTTTCCCTTTAAATTTTTAAATAAATCTTTTAGATATTGTATCAAATTATGTTAAAATTCCCGCTATGAAAAGAATAAACTGTAGAAGATGTAAATATTATTTTGTGACTTGGCAAGTAGGAAAACCTCATGGATGTAAAGCATATGGATTTAAGTCTGAAATGATTCCCTCGCTTTTAGTTTTTCAAAGTAGTGGTAGTGATTGTTCCCTGTTTGAGCTCAAAGTTCCCAAATAATTTTTTTCCCAAAACCTAAAGTATTGTCTGTCATCTTAAAATACTCAACTTGAATTTGCCATAGTTTTGGTTTCATAACTAAGGCTGTAGGAAATGCTTTAAAATATATCTTAGAGAGTCCCCTACCTTCTAAAGGGGTAAATTTTCCTCGAAATTGCAAACCTTGAATTTTACCAATCTGTTTTGTTTCAAGGACTATAGTACCAGCAACTTGAGTATTGTGTAAAACATGTTGTATATGAGTAGTCTCCTCACTGCTAGCAACGACAAATATTTGATTTGATTTATCATAGGCATAAAAAAGACTACAAACACTGAGTTCCTCTTGGTTTGATGTAGCTAAACTCAAAACATGATGTCTATCTATAAAGTTTTGTATTTTTGTAAGTTGCACTAACATTTAGGGGTTATTACTTAGTGAAAATACAATAAGTGCAGTCTTTAATTGTTCTATGATTTGTGACATTTTTACAGAAGATACAGCAAAGTTTAATCGCATAAAACCACTACCTTCCCTCCCAAAACTTAGTCCAGCATTGAGACCAAGCTTTGCATCATGAATGAAAAATTCTCGAAGTTCTTTATTGCTAAGTTGCATACCTCGACAGTCTAACCAAGCAAGATAGGTCGCTTCTATTTTTATCACTTTAATAAATTTTGGATATGCCTCACATAACTCTTTTAAGTCACTATAATTTTTATACAGATGCACTTTAAGCTGTTCTAACCAACTTGCACCATGAATATAAGCTGCTTCAAATGCAACATGACTCAAAGATGCACCCTGGGCAAAATGTATCTGCGTATAGACTTTTAAAAACTTTTCTCTTAAACCTTTGTTGGGGATGTAAACGCTACTCATCGCAAAACCAGCCATATTAAATGTTTTGCCCACTCCCAAAGCTGTGATGGTTATATCTTTTGCTTTTTGGCTTAAAGTAGAAAATGGTATGTGTTCATTTGGTGCATACACTAAGTCAGAATGTATCTCATCGCTAAAAACTACAATATCATTCTCCAAACAAATCTCTAAAATCTCTTCTAGCTCCTCCCTCTTCCACACTCTCCCAACAGGATTATGCGGGGAACATAAAAGCAAAAGTTTTGTATCTTTATCTATCTTAGCTTTTAAATCCTCACTATCAAAACGGTAAATACCCTTCCCGTCTTGCTTGAGTGGGTTTTTTAACAACTCCCTAGAATTTTCAAGAACACTATGAAAAAAAGGTGGATAAACAGGCGTTTGCACTATCACCTTTTCACCCACTTCACTCATCGCATTGATGCACACATTCATACTCGCTACTACCGAATGTGAATAAAGTAGCTCTTCTTCTTGTATCTCTAAGTTATGATGCTCTCTCATCCACTCTATCTGTACCTGCCATGCAGAAGATGGAACCTCTTCATAACCCATCACTGGATGCTCTAACCTTTTTTTGACAGCCTCAAGAACAAACTGAGGTGTATCAATATCCATATCAGCAACCCACACAGGCTCTACATCTTGTGTACCAAAAAGCTTTTGCCTTAAGGTGTATTTTTCGGCATTGGTATCTTCTCTTGGTGTTGCATTTGTAAAATCATAATTTATCTTTTTTTCCATACGCTTACCTCACTTACAGTATGCTGGTACTTTCTCTTTGTTTCTTTGATGACAAATTCTAAATCTTGAGTATGTATCAAATCAAATTCTACACCCAATATCTCTTTAAGCGTATCAAGCGTTTTTATCTCATCTCCATTTTCATCAAGCTTTCCACCTAACCAAAATTCTTTGCGGGTTGATTCCTCTTGCCAAGTGTAAGGACTCGTTAATATAAGAATACCCTCTGGAAGTAACATCTCTTGCACATTATCTAAAAATAATCTAGGATTATAAAGTCTATCGATGAGATTTGTTGCAATGATAAGGTCGTATCCAGAAAAATTTGATTTGAGGTTACAAGCATCACCTTGCCAAAAACTCACCTTATCTTTAAGATGCTTATATCCTAACTCCTCTAAACTTATCTGTTTTTTCTCAAAAAGCTCACCCTCTATTATAGAGTTCCAAGCAATAAAACCCGTATCTTTAAACTTCGACCCAACCCCTACAAAACGCACTGAAAAGTCGATGCCTTCCACTTTTTCAAATGTTTTAGCTAACTCAAAGCTTGCCCTTCCTGTTGCACAACCCAAGTCTAAGGCTTTTGTAGTATGCGATGCAAACCTTGATGCTATCTTTGCACACTCTATGGCAAAATTTTTCACACCAAAATGTTCCCCTCCATACTGA
>JALUXP010000051.1 GCA_027013295.1 Sulfurimonas sp.
CATTAAGGTGTACTAAATCAAGTGAACCCGTAAGGTAAAAAAGCAGACCTATGGAAGCAAAAAGAAAAATATCTCCAAATCTTGTAAACAAAAAGGCACTTACCCCAGCATCAGCAGGAACACTCTGTTCATGCCAAAAAGAGATAAGCAAGTAAGAGGCAAGCCCCATAAACTCCCAACCACTAAAGAGTGAAATCATATCTTTTGCACTGACAAGCAGAATCATCCCACCGATAAAGAAAAGCACTTTTGCATAGTATCTCGGCTGATGAGGATCTTCTTTCATGTAGTCATGTGCAAAATGAATATCTAAAAACCCTAGTCCTGTAGCGATAAGAAGCATCACTAAAGAGAGTTTGTCTATGTAGATACCAAAGGGAATGCTAAAATCACCAAGAGAGAACCAAGTCATAGGCAAATCTATAGGCATAGTGTAAGAGCTATAGAGTTTTAGCGTGATAAGAAAAAGGCTTAGACCTATAAACTCAGCACTCCAAAAAGCAAATTTTTTGTTTATCTTTGCACTCATAAAGGTAAAAAGTGCGCCAAGCATCGGAAGGAGCAGGAGTGTTATCGCTAGATTAGGCATGCTCCTCTCCTTTGAACTCATCAGGGCTTAGCACTTTAGCTATCTTGTTTGCTGCAGCAAAGATAAGCAGACCAGCAGCGGCTTCAAGGGTTGCGAGTATCATAACCATGTAAGCTAAGACTATATTTTGTGTCATGCCAAGATAGTGTGCTGTAGTTGCTAACATCATGATAACTGCATTTAAAAGCATCTCTAACGAGAAAAATATTCGTAAAAAATCTCTACTCGAACTCACTCCATAAACGCCAAGAGTAAAAAGAGCAAAGGCAAAAAGCATCTCTATTGCAAACATCTCAATCCTTAATATCTATAATCTGTTAAAACTCTCATATATGAGGCTCTTTCATATGCAGCAGGGTTTCTCGTATGTGCTAAAGAGATACTCCCTTTCATCTGCTCTATGGAGATATACTCTTTCTCCTCCATCCAAGCCTCTAGTGCTTCAAGAGTTGTTTTTATATGTCCTGCACCATTTTCCATGATAGCCGATACCATAGCCACGCTATCTGCACCACTCATCACAGCTTTTAAAATATCTTCATGATTTTTTATACCAGTAGAAGCACAGAGTGAAGAGTCTGTTTTTTTGTAGAGGATAGCAGACCAACGCAGAGTCTCACTCAAATCTTGTGAACTACTCATATGGATAGATTGCAAAGCATTTAACTCTTGGAGGTCTATATCTACATGCACAGGTTTATCAAAAAGAACAAGACCTTTTGCCCCTCGATCACTCATCTTTTTTGCCATATTTGCAGGTGCTGAGAAGATGCTATTCATCTTGACACTTACGGGGATAGTTACACTTTGAACAACTGCTTCAAGCACATCGAGATAGAGTTGCTCTACGGCTTGTGCATCTACCTCTACATCGGTAGGTATGTAAGTGATATTTAACTCTAAAGCATCAACCCCTACAGACTCTAGTTTTTTAGCATACTCTATCCAACCACCTTTTGAAACGCCATTAAGTGAAGCGATGATGGGGATAGATACATTCTCTTTAAGTTTCACAATCTCATCAAGATAGTGTTCTGACTCTAGGTTACTCAGTGTTACTTCAGGAAAATAACCAAGAGACTCTGCATAATCCTCACTCCCTTTGAATAAAAAGTGATCCATCTCATGCATCTCATGGTTAAGTTGCTCCTCAAAGATAGAGTGTAAGACAACTGCTGCTGCACCATTTGCTTCAAGCTCTTTGATAGACTCTATAGTCGCAGTGAGTGGTGAAGCTCCTACAAGAATCGGGTTCTTAAGTGCTAGTCCCATATATGTTGTTGTTAAATCCATCTTAGTTCTCCTCTTGTGGCTGCATTGAGCTCTCTAGGTTTTTATAGCGTTTGTAGTTCTCTTTGGCATGATTTCTTGCTGTTTCTAGGTATTTCTTCGCATTGTTCGCATCAAGTTTCTCTACCATTTTAAAACGAGTCTCTTGGTACATAAAGTTTTTGACATCTATCTTTGGCTCTTTATAATCCACAATCATAGGATTTTTCCCCTCACTTAAAAGTGCTGGGTTGTATCTGAAAGTCGCCCAGAGTCCAGAGTCCACTGCGAGTTTTTGATGCTCCATTCCATAGCGGAGATCATATCCATGAGCCACACAATGTGAGTATGCGATGATAATAGAAGGACCATCATAAGCTTCAGCCTCTACAAAGGCTTTGACAGTCTGTGCATCACTTGCACCCATAGCGACTCGGGCTACATAAACATCGCCGTAAGCTATCGCCATCATCGCTAAATCTTTCGGAATTTGAGGTTTTCCACCCGCTGCAAATTTGGCTACTGCACCTGTAAATGTCGCTTTACTCTGTTGTCCACCTGTATTAGAATAAACTTGTGTATCTAAGACTAAAATATTGACATTTTTACCACTTGCAAGCACATGGTCAAGCCCACCGTAACCGATGTCATAAGCCCAACCATCACCACCAATCATCCAAACAGATTTTTTCACAAGATACTCGGCAAGTTCTGTGAGTCTTTCGCTCTCTTTGCCTTTAATACTTTTGAGTTTGGCTTGAAGTTTCTTTACGCGTTCACGCTGTTTAAATATCTCAGGTTCATCCTCTTGCGTAGAGTCTAGTAGTGCATCTGTAAGCTTTTCACCCACATCTTTTTTAAGTGCGGTAAGTGTCTCTCTTGCATTGTGCGTATGGTTATCTATGGCAAGTCGAAAGCCTAGTCCAAACTCTGCATTATCTTCAAAGAGAGAGTTTGACCATGCTGGACCTCTGCCCTCACTGTTTTTTCTCCAAGGTGTCGTAGGGAGATTTCCTCCGTAGATAGAGGAACATCCAGTAGCATTTGCAACGACCATTCTATCACCGAAGAGTTGTGAGGCAAGTTTTATGTATGGTGTTTCACCACAACCTGGACATGCACCACTAAACTCAAAGAGAGGTTCTAAGAACTGTGTCTCTTTCGCTTTTTCGTGGTTGAGTTTACTTCTATCATAAGCTGGAAGTTTTGTGAAGTGTTCCCAAAGTTCTGCTCCATTCTCACGAATAGGCTCTTGTTCTACCATATTGATAGCTTTGAGGTTTGTTTGTGATTTATTTTTTGCTGGACAAACTTCGACACAAAGAGTACATCCAGTACAATCTTCCACTGCCACTTGGATAGTAAACATCTCACTCTCTTCAAAGTTTTTTCCTTTGGCTTTTGTATAGAGAAAATCATCGGGTAAATCTCTCAAGATAGTCTCCTCGACGACCTTCGAGCGAATAGCTGCATGAGGACAGACGATAACACATTTATTGCACTGGATACAAGTGTCGGGATCCCACTGTGGCACTTCAAGTGCCGTACTTCTCTTTTGGTACTGTGTTGTCCCACTCTGCCATGTGCCATCGCTTGGCATAGCTGAAACAGGTATCTCATCCCCATCTCCAGCTATAAGTTTCGCAGTGACTTCCTCTACAAATTTATCAAAATCACCTTTTATGAGTGGTCGCATCGCTTTTTTACTCTGTAGTGTTTTTGGTACTTTCACTTCATGAAGATGTTCTAAGGTGTTATCGACAGCAAAGAAGTTCATCTCTACAATCTGTTTTCCTTTTTTTCCATAAGTTTTTTCGATGGAAGCTTTTATCTTCTCTATCGCTTCCTCTCGTGGTAAAATATTTGAGATAGCGAAGAAACATGTCTGCATAACGGTGTTGATCCTTCGTCCCATATTGCTTTGTTTTGCTACTTTTGCAGCATCTATGACATAAAATTTTAACTCTTTTTCTATAATCTCCTCTTGCACTTTTTGAGGGATTTTTGAGAAGACTATATCTTTAGAAAATGGAGAGTTAAGAAGAAATGTTGCCCCTTTTTGTGCATGTTTGAGGAGGTCAAACTTCTCTAAAAAGACACTCTGATGACAGGCTACGAAATTGGCTCTTTCTATAAGGTAGCTTGATTTTATAGGCTCTTTTCCAAAACGAAGATGGGAGGTAGTCATAGAACCTGACTTGTTAGAGTCATAGACAAAGTAACCTTGTGCATAGTTTGGTGTCTCTGTTCCTATGATTTTTATAGAGTTTTTGTTTGCACCTACTGTTCCATCACTTCCAAGACCATAAAAAAGCCCTCTAAATGTCTCTTCATTAGCTACATTGAAACTCTTATCCCACTCTAAAGAGGTGTTTGTCACATCATCATATATCCCTATGGTAAAGTGATTTTTAGGTTGCTCTTTTGCAAGTTCATCAAAAACAGCTTTTGTCATAGAGGGTGTAAACTCTTTGGAAGAGAGTCCATAACGCCCACCTATGATTTTTGGCATGCCAAAGCCTAGCTTTCCCTCGACACTAAGTTCATTAAACGCACTCACTACATCAAGATAGAGTGGCTCACCGAGTGAACCTGACTCTTTTGTTCTATCTAAAACGGCTATAGATTGTGTTGTTTTTGGAAGTATAGATAAAAAATGTTTAAGTGAAAAAGGTCTGTAGAGTCTCACTTTTATAACACCGACTTTTTCGCCTTGCTCTTTAAGATACTCTACTGTCTCTTCAACTGTATCACAACTTGAACCCATAAGGATGATGATTTTTGTAGCATCCTCTGCACCAACATAGTCAAAGAGTTTGTATGCTCTCCCACTAAGTGTTGCAAATTTATCCATAGACTCTTGTAAAATATCTGGGAGTTTATCGTAGAAGATATTGACACTTTCACGCCCTTGAAAATAGACATCGGCATTTTGTGAAGTTCCACGAATAAAAGGATTATCAGGAGAGAGTGCTCGGCTCCTATGCTCATGAACCAGTTTCTCATCTATCATCTTACTCATCATTTGCATATCTATAAGTTCTATTTTACCTACTTCATGCGAAGTTCTAAAACCATCAAAAAAGTGTAAAAAAGGTATGCGAGAACGAAGAGTTGCATCTTGGGAGATAAGAGCAAAATCGTGTGCCTCTTGAGTATTTACCGAGTTAAAGAGTGCAAAACCAGTTTGACGCACACCCATCACATCACTATGATCACCAAAGATAGAGAGTGCTTGTGCTGCAAGTGAGCGAGCTGCCACATGAAAAACTGTAGGAGTAAGCTCTCCTGCGATCTTGTACATATTTGGTATCATCAGTAGTAGCCCTTGAGAGGCTGTAAAAGTTGTTGTTAATGCACCAGTTTGGAGTGATCCATGAACTGCTCCACTAGCACCTCCCTCACTCTGCATCTCCATAATCTCAGGAAGACCTCCGAAAATATTTCTCTCGCCTTTCATACTGTAAACATCACTTAACTCCGCCATTGGGCTAGAGGGGGTGATTGGATAGATAGCGATAACTTCATTTATCTTATGTGCGACTCTTGCGACTGCTTCGTTTGCATCAATAGTTATATATTTAGACATTTTTTATCCTTGTTTTTTTAGCTTTAAGTGTACTACTCATTTTAACCGTAGCATAGAGTAATGATGAGGCGATAAGTGTGAAGATGATAACAAAATCGCTAAACTCACCACTAAAAAGATTCACATCTTCTACAGGTTGTTTTAGTGCTATTGTAAGAGTATCTATGCCTCTTAAAAAGAGTGCCGAAATACTCACAAAGAGTAGAAATGCAACTGTTGCATTAAAAGGTTTTGCCTTTGCCTTTGGAAATTCAACACCTATGATAGTGATACCAAAGAGCATAAGCACCATAATCCCACCTGTATAGATGAAAATCTGAAAAAGTCCGAGCATCTTCGCATCGAGGTTGATATAGTAAAGACCTAATATAAACATCATAAGGATAAAACTTATGATAGCTGGGACACTTTTTTTTATGACTAAAGAGCCGACTGCTAGGAGTAGCACGGCACTTAAAAGAGCTATATTCATTCTAATACTCCCTTGTTAAAATCTGGCTGAGTAGTTGTTGCCTTTTTTGGCGTTTCGCCAAGTGCCTCTTTTTGCTTTGCTTCAGCCTCAGCTGCTTTTTTCTTCGCAATAAGCTCTTTTTTGACCCGAGTGGCTTCCTCCTCTTCTAAGCGAGAATCTATATAGCTTTGAGGAACATCCGTATGTACCCAAAAGTCAGTTTGATCATCATGCCAACCACCACTAAGCATATCGTAACGACCACCACTTAGGATGATGGATTTTTCAGGTTTTGTTGGACAGACATCTTCACACAGCCCACAAAATATACAGACAGAGAGATTGACTTCTGGCACGATATTTTGCTTTTTTAGAGGAAGATGTTTCATAGTTATAGCATGTGTTGGACAGATTTTATTACAACTATCACACCCAATACATGTTTTATAATCGACCCTATGTTCCCCACGATAACGCAAAGGGTTATGCATAGCTTCGTAGCGGACATCTTTGTTTGCGGGTGATGGTGTCATGAGGGATTTTGCCACCCTTAATGTTCTATTTAGAATTTTAAGTATCATTTTTTATGCTCCCATAAACCAGAGTGATTTTGCGAAGAGTACCCATGCAAGGTTGAGGAGTGCAAGGGGTACCATATATTTCCACGAAAAGGAGAGCATTTGTGCTAATGTGATGCGTGGTGTTGCCGCACGAATAGTCATCATAGCTACTGCAATACCTAACATCTTCATAAAAAAGAAGAAGTAGCTATCAAAATAAATACCTTTGTAAGCTCCTAAGAAAAGCGTAGTTGCCCCTGCAAAAACAGCCATAAATTCTGCAAACTCTGCAAGTTTGAGTAAGAAGTAGTTTGTACCACTATATTCTGTGTAAAAACCATAGACTATCTCTTGTTCTGCATCGGGAATGTTAAAAGGTGGTTGCTCTAGCAGACCTAAAAGTGCTACAAAGTATATAGCAAAAGCAGGCAAGAGTATGAGAAAACTTAGCCAAGAACTACTTGTAACTATCTCAGTTAAGTTCATCGTTCCAAAAAGCAGGGCAGGGGAGAGTGAGGCTAAGAAAAAAGTTGTCTCCATAGAGATAGACTGCGTTAAAATACGCACACCACCAAGAAAAGAGTATTTGTTATTTGAACCAAAACCTGTCAAAAAGAGTAAAAATGGCTCAATCCCTATGAGGATAACAAGTGCTAAAAGACCATAGCTACTATCAACAACGACTAATCCATCCATCCACGGAATAAATGCAGAAGGAAGCATTGCTATGATAAGAGCTAGAAGAGGCATAATAGAGAAGAGATAAGGATTTACTCCATCAGGTGTAATGCTCTCTTTTGTAAGAAGTTTACTCAAGTCAAAAAGTGTTTGATAGCTTCCTCCCTTACCATTAAAACTAGGACCTACACGCTTATGAAGAGAGGCTATAAATTTTCTAAAAAACCAAAAAAGTCCAATGGTCCAGAGCAAGACATAGAGAAGTCCCGGAAAAATAAAAGCTGCAAAAAGTGAATCTATCATCTGTCTAAATCCCCCTGACAAATATAGAGACTTCCAAAAATAAGTGGAATGTCTGAGAGCGTTCGTCCTTTAAGTAGGTGGTTGAGCATCATAGTATGGTTAAAACTCGGTGCTCGCATCTTGAGGCGGTAAGGAGATTTTGCTTTCTCCTCTGTCACAAGGTGCATAAGAACCTCGCCTCTTGCCCACTCAACACGGCTTATCGCTTCACCTTTTGGGAGTTTTTTTGGTACCTTGACCATATGGTCTTTTGTCGGATTCATCTCACCCTCAGCTACCGCTTTTTCTATGTGAAATTTTGCTTGTTTGATAATCTCTATAGACTGTTTTATATCACGAAAGAGCATCATAAACCTATCGTTAGCACTCCCACCCTCTTGTGTGATGTACTTTAAATCAAGCTCATCATAAGCAGCATAAGGTTCATCTATTCGGATGTCAGTTTTGACACCACTTGCACGAGCAACTATACCGCTGAGACCAAATTCATGCACATCCTCTTTACTTAAGATACCGACATTGTCTGAGCGGAGTTTCATCGTTGGATTTTTTACAAAGATGGCTTCCACTTCGCCAACAGTTGTATCAAACTTATCAAGAGCTTTTTGAAGTTCATCAAACATACTCATATCTAAGCCATAGCGAACACCACCTGGTTCTATAGATGCAGTGGCGATTCTTGCCCCAGAATAGGACTCTAAGAAGTCTAAGAAAAACTCTCTTGTGTCCATATTCCACATACCTAAGGTATGTAAGCCAATGTTGTTAAAAAATCCTCCAAGCCCCATAAAATGTGAGGATACTCGTGCTACTTCACCAAGTAGAACTCGCATCCATGAAGCAAAAGGAGTTATCTTTACATCTGCAATCTCTTCAACAGCCATACAGTAGCCAACCATAGAGTTGATGTTATCCATAAAGCAAAGACGCTCTACAGCGACAATAGCCCCGACAAAATCTTTTTTTGTGACTAGATGTTCTAAAGCACGCCAGACATAACCGATGTCAGGATCAATGCTTATCACCTCCTCCCCATCACAATGTACTCGCAGTCGTATTGGTCCACTTGCAGGGTGTGTAGGTCCCCAATTGAGCATGGTCTCAGAAGAGTCAGGGTCTAGTTCTATCTCATTTTCCTCCTGCTCTTTTTTAAAAGCATCTACAATCTGTTGAATGTTTTGCATCTGATTTTTTTCATGAGCACCCCAGTCAAAATCTTTTCTAAAAGGATAAACTCCTCTAAAATCTTCACTTTTAAGAATGTCCCTAAGGTCTGGATGGTGCAAAAACTCTACACCAAACATAGAAAATGCCTCTCTCTCATGCCAAGCGGCACTAGGAAATAGGGGTGTGAGTGACTCTACCTTACACTCTTCAACTTTACGAGGCAGATCTATTTTAAGCCAGAGATTGCGTTTAGTCTCTAAATCTTCAAAGAAGTAGTTTACCTCCATGATATGATCTTCTAAAAAGTCTGTAGGCGATACAGTAGAGAGAGAACGAAGTCCCTCTTTTTTGAGTGCATTTGCGAGAGTTAATAAATCATTTTTTGAATTGAGTTTTGCCTTGATCCATATCTTTTTATAGTTCTCGACATACTCACAAGAAAATTCTTCTACAATCTTTCGTAAGTTTTTCATCTAAAACTCCATCTCTTTCCAGAGTCCACCTTGACTTGCAGCACTCGGTTCGCCATTTTTAATTTTAAGTTTAACCTGCTCTAATCCCTCAATGATAGCTTCAGGTTTTGGAGGGCATCCAGCGATGAAGACATCGGCAGGCAAAATCTCTGTAGGATTTTTAATAACTGAAAGTGACTCGTTGTAGGGTCCACCATCAAAAGAACAAGCTCCCATAGCGACTACATACTTAGGATCAGGCATCTGTGCATAGGTTCTTAGAAGTGCTGGAAGTATCTTCTTGCTTACTAAACCAGTTATCATAAGAACATCAGCTTGTCTGGGCGTTGGTGTTGGGAGGTAGCCATAACGCTCCCAGTCGTAACGAGGTCCCATAGCTGCTGCCATCTCTAAAGAGCAACATCCTGTACAAAAATGTGCCATCCAGAGAGATTCACTTTTGGCATAGTCAAAAAAGTCAAGTATTTTAAGCATTGTTTTCCTTGTTTTCTTTTTGGAGTTCGTGCATTGCAAGGGTGATAGCAAACGCCATGATGAGAGCAAAAGCACTCGCCATAAGTGAAGCATGTCTATCAAGCCCAAAGACAAAGAGGGAGAAAAAAAGTCCTGTCATATCTGCAACGATGAACATAATCGCATAAACAAAAAAACCAAAGTTTGCCTTTTTTGGAGTCGATGAGGAGGCTGGAAGTCCACACTCAAAGTGTTCATTCTTTACACGACTAGGAGCATAAGGGGCTAGAGCTACTCCTAAGAAGTAGAGTAGAAAAACTCCTAAAGTAACAAAAAGAGCATAGAGAAAAAAAGTCTCTATCATTTAAGTTGCCCCATGATATTTACTGCTGCCATAGTGATAGGGTAGGAAGTTGGTGCGGCCGTGAGCTTTGGTTGTGTGGCTACTTGCATGGACATTACTCTATAGACATCAAACTTTGACTCTATGAGAGTACCGACTATATTTATCATTTCACCTGTTTCTTTTCCACCGATGATTTGACCACCGATGATAACCCCACCATTTCTCATGGCTACGAGTTTGACAAATTGCTTTTGTGCATCTGGAATAGTTTCAGGATGACGGTTAAGTCCACTAAAAGAACCAACTACTACATCAAGTCCAGCATTTTTTGCTTCCTCCTCTGTAACTCCTGCTGATGAAAATGCAACAGAGCCAAGCATAGTAGAAAAAATAGCGATAGTCCCGCTAAATCCTTTGAGATATTCTATACCATACAGAGATGTACCTGCAATTCTAGCTTCTGCTGAAGAGGTAGAGGCAAGCATCACTTTAGATGGTTCTTTGGTTATAAAATCTCGTCTAGCACTACAATCCCCGATAGCAAATATATCATGGTTTGCCGTTCTCATATATTCATCTACCCAGATGCCACCGTAGTAACCGAGGGAGATACCAACTTTCTCTGCAAGTTGGGTATTTGGTTTGTAACCAGTTGCTAGGACAATGGCATCTGCATGAATAACTTTCCCACTCTTGAGTTGCACTGCATTTGCAATGTTGTCACCATTGAGATCTAAAATCTCCTTCACCCTATCGTTACTAATATATTCAATACCAGACTCAAGTAAAATTTTCTCAGCCTCAAGTGCTACTTCACTATCAAAAGCACCTTTGAGTATATGCTTTGAGCCACCAATGACTTTTACTTTTTTTCCAGCACAAGAGAGTTCCATAGCCATCTCAATACCGATAAATCCAGTACCAATCACAACTATGTTCGTTCTATTTTCTATATAACTTTTAGTTTTATCGATGAGAGCTTTGTTCTTGGCAACAGTAAATACACCCTCAAGAGCTAAGGCATGTCGAAGAGAGTCATGAACGAAAGGCTTAGAGCCAGTAGCAAAGATGAGTTTATCAAAGTGGATAGCCTCTTTTTCAGTAAAAGCGATATTTCCTTGCAAGTCAATATCTCGAACCTCTCCTAAAAGAGTGGCGATGCCCATCTCAGCAGCAACCGCACAAGAACCTAAATCCTTTTCACTACATCCAAGAGTCTCGCCAAATATATAAGGAATAGCACAAGGAACTAACTGTTGTTCATATTCACGGACAACAAGTACCTTTTTTTGAGGGTAGTTCATTTTAGCTGTAATAGCACCTACACCACCAGCAGGTCCTCCACCAATGATTAAAATATCGCAGTTTATATTTTCCATATCATATACCTTTTATCAATTAAACTATATTCTACTCCTTTTCAACTAAAAAGTAGTAAAAAAAGTCAAAAATTAATTCAAATAAATCCATAGTATAAAACCCACAACCCAATTCCAAAAAAGCATTATTTATAGAGAGGTACTTAAATAGCTTCTTCTCCATATCTCTTTTTATAGTATTTTAAAATACCCATTTTCACTATATCATTAAATACAAACCAAACAAAGGCATATCCCCAAATATATAATGCCCATTGCCATCCAATTGCTGTCATTATATTTAAACCATACATCCCGATGAGTGTTCCACCAAGGGCTGTAACAAAAGAAGCAGAGAGTAGTTGCCATGATGGTAATGCTTTTGCAAAAAACCAATCTGAGATTCTTGTATTAAAAATTGTAAAGTGTCCAGCAACCGTTAGGTTAATAAAAAAGATGGTCTGCACAAAACCTAGATATGATTTAGAGTCCGAGATATCCACTCCAGCTGGTAAATCAGGAAAAAAGCCCGTCAATGGGTTTGATTTGAGATAAATCATAACGATATAAAAGAGTGCAAAAGAGCTAAATAACCCTGCAACACCTAACCAACTAGAGATGACAAATATACTCTTCATATTCCATCTAACAGGCTTTTCTCTCTCTTTAGTATTGTCATAAGCTATAGTCATAATAGGTATATCATTTAAGAGTGCTAAAAGAATAATCATAATAGCAGTAATAGGATAAAAATTAAATACCACAATAGCAAGGGTCATAAAGAGGAGGATTCTAATGGTTTCAGCTATTCTATATATAACATAACTACGCATTCTCTCAAATACAATTCTTGCCTCTTTTATAGCATCGACAATAACAGTCAAACCAGGTGCCATAAGTACAATATCTGCAGCAGCTCTAGCAGCATCAGTAGCACCACTCACTGCTATTCCACAGTCAGCTTTTTTAAGTGCTGGTGCATCATTGACCCCATCTCCTGTCATACCTACTATATGATCTGCCTTTTGCAGTGCATCTACTATAAAATACTTATCTTCAGGGAAAACCTGTGCGAAACCATTTGCATCTTCTATGATTTTTACTATTTCAGATTCATGTTTCTTTACACCACCCTCAGATATTGGTTTTTTATCTAGCTCTTTTTGTACCTCTTTTACGATTTTGTTTACACTTTTTTCAAGTTCTTCTTGAGAAATATCTGCATTTATCGTTTTGACAATAGCAGAGGAGAGAACTTTTGAGAGTGCAATATACTCTTTTTGACTCTCTCCTTTAAGCTCTTTTACATCCTCTATATCATCCCCAATATCTAAAAGATTTGAGATATATTTAGCGACCGCTATGTTGTCGCCTGTTATCATCTTCACAGATACAGATTTTTCATTTGCCTTTGCTATTGCCTCTTTGGAATCTTCTCTAGGTGGGTCAAAGAGTGGTATTAAACCAACAAAATGGTATTTCTTCTCATCAAGATTTTTATAGGCTACACCCAGCGTTCTAAAACCTTTTTGTGCAAAACTTTCTACCTGCTCGTAGTAGTATTCTTTGCTAACATCATCTGCATCACAAAGCTCTATAATAACTTGAGGAGCACCCTTAGTATAGGTTTCTCCTGTAGTGAAAAATCCTTCTGTTTTTTTATGAACAGGGTCAAAGGAGATAAATTTATTCATCTTCTTTTCTTTAAATTTTTCATTCAAAGTATTGAGATTAAGATACTCAAAAATAGGTTTTTCTATAGGGTCTTCATTTTCTTTTTTACTTGCAAAAGAAGCATAAAGCATAAGCTCATTTTCTGTATAGTCATTTGCGATAAAGGGTTCAGCTAAACTCATCTTGTTTTGTGTGAGAGTTCCTGTCTTGTCTGAACAGAGTATATCCATCCCAGCAGCCTCTTCTATAGCTGACAACTTCGTAACAATAGCCTCTTTTGCAGCTAAAGCTCTCGCACCTAGAGCCATAGTTACAGTAAGTACTGCAGGCATAGCAACAGGAATCGCTGAGATAGTTAAGATAAGAGAAAAGATGAGTAAATCTAGCAGTGGTTCATTCCTCTGAATGCCGACATATATGATAACACTGATAAGGACAAGCGTGATTAAAATTAAAAAGTTTCCTACTTTTATGATCATCGCTTGAAAATGACTATGCTCCTCTTTTTCAGCTTTTGCTATCAAACCTACAGTTTTTCCAAAGTATGTATTTAAAGCAGTAGCAGTTACCCTCGCTAGCATTTCACCTTGTTTAATGATAGCATTTGCATAGATTTCTTCATTTACCTCTTTATTGACTGCCAAAGACTCTCCAGTTAAAGCTGACTGATCAACTTGAAGAAACTCCTCTCCTCCAAGTAAAAGACAATCAGCAGGAACGACATCTCCACTCTTAATTTTTATAATATCATCAGGAACAAGTTCCTTAGCATCTATGTTCTTCCACTCTCCATCTCTCAACACTAATGCTTTTCTTGCCAGTTTTTTCTTTAAAACAGATATAGCACTTAATGCCTTAGACTCTTGATAAAAATCAACAAAGGCATTGACAAGTAACATAAAGAGTATAACCCCAAAATCTTCCCATCTTTTCGCAAGAAAAGAGAGAACAACAGCTACCTCTATCATCCATGGAATAGGACCCCAAAATCTTTTAAACAGACGGTGAAACCACCCCTCTTCTTTTTCGTTGATTTCATTGTAGCCATACTCATCAAGTCGTTTTTTAACCTCTTGTTCCGTTAAACCAGTTAAGGAATCTATATTTAGCTCTTGCATCTGTTAGCCTCTTATTTTTATAGAAATATTGTACCAAAAATATCTTCAAGCCTCTCTGAAAATTAGGAGTAAAATTTGGGGTTATTTATGGAGAGGCACTTATACTCCAAAAATCTTTTTTCTATTTTCCATCAATAACTGGCGTAGTTCATTTTCAGAACAGGTATAAACTTTTTCATATAAATTACTTATATTTTCACAAAACAAATCTAGCATTTTTGGATCAAAATGAGTATCCTTTTCAGATTTTAAAATTTTAAGTGCTTCGTTCATATTCATAGCTTCTTTATATGGTCTTTTTGATACTAAGGCATCGAAAACATCTATCACAGTAAAAAGCCTTGCATTCAATGGAATTTTATCACCTTTTAGCCCATCAGGATAACCAGTTCCATCAAATTTTTCATGATGGTGTAGAATAATATCTAATGCATCATTGAACCAAGGCAAGTCACCTATAAGCTCTTTTCCAAGAGTAGGATGAAGCTTCATCTCCTTCCATTCATCTTCATTTAATTTTCCATTTTTCAATAAAATATTATCAGGTATACCTATCTTGCCAATATCGTGAAGAAAAGCACCTTTTATCAATCCTTGCAACTGTTTCTGTGGTAATTTTAATTTTTGACCCAATAATGCACTCAGGAAAGATACTCTAAAATTATGTGACTCTGTTTCACTATCTCTCAGTGATGCAGCTCTTCCCATTGTTTGTGCAATTCTAATATTATATTCTAACTTTAAAAGGTCTACGCTCTTTTTTGTCGTAAGAAATTTATCAAGGGAAACACTGTTTAATATTTTTTGTAACATTTAATTATCCTATTCTAATATTTTTTTTATTATATCATATTGAACTTTCTAAAAATATCTTTTTCCAGTTCTTTCGCCATCTCAACAAGTATTTTTTCTTCTTTTAGAAGTTCTAATACCAGTTTGATTTTTAGTTTTTTT
>JALUXP010000052.1 GCA_027013295.1 Sulfurimonas sp.
GTAGATTCCATTGACTTAGCAGATGGCAAACAAAATCTTGATATTAAACTAGGAGATGTCCTTGATATGGGTGAAGATGGAAAAGATATCGCTATTACGATAGAAGGTGACAAAACTGATAGCGTAACACTTGATAGTAGTGAATTTAAATTAGGTGAAACAGTTCAGATTGACAATCAAGATTATGCTGTATATCAAAGTGAAGATGATCCAACAGTTACATTAACTATTGATCAAGATGTTCATGTTGATTATAACTAATACAATAAGACTTTCCCTCCTTAAGAGGGAATGTTTTTAAATGTGCTTGTGCATCTTAGAATTTGATGGATAAAGCACTTTCCCAGAGGGTACAACAAGTGAAGAACCTTTAAGATGCACATCTTGATCATCAAAAAAGATATGTGCTTTAAACGCTTTGAGTATCTTACTCTTTTCTATCCCTCCAAGAAAAAATGCCTCATCAACATAAACACCCCAATGTCTTAGTGTTTTGATGACTCGCATCTCAGAGGGTGAGTTTCTCGCGGTGACTATGGCTATACGCACAGGTGAATACTCCACTTTCATAGGGAGTCTCTCTTGGAGTTTCGCAAGTTGTTTTAAAAATGATGCGAAAGGTCCCTCCTTCATGGGAGTGTCCTGCTCACTATCTTCATTTTCATGAAAAGCATCCATCCCTTTTTCTTTATAGACAAGTTCGCTACTTTCATCAAAGAGTACAGCATCCCCATCAAAAGCAATTCTTACTTGACCATCTGGTATATCGCAGTTATATTCTGGTGGAGTGGAGAGGATAGCTGATGCACAGACACCATTGTTTATCACTTTTTGAGCATCTTCTTCATCTGTAGTTAAAAAAAGATCAACATTAAATGCTTCAAGATAATCAGCACTTGATTCACCTGCTGTAAATGCAGAGCGAGTGATGCCAAGCCCAAAGGAACGGATGGTGTTTAACACTCGTAAGCCTGTATCTGGTGAGTTTCGAGACATAATCACTACTTCAACTAAGGGTGTTTCACCCTCTTGTTGGTATCTGTTTAAGCTTAAAAGTGCTTTTACAAGGGGATATCCTATCCCCTCTTTTAAAGGGGTATGCTCATTTTCTAGCATATATTTTCTGTAAGTAGCTATGGCAGTATCTGGATTTTGCTTATACTCTTTTTTAAAGAGAGCATCAGAGTCTGAGAGGTCAAAAAGTGCTGTTGCGGAGATGCCTATGACTAAGGTATTGTTAAAATGCAATGACATATTTAAGCACTTGTCTTAGTCAAAGTTATAATCACTGCTTGAACCATCGAGCATAAGCAATCTGCAACTCTTTTCCAGTATAGCAAGTTTTTTCGCCATCTGATGTATATCTCTATTAAACGAATAAACACCATAACCTCGAATAACCATAATATCTGTTTTGTTTGCAATGAAATAGTGCACTATGGTACTTTGGGCTCTTTCATACCAGTCTTCAAATTGACCTGGATCTACGATCTGTAATGAACCTAACTCTTTATGTCCAAAATAATCTTTAGGAGTGATTAGATTATGGGTGAGGGAGTAAGCAGTTGTAAAAGGTGGCATTGAAAAGGAGATAAATTTTGCTTCTGAGATCTGTGAATAGATATTGAAATGGATATTTGCATCTATGCTTGCTTGATTCCAGCGGTAATCTTTTTTAAAATACAGCTCGATAAGAGTATTTTTATCTATAGCATCGAAAACTGCTTCTTGAGTATTGATGATAAATCTATTGGATTCAACTTTAGCGGAAAGAGATCCATGATAGATACCAAAAAAATCTTTTCTAAACATTGAAAGGGCTAGTGTAGATAGTTGATTGTTGACATGCTCTCTATTCATTATAACCCTTTATTTGATTTTATGTAAACCAGTTTTTCATCTTGTCTATGGCTGAGTCTAAAACACCCTCATGAGGTTTTGATTCTATACCAAAAGAGTCTTGGAGTTTGCTGAGTAGCTCTTTTTGTTCACTTGTGAATTTCTTTGGATATGTTAAATTTACCTGTGCTACAAGGTCACCTTTACCGTGCCCATGAACATCTGCAATCCCCTCGCCTCTGAACTTAAAATGTTGTTTATCTCTTGTCCCTACATCAAGTTTAAGTTCCAGCTCACCAGTTAGTGAAGGTATGTTTAAAGTTTCCCCACTAATAGCTTGTGTAAAAAATACTGGGATCTCTATGTAGATGTCATTGCCATCACGGATAAAGTGCTTATCTGGTTTAACTTCAAAAGTGACATACAAGTCACCACGGCTACCTCGTTTGGAGATATTTCCCTTACCTGAAACTCTTAGACGGTTAGCATTGTCTATCCCTGCTGGAACTTTTACAGTAACTGTTTCTCTGTTTTCCTCAAAACCATCACCATGACAGGTTTTGCAAGGCGATGAAGCCGAACTTCCAGAACCATGGCACAATGGGCAGGTTTGTGAGAAGGTCATAAAACCTTGTTTTACATACACTTGACCCTGTCCCCCACACTGAGAACAGGTTGAGAGTTTGCCATCTTTTGCTCCAGTCCCTTTACAAGGTTTGCAAGAGGTTTTGTATGTAAATTCTATCTCCTTTTCACAACCAAAAATAGCTTCTTGGAAAGAGAGGTACATATCTACATTCATATCAAGAGGAAATTTATCCATATCTGCTGGATTTTGGCGACGATTTCTGCCACCT
>JALUXP010000053.1 GCA_027013295.1 Sulfurimonas sp.
CATCTCTTGAAAATTTTGTATAGTTTTTAACTCTTTGCTGGACAATGGGATTATGAATGAGTGATGATGTTGCTCTACTTTGGTTTGCTTCAAGGTTGGCTTGTTGCGCAAACTTGTCTTGTTCATTGAGAATAGCATCTTCACTAAAAAATATTTTTGCTATAAGAGATATCTCATCAAGTTTTTCTGTAGCATAACTCAACCAGTTTTTTATTTGTGGATCCATTTTTTCTTCATATCGAAGTGTAAAAGGTATATGAAGCAGTGAGCATGAAGATGCAATAAGAATTTTATCTTTTGGTACTTTTTGAGATATCAACTCTAAGAGCTGCAGCGTTTTATGGATGTTGTTCTTCCAAATATTTCTTCCATCAACGACTCCAGCTATAAGTGTTTTATCACTTTGAGCAATGAGGTTAAGTGAGTCAAGATTTTTCTCACCATACAACAAGTCAAGACCTATATATTTGATAGAAGTATGGAGTAAAATCTTTGTAGCCTCACAAGAATGCTCAAAATAAGTTGTCACTGCAATATCTATATTTTTACTCACATTTGTAAGTTTATCGTAGGTTGGTTTGATGAGGCTAAGTACCTTAACCTCATTATCTTTAGCGAGTATTGGTTCATCTATCTGTACCATCACGCTTTCATCTAGTGTAGATATCTCTTGAAGTAAGGCTTCATAGATGGGGAGTATCTTATTGAGAAGTTCATAGGTGTCTCCTCTATCGGTACGCTTTGAAAGCCCTAAGAAAGTGATAGGACCAATGAGGTTGATTTTAGTTTTGATTCCTAGTTTTTTTGCTTCATTATATTCGGAGATTATTTTAGAAGCATCAAGCTTGTAGGTATCTTTGAGCGAGAGCTCAGGTACAATGTAGTGGTAGTTTGTATTAAACCATTTTGTCATCTCCATCGCGACACTCTCACTATTACCTCTAGCCATGCTAAAGTAAAGTTCCTCATCACGAAGTTTTTGAAATCTTGAAGGAATTGCACCTATCATTACAAGAGTATCGAGCATATTGTCATAAAGTGAAAAATCATTTGAACTGATGAACTCTATCCCTGCATCTTTTTGATAGTTCCAATGTCTTTTTTTGAGTTCATGGGCAACACTACTCACCTTTTCAAAGCTACTTTTATTTGCCCAGAAATCTTCCAATGCTTTTTTGAGTTCTCTTTGTTCACCAATCCTTGGGAAGCCTACTGTGTATGTTTTTTTTGACATGATTATATCCTTAATCTTTAATATTTTTTTAATGAATTATGAGTTAGATAAGGATGAGGGGTGGATGCACACCTGTACGCCTAAAGGCGAAGTAAGTGGTATAGTAAGGGCATCTAGGAATATAGATATTGCATAATACTGTGAGTTTTGTTTTAAGCGTAAAAAAAAGATTACAATGGCATGGTTTTTGATTTGAGAGAAGTATGCTTTGTTCTAAGTTAAGAGGAGATTTCATAGCATACCTTTTTTTAATGAAATTATAGCCTATTTTAGAAACATAAGGTAGAGTGCACCCCAGAGGAGATAAGCTATAGCTCCTATGATGCTAAAGATAATTGCCATCCTTGTAGTTAAAAAGAATAGAAACTTTAAAAACCGCATCTATTTTTTATAGGGTAAGATAGGGAGTTTTTTTGCTTCGGCATACTCCATCCCCCCTAAGATATTGATGACATTGTAGTTGAGCTTTTGTGAAAGAAACTGTGCTACAACCATTGTCCTACTGCCTGTATGGCAGATGAGTGCAAAGGGTTTTGTAGTATCTACTTTTTTATTGAGTTCCTTTAGCCATCCGTTTACATCGTATCCACCTTGTTCGTTAAAAAACATGATAGGGATAGCCCCTTTTATGAGTCCAGTTTCTTGCCACTCAGGTGGGGTGCGTATATCTACAATAGGTATATGACTATTGAGTAGTTGTTGCGATGCATACTCGTTTGTTAGTTTTGCAAATAGTGAGGATGTAAGCAGTATTGTAAGAAATATTAAGTTTTTCAAGTTAACTCCAAGTAATTTTTATTATAATTATATCAATAAAAAAATAATAGGTTGATTATGGCATCACAAAAAGCAGTACAAAACTCTCAAAGGCTTAGATATATACGAGCATTAGAGAGATTTCACAAAACTATTGTTGCGTATCTTAGCAATACTGGAGAGCTAACTGAAGTCAGCTATGCTAAAAAGATAGAAAATGCTTTGCGACTTCTCAATAGAGTAGAGGAAGTTGACCTTTATAAGGGGGAGTTGCAAGATTTGCAAAAGTTAGTCAAGAAAATGATAGCGTATCAAGAGAGTTCAAAAGATATTAACGAGATAAAAGAGGAACTCTTGCATAGCTCAAATCAACTAGAAAAGAGCAAAAATGCAAGACGCTACAAGAAAGACAAACATACAAATGCTAAATATGATGAGTGGGATTAGACTCTAGACTCTTGTAACATATCATCAAGAAGAACAAAAAGTTTTTCACTTGCATTTTCCATATTTTCAAAGTTTTCAATAATCTCTTTGGCATGTTCTAAAGTCGTTGTCTGTGCATTGTCATCTATATAGACTAAGTTTGCATTTGCATTTTCATGAACTGTATGATGCGGTTGTACAATTTGGCTATATGAAGAAGTTTCTGAAAATCTTCGTTTTCCTTCACCATCATACCAT
>JALUXP010000054.1 GCA_027013295.1 Sulfurimonas sp.
AGATTTTTGGCGAAAAAGATTTTTCCACTCAGCTAAAGGATATTTCAGTTGAAGATCTACTCGCTAGGCATCCGCAAGATTTGGATAAAAGTAGGATCTCTTCTTTCATAAAAGATAAAACCATCTTAGTTACTGGTGCTGGTGGCAGCATAGGTTCTGAGATATGCAGACAGTGTAAACTCTTTGGTGCGAAAAAACTCATACTCTTAGACCATAGTGAGTTTAATCTTTATAGTATTCTTGAAGAGTTTAAAACTATGGAAGTTGTTCCTGTGATGCAGAGTGTTGTCAACTTAGATGCACTAGAATTGACTTTTGATACTTATAAACCAGACATAGTCATACATGCAGCGGCTTATAAACATGTACCACTTGTTGAGGCAAATATAGCTGATGGGATCTTAAATAATGTTGTAGGTACTAAAAATGTCATAGATACAGCCATAAAATATGGTGTTGAGAAATTTGTGATGATTTCTACAGACAAAGCAGTCCGCCCTACAAATGTTATGGGCACTACTAAGCGTATCTGTGAGTTGTATGCTCAGAACTCTAATGGCAAGGGGACAGATATAGTAGCTGTTCGATTTGGAAATGTACTTGGATCGAGTGGAAGTGTGATACCAAAGTTTAAATCTTTGATAGACAATGGAGAAAACTTGACTGTAACACATCCAGATATTACAAGATACTTTATGCTTATACCTGAGGCATGTGAACTTGTGCTTCAAGCTGGAGCTATTGGCAGTGGTGGTGAGATATTTATCTTAGATATGGGTGAGCCCATAAAGATAGTGGATTTAGCACAGAAGATGATAGACCTAAGTGGTCGTAGTGACATAGAGATAGAGTTTAGCGGATTGCGTCCTGGTGAAAAGCTTTATGAGGAGTTACTCATAGATGATACAGATTGCAAAACTGACTATGAGTCTATAACGGTCGCTAAACCAACCTATTATGACATAGATAAATTAGATGCTGACATATCAGAGTTGATAGCATCCTCTGATAAATTAGCAAAATTAAAAGAGATAGTGCCTGAGTTTAATCATCAGTTAAACTAATACATTTGACTTTAGTTTTCTAATGCTTGTTTCATATCAGCTATCAAATCTTCACTAGACTCAAGTCCACATGATATGCGTATGAGTCCTTGGGGAACGCCACAAGCTATAAGCTCATCAGAACTAAGTTGTTGATGTGTTGTAGAAGCAGGATGTGTTATGATAGACTTAGAATCACCTATGTTCACTACGAGTGAGTAAAGCTCTGTTGCATCAACTATCTTTGTAGCAACCTCAAGTGAATCTACTTCAAAACTTAGGAGTCCACTGCTCGCACCCTCATCAAAGTATTTTTGTGCATTTGCATAATTTGCGTTGCTTTTAAGACCGGGGTAATTGACTTTCTTGACCTTAGGATGTGACTCTAAAAATGTAGCTAGTTCAAGTGCATTTTTAGAATGTTCTCTCATACGAAGAGAGAGATGCTCTAGTCCTTGGATAAACAACCATGAGTTAAATGGAGAAACAGTTGCACCTAAATCACGAAGCAGTGAGAGTCTAGCACGCAGCGTAAATGGTGGTAATGGCAGATCAACATAAACTAAACCATGGTAAGACTCATCAGGCTCATTAAAGTGAGCATAACGAGGATTGGCTTTTAGTTTTTCAACTAAGCCTTTTCTTTCTACAAGTATCCCACCTATGGCAAGTCCTTGACCTGTTGTGTATTTTGATGCACTATGTACAGTTATATCTGCACCATATTCAAAAGGGCGACATAAAACAGGGGTAGCAACTGTGTTGTCTACTACAGTTAAGATACCGTGCTTGTTTGCGATAGCTGTAATAGCTTCTATGTCTGCTACATCTATACTAGGATTTGTGAGCGACTCAAAAAAGATAACCTTTGTTTTCTCATCGATGAGCGTTTCTATCTCACTTGGGTTTTGTACATCAAAAAATCTTGATTCGATGCCAAATCTTTTGAGTGTATGGGAATTGAGTGTTAAACTTCCACCATAAAGTTGTGATGCACACACTATGTTGTCACCTGCCTCAGCAGCATTAGCGATAGCATAAAAGATAGCACTCATACCACTTGCAGTTGCAAGGGCAGCTTCCCCTCCCTCGATCTCAGCAAAACGCTTTTCAAATACATCAGTAGTTGGGTTGTTAAGACGAGTGTAGATATTGCCTAACTCTTTAAGAGCAAATAGATTTGCAGCATGTTCAATGTCACGAAACTCATAAGCAGTTGACATATAAAGTGGCACAGCCATAGTGCCTTGTGTGTCTTTCTCGTAACCAAAATGAAGTGCTTTTGTTTGTAAATCCATTACATTTCCTTATATAATATAGCAGTATTCTATCTAAAATTTTATTAACCCAAATTATGCAATAGGAATTTCTAATATTTGCCTATGCTTGTGCCTAAGGGATGTTTAGCAAAAATGATAAGCCACCTTATTGGTGGTGGTCATTTTTGATGAATATCCATTGGGTGCAATGATAGGTAAAGTTTTTAATTTTCTATTGCATAATTTGGGTTAATTATTCCCCATAAATCACTACTGTATTTGCCAGCAGATCATGTAAGCCCCTCTTGTCTTTACGAAATCCAATCATAATAAAGCCAATAAAAAAGA
>JALUXP010000055.1 GCA_027013295.1 Sulfurimonas sp.
AATCAATCCCTAGAGATTTAAGTTCTGCAATAACATCATCATTTACAACAAATTCAGCAATTGTTTTTAGCCCTATACTATGTGCTAATTCTATAATTGCCTTCACAATATTTCTATATTTTTCTGATGAAGCAACATTTTTCACAAGTGAACCATCTATTTTTAGGTAATCAACATCTAAATCTACTAAGTAGTTAAAATTAGCATAACCACTTCCAAAGTCATCTATTGAAAATTGAATTCCCTCAAAATGAAACTGTTTAATTACCTTGGTTAATTCTTCTAGATTTTCAACGGATTGACTTTCTAAAAGCTCAATACTAAATAAAGATTTATTTTTAAGTTTTTGAATAGCCTTCATAACATAATCCATCAATACTTTATTTAAAATATCATTTGCATTAAAATTCACACTAATACTTACATCTTCTTGTATGATTTTAGCTATAGATATGTCTACAACCCTTTTTGCAACATCTGTATAAATTTGTGTATGCTCGATAGCAGGAAGAAAATGATTAGGGAATGTCAGATTCCCTTCTTTATCTATATATCTTACTAATGCTTCATATTTATATGCATGCATATCTTGATTTACTATCTTATGAAAATGACAAACTATTCTGTCTGCTTCCAATGCTGATTTGACTTTCTCAATAGTATCGTTAGCAGAACTTTTTTCTTCAACAATAATATTTTCGCTATAAATGACAACTCTATTTCGACCTTGTGTTTTTGCTTTATAGAGCATCATATCTGCTATTTTGATGGCATCACCTATATTTTTTGAATATTTTGGATGATTGTTAACACCAATGGATACAGTAAAAGATAATTCTACTTTATCTTTCTTAAAACAGAAATTTTCTATATCTTGTCTAATTTTATTTGAAATACAATGATTAGTATCTTCTTCGTTAGTATTCTTTTTTACAAGGAGTATAAATTCTTCTCCACCATATCGAAATATCTTATCGTTTTCACCTAAGGCTTCTAACATAAGTTTAGCCCCACTTTTTAAAACTTCATCTCCAATATTATGTCCATAAGTATCATTGATTTTTTTGAAATAGTCAAAATCGACTATACAAAGAGAGTAGTTATCCAAATCTATAGTTTCTAAATATTTTCGAAGATAAAGTCGATTATACACACCAGTTAAAGGGTCTATATAGGATTCTTTGCGTGTTTTGTAATAGATATAAGCTTGAATAAGACTTACAATCATAAAGATGATGATGAGAATATACACGATTGTAAAAATCTTTTTTACTGGAGAAATCGTTTTTTCAATATTATGTGTTAAGTCACTAGCAAAATCAAAAACTAAAATAGCTTCTACATTATTATTTATAAGTATAGGATACAAGTAGGTTATTGACAAAGATTTTAATGAATCTTGTATTGATACAATCTCTTTTTTCGTATTATATATTTTGTTATACAAATCATTTTCAGCATCAAATTTTTCATTAAAGATTGCTTTATCTGTATCTGAAGCATCTAATAAAAATCGAAATTTTCCATTTTTATCTTTATAAAGAAGATACAGGTATTTGATTTTTGAGGAAAGTGCAAACTTCATCTTATTCTCTAAGTCAGTTCTTATTATTGGGTTTTTCTGAAGTAACCTAAATAAAGAATTATTATTTGTTGATTTTATTTTAAGGAGTGTTTTTTCAAAATGTATTGCCACTGCTCGTATGTCTTGTATGAGATTTTCTTGTACCTTCTGGTAGAGCGTTTCTTCTGTATTTAATACAAAACTATGGAACCACATCATAAATCCAAAAATTACTATAAGAATAAAAAAGAATGAGGTTTTATATTGAGTTCTTACCATAATAAACTATCCTCAATATATTTATCATAAGATTTATTAAGTTTTATTTTATGCTTTTCTAATCGAGGTCGAATAAAAACAATATTTGGTCTCCCTTTTTTCCAGTAAAATGCTCCAACAGCATTTCTATATTTATGCAAAAGTGCATAATCTAACACAAAGATTATTTTATTTTTACATTTATTATCAATCGATGTATTTGAGTATAAAAGAAGTATAGAAGCATCTTTGCAATGCTTTCTTGTATGTAAGTGTTTCTCATTTATTGTAATAACATTTTTTTTTGTCTGTGTATCTAGCCATACTGTATATTTGTTGCCTGCTAATTGTTCTAAAAGTGTTGCAACAATTTTAGTAGACACATCATTTGAAGCATTGAGAAGAACAGTAAAAAGGATAAAAATTAGGATAATGTTACGCATCTAAAAAGACATTTCCATATTAAATAATACTTTTCTATCTATGATAGTTACAGGATATAAACCTTGTACTGAAGTTTTAAGTGCCTTATTTAATAAATTCTCTCCTTTGAGAGAGATATCTATTGATTTATTGAGATGATATGTGATTGCAGAGGTGAAATCATACCCATCTGGGATAACTTGGTTGCTAATAGATGTATACCCCATTCTATATATGAGTTCATTATAAAAATCTAAATTTTTAAATGTATTAAAAAGTTTCATATATCCTCCAGATAAAGGGCTCATATTTCGACCTGTATCTCGACTTGAGGAATAGTATTCAAAGATGAGCTTGTTATCTTTATTGGGTTGGTATGTATAGTTTATAAAACTGTCAAAAAAGAGTATAGTTTTAGCTTGATTATAATAGGTGTTTGTATTTGATATTTGTCCAAAATTAGATATGGATACAAATGCAGTTCCTAGATTTAATTTATGTACATCATGAGTATAGATTAACTCAGTGGAAGTGGTTTTTACTCCCATCGCTTTTAAAGAAGGAGTTCCATTTAAGGGATACGGGAAAGAAGATAACTCTTTAGCTGATGGGTAAACTTTATTATTTGAATAAAATGCTTTTAGAGTAACATCATTTCCAAAAAGTGCAACTATCCCTGATCTAAATTGTATTTGATTATCAATTCTATCTTTGTAACTGTTTTTATAGTGTTCATACTTCAGTGTTGTTGTCCATAAGAAATCAGTACTATACTGATAATCGTACTCTCCAAAGACTGAGGCAATATTAATACTCTTTGGACCTTTATATTCTGCACTTCTATTGATACCATCAACAGTAGATTGAAAAGTAATATCTTTTTTTTGATACTCAACTCCATAGAGAAATGTATGTTTATCTACTTTTGTTTTGTTCTGTATATTTATTTTATAAATATCATTAGCATAAGAATCTTGCACAGACTGAGCAATGCCACCACTAAAAATTTTAATTCCATTTGAGTCAACATTATCTATGCCTATATCTTCGTGTGCATATGAGAGAGTGATTCTTAAGTTATTGATATATTTAGTAAAAAGGAGACTTTTATAGTAGGAGTCTAGTTGCTGTTTTTGTGGTGTTTTTTGTGTCCCTAATCCACCTAGGCCATCATGATTATGTCTATAATAAGACAACTCCAAGCTAAAGTCTTTCTCTCTTTTTAGCATTGCATAAAAGTTTAAATTTTGACTATCTCTTTGAAGGTTTACCCCTTTGTTATACAATGTTTTGTTATTTGTATTCGTTTGACTTATATAGGCAAGATAGTCTAGATTATCAATAATACCAGCTGTTAAGGCATTGTAACTATTACTATTATAAGAGCCATAGCTAAGGCCAAAGAGCGAACCACTATCACGACTTGGTTCTTTTGTATACATTTTTATTGTCACAAAACCATATTCATTTCCAGATGAGAGGGAACTTGCACCTAAATAGACTTCTATATGGTCAATATGTCCTAAATCATACTCTCCAAAAATAGATAAAGCACTTCCAAAACTCGCGGAAGACATTTCAAGGTCATTCAAATAAATGCGTGTAAAAGCAGAGCTCTCTGTAGATGCTCCAGCTCGTTGAAATTTAATATTACCAAAAGCATTTTTTTCCAAAGTAAAAAAACGGATGGATTTAAAAATATCAATAAGTGAATATGCTTGCATCTTATCTAAATCACTTCGAGTAAACACTATCAGGCTTCCAGAGCTTTCATCTTTTGTTTTGTTGTGCAAAGCACTCTTTTTTTCATAGAGAGTTAGCAGTTTGTCTATCTGTTCACTTGCATGTAACGGTAACAATAAAAATGGGAGTAGTAAAAGTGGTTTATAAAACATTCAAATATATTTCCTCATCTTACATGAAATTCATTATTTTTCATTATACAACAAAATCTAGAAATTTCGTATGTTATTTAAGTTAATCTTATTAAGGGGGGGGTATAATGTTACCAAAATGTCACATAAAGGATTTTAATAATGTTTAAAAGTCTCACTATAAAAAATAAGCTATATCTCCTTGCGATACTTTCAACCATTGGCTTTGTTATTTTATTTTACTTGTTTTTCATCTCCATAAGCACTATGAAGTCTCTCAATAGTACAGAAAATATGGCTGTAAATTTAAAAGCAGATATGTTGATGTTACGAAGAAATGAAAAGGATTTTTTAGCAAGAAAATCTTTAAAATATCGTGATAAGTTTCAAAAGAATGCAAAGGTATTAAAAGAACACCTTGAAAAAGAAAAAAAATTATTTGTACAAAACAATATTGATAGAAGCCTGTTAAATAAATTTGACACTGCAATCAGCCAGTATGAAACTATTTTTATGCAATTGATTCAATTACAGCAAGTTATTGGACTGAATGAAAAAGTAGGTCTTTATGGAGCTTTACGAGACTCTGTACACAAGACACAAAGAAGTGCTAAAGCAACGCATGATTTTGAATTGTTAGCAAAAGTTTACGAGCTTAGAAAAAATGAAAAAGATTTTATGTTACGAAGAAATATGAAATATGTCAAGGAGCATAAGGAACACATTGGAGCATTATTAGCAATAGTGTCAGGAGAGGTAAAAAACGACTTGCTTCGATATAGAAAAGATTTTTTAGACCTTGTTAAAGCAGAGAATAAAATAGGGCTCAATAGTAATCTTGGGTTACAAGGTAAGATGAGAGATATTGTACATACAACCGAAGACTCTTTACAAGAAATTGATACTTTAACACAAAAAATTATTCAGCAAAAATCTAAAGACTCTTTTATGTATGTGCTTACCATAACAATCATATTGATAGTCATTGTCTTTATATTTGCAATTAGTATATTACTCAGTATTACAGGTTCTCTTCAAAAGATTTTAAAAGCTGCAAATGATTTATATGAAGGAGAAGGTGATTTAACAAAACGATTAAATATTGTACTGTCTGATGAAATAGGTGCCGTGGCTGTAGCTATTGATAACTTTATAAAAAAAGTACAAGCAATGACCAATACAGCAAAACAAGTCAGTTCAGAAAATGCAGCTATATCCCATGAACTTTCACAAACATCCTTAATGGTAAAAGAAAATGTTGAAGAGTCAGTAGCAATTATTGATGGAGTAAATAAACAAGCAGAAGAGACTCAAAGTACAATTGCCAGTTCAATAACCCAATCACAAGAATCACAAAAAGAGATTCTTCAAGCCAAAGAGCATCTCGATGTTGCAAGAGAAGAAATTATTACTTTAACATCTAAAGTGCTTACAACAGCCGAGTCCGAAGAAGTCCTTTCTCATGATATGGAAACTCTTTCTTCAGATGCAGAAGCTATTAAAACAGTTTTAGTGGTGATTGCTGATATAGCCGATCAAACGAATTTACTTGCATTAAATGCAGCTATTGAAGCAGCACGAGCGGGTGAACATGGACGAGGCTTTGCGGTCGTTGCTGATGAAGTACGCAAACTCGCAGAACGTACACAAAAATCTCTAGCAGAGATAAATGCTACTATTAATATTATCGTTCAATCTATCGTCGATACTTCAATGAAGATGAGTACTAATTCTCAAGAGATTCAAGAGTTATCAAATATTGCTCAAGATGTAGAGGAAAAATTAACTTTAACTGTTGGAATCGTTCAAAAAGCAGTAGAAGCTAGTAAATTAACTGTTGATGATTTTAAACATACCGGAGAAAATATAGATAATATTGTAAATCGAGCAGAACAGGCGAATAATATATCTTTTGTAAATGCAAAAAGTATAGATGAGATTCATACAACAGCTGAGCACTTATATGTACTGACTAATGATTTAGATACGAAACTTGAAACATTTAAAACTTGATTTTATATAAAATTTATCTTTTTAATTGTGGTATATTTTTTGAGCAATGAATATATGCTTCTAAAACATCCACTAAAACCCATGTTACCTGTTCTTTAGCAAGTCCTTTACTGAAATTTTGAAGTTTTGTCATATCATTTTTTTGAAGTAAATTATTAGATGAATCTAAATTGAGGATATGTGCTTTTCCATTAATATGTAAACCAGAAAGTGTTTCAAAAAAATCTATAAATAATAAACCAATATTGGGATTTTCCGATATATTTCCAAGTGATGCCATCACACCATTTCCATGAAATTCAGGATAGGCAAATCTTTTTTTATCTAAGATACAAATGCTACTTCCATTACGAAATGAGCTATCGCACTCTCCATCTTTATCAGAGGTTGAGATAAAAAACATCGTTTGTTTAGCAATAAACTCTTCCATCGTTTCTGTTATGTAAGAGTGAACTTCTCGTTCATAAAAACTTTTTGCCTTCTCTCGCGTTTGATATTCTAACTGTAGTAAATGTTCACCATCACTACCAGGGAGCTTATTATCATTCATATCTTTAATGCATCCAAATATTTTTTATAATTCTAACATACTAAAATATAAAATGTATAATAAACCTTCTGTATTGAAAAATATAAGTTCTTATTAATAATCTTTGTAAAAACTCAGCTAACTTTTTCAATATTTATCAAAAATAAGCAGATTTGAAACCATTTGTTGTAAAAAAATGTAGTAAAACTTTAAAATATCAAACCTTAAAGCCCTAAAATAAGGGTTAAACTAAGAAAGAACTCACTAATCCAATAAGTCCACAAAAGACTGATTCAAATATATAATATTGACATTAAGGCGATATTCGCCTATAATACATTTACTACAACAAGGTAATGTAATGACTCAACAACAAATAAGTAAACTCTTAGATGTACCAGACAGAACACTTAGAGATTGGAAAAAGAATAGACATAGACTCTATAATCTTTTAGAGTCTTTAGAATACAGTGATGCAAAAGAGAAAATTGGTGCCGTTGATCTTAATGATGTTATTGTATTTGACCCACACTACTACTCTCGTAATCTTTTCTGGCAAACAAATGAAAAAAGTGAGCAAAAAGTATATGCTATTATCTCAAACTATCTTTCTACTTTAAATCGACAAGATATAGAAAACCTATGTCAACAGTTTGGTAAAAATCTTGTAAAAAGTGTTTTAAAAGAGAAGTATAAAAAAATGTATGCACAAGGCTTCATAGCAACTAGTGGTATGGATATTCCTCTTAGTGGTAGATATGAACATAACGAAATGTATAAACAACTCTTAGGTATGATAAATGACTGCTAATGTCAAACAAGTACTACAAAAAATCTATAATAATGAAATATTTAACGATGAGTTGTACTTCACTGGAGGTACGGCTCTCGCACATTATCTTAATCACCGTATTTCAGAAGATATAGACATAGTTTCCTCTTCAAAACTCAACCATAGAGCAATAATCTCTCAAATGAGCAGTTTAGGAGCTACAAAAATAAAAGATGAGCATGAAACTGCACTGAGAATGGCTGGACTCTTTCCTCATGAGTATATGATAAAGTTTGTACTGGATAATGTAAAGGTAGAGTTCTTTCAAGCCAATAGACCAATACAACAAGAGATACTCTCTAAAATGACATTTAAGAATTTTGAAAACTCAACACTTAAAATACTTGATGTCAAATCTATAGCTAAACTAAAAATCGTAGCACTAATTATGAGAGATAAATCACGAGACTTATTTGATTTTGGAACGATATTGGAAGAGGAAATATTTACTGTAGATGAACTTATTGATTCGTGTACAAAAGTAGATGATAGATTAAACTCACTTGAGAATATCATACACTTTGTTAAGAGCAAAAAAGAGCCTAATGATGATGAAGCAGTGTATCTTAGTGAAACAAAGAGAGTAGAATTAAGCTTTGAAGCAATCCAAGACAAAGTGATTGGATTTTTAGGTCAATTAGCGAAAAAGTAAAATGACTGATAAAAAAGAAACATTCTTACGGCAATACTTGATAGAAACCTTATGTATTCACTTACTGCTTGAATTGACGTTTTCTTATGCATAAGTTGATTGAAGAGACAAGTAAAATGATGATTGTGGAAAAACTTTGTGGAAACTTTTTAACTTATTCTGATTTTGATTCGTATTTTAGGGAGTTGTAGGTGGATGGGGTAGAGGGATTCGAACCCCCGAATACCAGTACCAAAAACTAGTGCCTTACCGCTTGGCGATACCCCAATGATTAAAAATTATAAATTGGTTGCGGAAGCAAGATTTGAACTTGCGACCTTCGGGTTATGAGCCCGACGAGCTACCGAACTGCTCTATTCCGCGGCGTTTTAACAAACATCTGTGTGTTTGTGAGCCGAAATTATAGACAAAAAGTTTTTTAATGTCAAGGGAATTTTGAGGAAATTAATAAAGTTTATTCTAACCGATATTTAAATAAGTTTTATGTATAATCTCGTTAACTAAATAAAAGAGAAAATATGACACCTACAAAACGAGTATTAGAAGCTATAGATGAGATTAAAAAAGGTAACATGGTTATTATGTGCGATGATGAAGATAGAGAAAATGAGGGTGACTTAGTATATGCTGCAGCATTTTCTACACCAAAAAATGTAAACTTCATGGCGACACATGCCCGTGGGCTTATCTGTGTAGCTTTAGGTAAAAGTATTGCAACTAGGTTAGATCTCAATCCAATGGTTAGTTCAAATACATCTTCTTATGAAACTGCTTTTACAGTATCTGTAGATGCTAAAGATGCACTGACTGGAATCTCGGCAGGAGAGAGAGATGATACTATCAAAATTTTAGCAAATCCTATCTCTCATGCTACAGAGCTTGTAAAGCCAGGTCATATCTTTCCTCTCATTGCTAAAGATGGGGGTACACTCGTTCGTACAGGTCATACTGAGGGTTCAGTTGATCTATGTCGTTTAGCTGGTTTAAGCGAGGCTGGTGTTATCTGTGAGATCATCAAAGAAGATGGCACGATGGCAAGGCGAGATGATTTGGACCTATTTGCTAAGAAGCATAAACTAAAAACAGTTTTTATCTCTGACATTGTAGAGTATCGTCTTGCAAATGAAAGATTGGTTGGCGAAGTTGAAGTAAATGAGATCGATTTTTTTGGTGCAAGAGTAAAGCAACATACTTTTAGAGACCATGATGAAGTAGAACATACAGCGATAGTTTTCGGAGCTATAGATAAGGTTGCTAATGTGCGTGTGCATAATGTAGTAACAGACATTGAACTACTTTTAAATCAAAAAAAATACAACAACCTGATAAACTCCATTGAGTATCTTAAAAAAAACAATGGTGTATTAGTCTTTATCAATAAAACAAATCATCAAGATAATGCGGCTATGAAAGAGATAGGGACAGGAGCTCAAATCCTTAAGAGCCTTGGTGTAACAAAGATGAATATCCTTACTTCGTTAAAACAAACAGAGTTTGTAGGTCTAGGTGGGTTTGGTTTAGAGGTAAATGAGATTATAAATATCTAGTTACAAACTTTATTTTTACCACTTTTTTTTGCCTTGTACATCAACTCATCTGCCTTCTTAATCATAACATCAAGATCTTTATCTCTTTGAGATGTGAGTCCTACTGAGATGGTGAGCTTTACCTGTTTGCCATTGGTTTCAAACTTTAAAGCCTCAACTGCTTTACAAATACTCTCTGCAATCTCAATTGCATTTTCCTGAGGACAATCTGGCAGTACAAAAACAAACTCTTCACCACCAAAACGAGCACAAAAATCTGACTCTCGTAGGTTTGTTTTGATTGTCTTGGCAACAAGTTTAAGTGCTTCATCCCCAACATCATGTCCATATGTATCATTAACATTTTTAAAGTTATCAATATCGCATAGAGCGATGGAGATGTTGCTTTGTTGTCTATTCATAATAGCAAGAGTTTTTGTACCTGCTTCAAAAAGGTAAGTACGGTTATGGAGACCAGTTAGATGATCATGCAAAGCCATGTTTTTAATATCTCTAAACATATTTAAAGTAGTGAGGGTGTTTGATAGTCTTGCAATAAGTTCCTCTTGTATGTAAGGCTTTGGAATATAATCATTTGCTCCTATGCGTAAGAATTTTGAAATAATTTTTGTGTTAGCTGTTGCTGATAATATAAGAATGGGTAGTTCTTCAAATAGGTACTTTGTCCGAATTAATTTTGTAAGTTCATATCCATCCATTTTTGGCATTTCATAATCTGCAATCACAAGGTCAATATTATGTGATTTTGTAGAATTGAGATGCTTCCAAGCTTGTTCTCCATCGGAATATGTGATACATTCAAGACCTTGGTTTTGTAAAATTATTTTCATAGAGATAAGTGCAGTTGTTGAGTCATCCACAACCAAAACTTTCATGTTCGTATTTTGCAATAATCTTTTTGCAACATTTGATGCAATATGCACATCTTGTATTTCTGATGTTATAATATAATCACTAGGTGCTAAAGAGTGAATCTCGTTCATTGTACTATCTGTATCTCGAGTTGCAAGGATGATCACTTTTTTTTCTTCATCACATAACATTTTGATAAGTGATTTCGTTTGTTGTGTAAGTCGAATATAAAAAATATCATAATGATTTATCTGATCAGATATATCAATACTCTCTAAATTGGTTTTAGTTTTTATTTTAAACTTGAGTTCTTTTAATGCTTCGGCTAATTTATCTACATATCTAGTGTCATTATCGATGAGCAAAATATTGTTATTCACTTCATACCTCTTTCATATAATCAATAAGTAATTTTACAGTAGTTTAGATATAATGAAGATAAAACAATATAAGAAATCAAATGAAGATATATTTAGTTTTAATCATAATGAGTATCTTATTAGAAGCAGAAATGCTACAACGAGTGCAAATAGTAATGGGTACTTTTATAAGTATTCAGATTAATAAAAAATATCATAAAAAAATAGATGAAGGGTTTAAAATAGTAAAAGCTGTTGATAACTCACTTTCAACTTTTAAGAGTACTTCTATTATCTCTATGCTTAACAAAAATACCATTGCAAAGTTAGATGCTCTGAGTTATGAAGCACTTTTTCTTTCAAAGCAGTATTATAAAGATACAGATGGGTATTTCAACATAGCTATTGGTAAGATTACAAAAGACCTTTATCGGTTTGGTGGTAATGAACGATTGGTTGATGAAAAATCTTTAAGTGCATCTCATATAGATTTTTTAGCATTAGATTTTGATAAAGCTCAAGCTCATATACCAAGTGATATGAAGCTTGATTTAGGTGGCATGGGGAAAGGTTTTGCCATAGATAAAGTGAGTGAATATTTTATTCAAGAGGGTGTGGATAAAGCTATAGTAAGTGCTAGTGGGGATATCCGTTGTTTACAAAGATGCTCTATTGGTGTTCAAGACCCATTCTCTGAAGGTATCTTGGTACATTTTAGGACGCTCAAACAAAACAGTGGCATCACAACGAGTGGTAATTACAATAGATATATCAAAGATAAAACACACAACCACCTTCTCAACCCAAAAACAAAGCACTCTCAACAAAACTTTGCTTCGATAACTTTAGTAGGAGATATGAAAAGTTCAGCTTTAGATGCTTATGCGACTGCAGTATCTGTTATGCCAAAAGACAAGGCATACCGTTTTTTAGATGCCCTTGATGTGGCGTATATTGTTGTTGAAGTAGATGGAAAAACAGTGCTCAAAAATTCTGATTTTTTTGAATTAGAATAGATTTTAGTAAAAGCCAAAATATATAAAAAAACAATATAAACATACATAGCATAGAGATAAGTTTTATGATAGCAAAGAGTGTAGCCCCTTGGAGTATGGCAAAAGGGGAAAAAATCTCCAAAAGAATGGTCAGATAGGTAGAAATAATAAGATATTGAAAAATTTTACTTTTTTTATAGTTTGTAAAATATACAAAATGCAGTAAGACCATTGTAAAAAGAGCCATGGCAAAGATATGGGGGTAGATAACTTTTAAAAGACCGCTAAAGCTTTTTGCTTGCATGAATTTTTCTTCATTCCCAAGGTAGTAGCTAGATATGTCTGCAGGGGAAAAACCAATCTTCGTAGCAAAAATCATGAAGGCACTTACAAGGAGTAAAATGCTGAAAAAAACAAAATAGATAATTGAGACTTTATAACTGTTATGCATAAAGCTCCAACAGACTTCTTAGAGACATCTTGATAGCCCCAAGATGCCATAAAAAATATGTAAACACATAGAGATATACAAAACTTTCTGACACATAATAAGCAAGGGGTAAGGATACAAGGGAGACAATGGCAGAACTCATCACTAAGTTAAGAGTAAATTTATAGTGCTTCACCTGAGAAACACTTCGGATATAAATAGCACTCAGCGTTAAAAGAATCATCATGATGAAAAATATCTCTGTATGCCAAAACTCTAAAAAAGAGGAGATACCCATAGGGTCAACAAACTCTTCCTCGTTGCCAAACAATGAAAGTTTAAGTGCATCAGGTGTAAGACCAATAGTAAAATATTTTACAAAAAAATCGACCAAAAGGTAGAGCAAGATAGCACTTAGCAGACCTATGAGGATAGTGCTCATTTGTCTATCTTTTTTAAGATTTTTTACAAGAGTAAAACGCACCTATTATCCTTGTGCAAATTTTTATTTGCAGATTATACTGCATTATTCAATAGAAATTTCTAAAATTTGCTATAATCTCTTTAAAAATATAAAGATATAAAATGAGAGAAGTTTTTCGTACAGATGAAGATGGTATAGATATTGAAGTTGAGTTAGAGATTGATGCGATGCAAAGAGAGTTTCCTTGGCTTTTTTCACTTTTTCTAAAGTATGATTTTAAAAGTCAAGATGAAGATGCACAAGCAGAGTTCTTAGAGATGAAAGAGTCTATCATCCTCACACTAGAAAAAAGCTCATTGGTTAAGTATGTTGGTATGCGTGATATTGATGGTTGGGTAGAGTTGTATTTTTATGCGCTTAATTCTAAAAATCTTTTACGAAGTATACAAAGTTTTCTTGAACAAAATAAGCTGATTTTTGAGCATGGCGTTGTGCGAGATACAAAATGGGACTTTTATACTGCAAATCTAATACCAAATGAGTTAGAATACTGTTTTATGGAGTCTTCAAAAATAGTTGAACTTCTAAAAGAAGAGGGTGACATGCAAAGTGAGTTAAGAGAGGTTGAGCACTATGCTATGTTTGATACTGATTCACAAAAGCAAAGGTTCATAGAGTCAATGCTCGCTAAAGAGTTTGTGTTCAAAGATGATATATCTACTGAGGAGTGTAGTCATGGGGTCGCCTTAGTCAAAAAACATAACTTAGAAGAAGAGAGTTTACGAAAAGTGATTTCAGAACTTTTTGATGGTGCGAAAAAAGAGCATGGTTTTTATGAGTTGTGGAGTACAACATTAGTGGAGAAAGATTGTGAGTAAAACAACGCTAATCATAGGTGCAGGTGGAGTAGGTCGTGTCGTAGTTCATAAATGTGTGCAAAATAAAAATATATTTGGGAAGATTGTCCTAGCAAGTCGGACACTCTCAAAATGTGATGTAATCAAGTCTGAATTGCCAAATGCAAATATAGCGACAGCGTGTGTAGATGCAGATGATGTTGATGCTCTTATCTCTCTTATCCAAGAGACACAGGCAGATATTGTGATAAATGTAGCATTGCCATACCAAGATTTAACCATCATGGACGCTTGTATAGCTACAAAAACCCCTTATCTTGACACTGCAAATTATGAAAATCCTGATGAAGCTAAATTTGAGTATAAAGAGCAATGGGCAAGGGATGAGGCTTTTAAAAAAGCTGGTATCATGGGACTTCTTGGTAGTGGATTTGACCCAGGTGTTACCAATGTTTTTTGTGCTTATGCTCAGAAGCATTATTTTGATGAGATAGAGACTATTGATATTTTAGATTGCAATGATGGTGACCATGGGTATCCATTTGCAACAAATTTTAATCCAGAGATAAACCTTCGTGAGGTTTCAGCAAATGGTAGATACTGGGAAGATGGAGATTGGTTTACAACTAAACCGATGGAAGTGAAGATGGTTTGGGACTATCCAGAGGTAGGAGAGCGAGACTCTTACCTGCTCTATCATGAAGAGATGGAATCTTTAGTGAAGCATATAAAAGGATTAAAGAGAATCCGCTTTTTTATGACCTTTGGGCAGAGTTATTTAACACACATGAATTGTTTACAAAATGTGGGAATGCTTGGTATAGAAGAGGTAGAGCATCAAGGGCAAAAGATAGTCCCTCTTGAGTTTTTGAAGACCCTGCTTCCAGACCCTGCTTCT
>JALUXP010000056.1 GCA_027013295.1 Sulfurimonas sp.
CGAGGCTCTTCGATGTAAGGTCGCACCATCTTTTTTACAAATATTTGAGTAAAATTACTGATACGCCACTGAGCATGGAGTACTTTTGAGACCATTTTTTGTTGATTGCTAAAGCCTAGCATCTCAGTTACTTTGGGGATATATTCTAACAATAACCGATCCTCTTGTTTTTTTGTGATGAGATGCAAAGCACTTCGTACACGAAACAGAAGTTCTAAAGCTATGCGGTACTCTCTGTACTCTTCATCACTAAAAAGATCACCTCGAAGATCTTTGAGCGAGCCTACTCCATAGATGCTCTGTGCTACCCAAAAAAGAAGATTAGTATCGCGGAGACCACCAACACTTTCTTTGATATTAGGCTCCATTGTAGTAGGATATTTTTTGCGTCTTTTTTGTGCCTCTTCAATCTTAGAGAGGATGAACTCTTTTTGTTTATAGTGTCGAATCTTGTTGAGTTGTCTTGTTGTTTCTTGCCAAGTAAAATTTGACCCTATAATAAATCTTGCTTCCATCAAGGATGTCCGTATAGTGATATCCTCATTACTCGCATCAAAGAGGTCTTGTACTTCATGTACCCTATGACCTAGTTTGAGTCCCGCATCAAGGGCAAGGTAGAAAAGTTTTTCTATGATAAGTTCAGAGTTAAATCCATCATTTTTTTCGTAAACTATCAGGAGGTCTATATCGCTATGGACACAAAGTTGCTCCCGTCCATAACTCCCCAAAGCGATGATACTGATGGGGATAGAGTTACGCATAGGCAAATAGTTGCCAAAAACTCTTCTGAGGGTGGTGTTATACATCAAAGAGATGATGGAGTCAAGTTTTTTAGTATGTTTAACTAAAAAGTCTTTCCCTTGGTTTTGTATGAACAGTGCATCTAGAGAACTTTTGTATCCATTTATATAGGTTTTAAAAAGTTTTGAGAGTTCAAAGTCTGAGCCGTTATTTTCTATGATGTCTTCTATTTGTAGTTTAATGCCCAAGCCAATACCTCATAAATGTTTTTAATATTATAGGACATAATTGCTCAAAAACAGATTAGAAAGCTTTAAGTAAGTGCCTCTCCATAAATAACCCCAACTTCAGAGGTTCAAAAACATTTGAACTCTCTTGGAAGATTCTCTCCAAGCAAATTATAGCCTTGTAAAATATCTAATTTATGGTATTTAGAAAGAACATTAGTAAATATTAAAAGGAATAAATATAGCTAAGGTTGAGTGTTGTTGCATCCGTCTTTAAAAGTCCTGATGATGATTCAGTGAGCGTTGCTCTAGTGTAGCCCAATACTGCACCGTGATTTTTGCTAAAAGAGTATTTTGTATCTATTCCCCATCCAAAACCAATAAATTCAACATTTGTATAAGCTCCGTGTAGTCCTTGTGCTAACACCTTTGCACCAAGTTCTACTTTATGAACTATTTTATATCTTGCTCCAAAACCAAAACTTGCAAGATACCAGCCATCGAGTGTTTGAAGCTCGTAGTCTAAATATGTATTAAACTTATCATCTTGTCTCTCTTGTGCCGATCCCATAAATGACATCTCCATCCCTAAAAAGAGACCTGTGCCATTCGTGTCTTTTCCGCTACTTGCATATCCTAGTGTACTTGTCAATCCACCAAGAGTAGCACTTCCAGCACCAATTTTATAACTCAAATTATCTACACGAGCATAGACACTACTTGAAAGAAGCAAAGCTCCAACTAACACACCTAATTTTAATCGCTTCATTTGAAATCCTTTTTTGTTTAGCTGGCAGAAGTATAATATACCACCCAGAAAAGTCAAGACAACTTTTTTAAAATCCTTATTCCTTCCTAATCTGTAACTTTATGCTACATTTTCTTTTTGAATTTTAACCTTTTTCATATTTATTTTCAAACTCTTGAAGTAAACATTCATTAACTTTATTGATCCTAAATGTAACCATTTTTGCACAACCCATTAATAACATATCTTTTTATTCAAAATTGATAAGATTTAGATAATAAATTTGAGCAGAAAGATGTGACTTATTTTTATAATGATAAGGTATAATACCCAAAAAAAGATGAGGAGTTGATAATGCCGATCACAAAACGAGTAACATTTATAGCAAAAGAGGGTGATGAAACGAAGATGAAAGAGCTTTTGAGTGTTATGGTGGCTCCTAGTAAAAAAGAGGATGGGTGTATCTTTTATGATATCTTTGCTTATGAAGACAATCCGAGAAAGTTTATGGCAGTTGAATCATGGAGGGATGATGAAGCTTTAAATGGGCACAAAGCAAGTGAGCATTATGCTATTTACAAAGCCTCTTACGAGCCTTTTTGTGAAAAAAAATATAGTGATGAGTTGGTAATTTTAGGATAAAAATTATTTTAGTTATACTTACTGGATGTTATAAGTAGAACTAGATGATGATAAAAGTAGTATGCATTCCCATCGGGGACGATGGGAACGAGTTGAAATAAAGTTTTCCCTTGTTCCTAAGCTCCAGCTTTGGAATACATACTTCATGAGTTATTTTAGTAGTATGCATTCCCATCGGAGACAATGGGGACAAGTTGGATTAGTTTTACAAAGTAGTTAGATTTAAAAATAAAGTTTGATTGAGAGTCT
>JALUXP010000057.1 GCA_027013295.1 Sulfurimonas sp.
ATAGGATTTATCTTGATAAGCATCCTGATATCATCTTAACAGATATAAATATGCCATTAATGGATGGTCTTACCTTAGTTTCTAAGATACGAGAAAGAGACTTAGATACAAAGATTATTATCATGAGCGCTCATTCTGAAGAGGAAAAGTTATTGCGTGCGGTTGAACTGCATCTAGAAACATATCTCATCAAGCCCATTAAAGTAGATATCTTAAAAAAAGTTTTGCTTAGTAGTGTAGAGAATTTACGCAAACTCTCTAAACGAGTATATATGAAGACAAATGTTTATTGGGATAATACAAATGATACTTTATGGCAGGATGGTGAGCAGGTATTGCTCAAAGCAAGAGAGACTTTACTCCTAAAACTTTTATGCTCCAAAGCAAACCAGTCAGTATCTGCAGAGAGTATATTTTATGCTATTTACAAAGATAACTCTACAAAAGAGTTCTCTTCAGATTCTGTAACCTCTTTGATGAAAAGAGTTCGTGCAAAGCTTCCAAAAGATGTGATTTTAAATGTTTATGGGGCAGGGTATAAAATAATTTCACTTTGACATGATTTGACAAACTTCTCTGTTATACTTCAAGATAACCTATTGGTTCAAAGTAACGAATCAGATCCTATTCTGATTCATATAAAGTCAGACCCCTAATCTGGCTTTATTGATACTTCTCTAAATTGTATTTTTTCCACAATACTTTTGCATCAGGAATGTTACTTGAGATGGCTTTTTGTGCCCAGTATGCAGCTTTTTTGAAATCTTCTTTTGAAACATAAATCTCAGCAAGTAAATAGTAGGCTTCAGTGTCTCCATCATTAGCATTATGTTCTAGCCAATAGGACGCTTTGTCAAAATTGATAAGTTGCATATAGATGCGTCCAACATTGGCTTTTGCTTTTTTATGACCCTTGTTTGCAGCAGATTCTAAAAGTTGGGCAGATTTTTTTACATTGATATCTACTCCATCACCTTGGTAGTACATGAGTGCAAGATTATACTGTGCATCCCGATTGCCTTGCTTGGCAGATTTTGCTAACCAAAGAGCTGCTTTTTTGGAATCTTGTTTAACATTAACCCCTTGTAGATAAAATATACCTAGATCATACTGAGCAGAAGCATCTTGAGAATTTGCTGAGTGCTTAAGCCATTGTAGCCCTTTGCTCGTATCTTTAGCGATGCCTACTCCATTGAAGTAGAGATAACTTAAAGCATTTTGTGATGAGGCATCACCCTTTTTTGCTGCTTTTTCATAGAGTTTAAAAGCTTTTTGATACTCTTTGTGTTTGTAAGCAGCAAGGGCTGCTTCATTTGCATCTAAACTTAAGTAGGTAAATAGTAGTAAAATAATGATTCGTTGAGGCATATCAATCCTAATGTGTAAATAAATTACTATAATTGTACAAATAAAATTTTTAATAAGTTTTGATATAAATCAAGCAAGAGGTTGTTCATGTTCCAAATATCACAAGATTTTGCTCCACCCTTTAAACTGATAGCACCTTTTTTTATTATAGGATCTATTTTTTATCTTTTAAGCGTTTTATATCTGTTTAGTTTTCATGTAGATAATTTTCATCACCTTGATGTAAAGATGCTGAGTTTTATCCATCTTTTTTTACTTGGTTTTGTGATGATGGTTATTTTTGGTGCGATGGCACAGCTTGTTCCTGTTGTTCTTGAAGTAGGGCATTTTGCGGTGGAGTTGTTTTATGCTATTTGGCCATTACTTGGTATTGGTACATTGGTGATGGTTTTAGGATTTTTGTATCTTCCCGATTTACTGCCGTATGGTGGTTTAGTTGTTCTTATTGCTATGATGATATTTGTTTTTGAAATCTTCTTAACGATGAAAAAAGTACAGAAGTTTAATGTAGTTATGAGTAGTATCTTTATCTCAAACACTTTTTTGTTTTTTGGCATCATCTTTGGTTTAGCTATGGCTTTGTCTTATGCTGGTACTCTTGACTTAGATCTTGATGCACTCCTTCGTTCCCATGTATATTTGGTTATAGGTGGTTATGTGTCTATCACCTTGATGGGCTTATCAACCGTGCTTTTACCTATGTTTGGTTTGTCTCATGGATTTACAAAAAAACCACTCAACGTCTCAATAGCTTTGATGAGTAGTGCTGTTGTCTTAGTTGTTATATCATCATTCTATGATATACCTTTTATCAAATATACTGCATATTCTTTAGCAATATTTTCTCTTGTAGTGTATTTTTATCTAGTATATCAGATATATGCTACAAGAGCTAGAAAAGAGAATGATATCTATGCAAAATCAATGATGTTAGCATACAGTTTTATGCTTATATCTTTGGTCTTTGGACTTTTATATTTTATAACATCTCAGGAATCTTTTCTTTTAGTTTTTGGATGGCTTTTAGTTTTTGGTTTTTTTGGTTTTGCTATAACTGGACATATGTATAAGATAGTCCCTTTTCTTGTCTGGTTTGAGCGATTTTCCCCATTGGTTGGAAAGAAAAAAGTGCCTATGCTTGCAGATATGCTACCAAAGCAAAGTTCTCATGCACAAATGACTTTTACAGCTATTGGTGTAGTGTTGATAGCTTTGGCACTACTTTTAAATAATGATCTACTTATAAACGCTGGAGCATCATTTTTAGTATTTGGTGCGATAGCATTTATACGCACGGTTATATATATGATTAATTACAAGAAAGGAACAATAGAATAAATCTTTTATCAAAGAGATTTGCACTATATAGGATTACAAAATGGACAACATATCAAGAAGAAAAGAGTTGCAAACTTCAACAAATGAAGAGGGCATCTACACAAAAGAAGAACTATTTTTAGCAATATCAACAGTGATAGACCCTGAGGTCGGATTTAACCTTGTAGAGATGGGTCTTATTTATGATGCAGTATGTGATGAGGGAGGAAATGTAAAAGTTGTTATGACTCTCTCTACCAAAGCATGCCCTATGCATCAAATGATACAACAATGGGTAAAAGAATCTGTTCTTAGAATGAAAGATATTCAAGAGGTGATAGTGGAAGTTGTTTGGGAACCTGAGTGGAATATTACTATGGCAAACGACAATGTTAAAAAAGCACTCGGGGCTTAAAGATACTTTTTGACTTCAGATTCAAGAGCTTCAAAGTGTTTTGCATAAGTTTCAAAGAGATGCATATATTGACTTTCTTTTGGTGCATTAAGAGATGCTTTTAGTTCATTTGCAAGTGAACCAACATTTTTTGCTCCTATATTGGTAGAGAGACTGCCAATATCTAAGAGTAGATTTTGTACAGTATCATAATGTTTTGAGTGTAAAAGTTCTTTAATATGTCTGTTTGAATCGCTATATTTTTTTAGAAAATCTTCTAATATCTCTTTGTAAAAACCATCATCATCTCCACAGATTTCAAGACCTTTTTTTTCATCTAATTCTTTTATTAAAATGATTTCACTTTTTTTGCAAGAGTAAGCATTCAACAAGTCATAAAGCGGATCCATTTTTAAAGGTTTTTCAAGATGCTCTTGCATACCAACTTTTTTCATCTTTTTTATATCATCTGAGGCTGTGTCGCCACTGAGTGCTATGACTGTAATGTGATCATACTGGGGATTTGCTCTTATGATTTGAGTCGCTTCATATCCATCCATGTTGGGCATATGTGCATCCATAAGAATGATACAAAAGTTACTGTCCTTTTCTAAAAAGTCTAAAACTTCTTGCCCATCATCAACTATGACTATCTCTATACCAGAATCTGATAAAAGCCCTTGAAGTACCTTTTGGTTTATGATATTATCTTCTGCTATCATGATTCGAGAACCATCAAAGTCTTTAAAGTCTGCTTTTTTAGTGTTTTGATGATGCTCAATCTCTTTTTTTGTTATGTTTGAACTAGCAAAGGTCTCCTCATTAGATTTTGCATCTAGTAAATCAAAAGAGATAGCCTCTTCACTTTTGAGTCTATATATATCCTCTTCTTGAGCTGTATTTACCTGCTGTAAACTTTCATAGCTGTCTAGTTGTGTATCAGCTTCTTCTTCAACTTCCGTTCTTTTCTTAGAAGCATAGTCTGTAAAATCATTCGTAGCATGTTGTTTCTTTTTGATAGAGAGGTAGATGATACTTACTATAAGGATAGATAAAATAGCAATAAGCTCATTAAAATAGTGTTCTAAAAGATTAGATGATTGTGATTTTTTCTTAACTAAAGCATCTTTATGAACTTTTGCAGATGGGGCAATCTTTAAGGCATAAGCACCTTTGAAGTTTGATTTATTAACTCTATTTATGATGGTACTTTGAGTCACTATATCATTGATAGGTTCAAGCATTACAATAAAAAAACCATCTTTTTGTTTCACAACACTTCTTATACTATTTTTCAAAAGAAACTTTTTAAATTTACTATCTTTTTGAATCACTGTATCGAGCTGTAGTTTAATCTTGTTTGCGGAGTTTTGTGATGAATAAGTACCAAGTACTATTTGTGTTGCAGCACATAAGTGTATGTTTGTCATAAAAATTAGGAGCAGAATATATTTCATTTAGTTATCTTTTTTATCTTATGATACACTATAAATTCCAAAATAAAGATTAATCAATTACTTATTTAATGTATAATAATAGAAAAAAAAGAGTTTTTGTGCAAGATATTCCCCATATACCTGTTTTGTATCGTGAAGTTATTGATATATCTAAAGATATAGAGGATGGAATTGTTATTGATTGTACCCTCGGTTATGGAGGGCATTCATCAATGATGCTTGATGCATTAGACAATATTGAACTCATAGGAATCGATCAAGATAATACAGCAATAAAATTTTCGACAAAAAGACTCGAGCCTTTTAAAGAAAGAGTGCAGATAAAAAAGGGACGCTTTTCTCAAGTTATCAAAGATATTCTTAATGAGGTAGATCCAAAAAAGATTAAACTTGTTTTAGCAGATATCGGAGTCTCCTCTTTGCAACTAGATGAGAAGCAAAGAGGTTTTTCATTTTTAAGTGACAATTTAGATATGCGTATGGATACAGACTCCTCCTTAAGTGCATCAAAAGTTATCAATGAATACTCTTTGCATGAACTAGAGAAGATACTCCAAGAGTATGGAGAGTTAAGAAATTATAAAAAAATTGCCTCAGAGATTGTAAAACAAAGACCTTTTTACTCAGCAAAAGAGTTAAGTGCATCTTTGAAGTCTCATCTACCAAAGGGTAAAAATACAAACTCAGCTACGCTGCTTATGCAAGCTATACGAATAGAGGTCAATGATGAGCTAGGAGAGCTTAAAAATCTTCTCCAATCGATAAAAGATGCACAACTTCCAAACGCCAAAATAGCAATCATATCTTTTCACTCACTTGAAGATAGGATTGTTAAAAAAACTTTTGCATCTTGGGCAAAGTCATGTATATGTCCGAGTGAGGCTATGCGATGTACCTGTGGTAATGAGCATTCTCTTGGTAAAATTCTTACTAAAAAACCTATCACAGCTAAAGAAGATGAACTGAGACAAAATCCAAGAAGTAGAAGTGCAAAATTACGGGTATTTGAGATGGGTAGATGATGGACGCAAAAGATGAACTCCTCACAGAAGTGGATGAAGTATTAGCCCCAAAAAAGAAGTTGGACATAGCATATTTACTTTATCTTCTCATAGGCTTAACTCTTGTTTTAGGCATACTCTTTCCAAAAGTGTATCTTACAGATCAGATATATTACAACAGTAGAAAAGTAGCAAAACTAAAATCAGAATACGACACGCTCAAAGAGGAAAATAAAGTGATAAAAGCCTCAGTAGAAGCAATAAAATATAAAAATCAAATCCTAGACACACTGTTTTAGGTACTTAGATTGGAGCAAATACAATGATAAGACGCTTTTTAGAATTCGCAATAGATAAACCACTTTTAAATCATATTCTTCTTGTTTTTATTACAATGCTTTCTATCTTTGCATATATCAACATACCAAAAGAGATATTTCCACCGATGAATATGGATAAAATCACTATCAATGGTGCTTATGTAGGAACTTCAGCAGATGTACTTGATAAGATGGTGGTTCAAACTATTGAAGATGATTTAGAAAACATTGATGCACTAGAAGTGATTAAAACTACCATTAAAAATGGTTCTTTTACTATTATTGCAGAGATTAAACCAGGATCTGAAAATATCTTGGTCCTCAATGATGTCAAAGATGTCATAGCAAGTGCAAAAAAAGATCTACCAGCAGATATGGCAGAGCCAATAGCTAAGATAAAACTTCATGCTTTTCCTTTGGTGCTTATAGCTTTAGCGGGAGATTTTGATAAGAGAGAACTATTGGCTCGAGCAGAGGAGTTAAAAAGAAAGCTGAGCGTATTAAAAGACCTAAGCAGGATAACCATTCGTGGTGATGCTGATGAAGAGTTAGTGATCACTCTTAACAATCAAAAAATTATGGCTTATGGTTTGCAACCTACACTTGTTACAAATGCCTTAAAAAAGTTAAGTTCTATTTTTCCCATAGGTGTCATCAAAGAAAAAGGCTCTCATCTTTATATCTCAACCTACAATGGAGAGAAGACTCAAGAGGATTTAGAAAATACCATTCTTACAATAGGTGAAGTTCGAGTTCGATTAGGCGATATAGCTCATGTCTCTTTTGAGTTGAGTGATGAAGCAGAACTCTCCCACTATAATGGTATGAGAAATATCTCTCTTAATGTTACAAAATCAAAAGATGGCAATGCCATAGAGTTGGTAAAGCAGATTAGAGAGATACTAAAATCTAGTGAACAAAAACATCCAAACCTAAAATACGAAATCTATACTGATACCTCTATCTGGATAAAAAATCGTCTCAATACGGTATTTGCAAATATTAGTTTTGGTTTGATGCTTGTCTTTTTATCAATGTTGATTTTTATAGATCGTGGGATAGCTATGGTGGTTGCTATTGGGATACCTGTGAGTTTTATGATAGGTTTAATCGCTACAGAGTTGATGGGAGATAGTATCAATATGCTCTCACTTCTTGGGGCTTTGATCGCTCTTGGTATGCTTGTAGATGAGGCTATCGTTGTTGCTGAAAACATATACAGACACATGGAAGAGGGGATGGAGAGGAGAGAAGCTGCTATAGTGGGTGCGGCAGAGATGTTCCCAGCAGTTTTAGCAGCTACGCTTACTACAGTTTTTGCTTTTTTACCGATGCTTTTACTCAGTGGAGAGATGGGGATGTTTATAAAAATTATCCCTGTCATGATTACAGTGCTTTTACTTTCATCTCTTTTTGAAGCTTTTTATTTTCTCCCTCTACATGCAAAAGATTTTTTACGAGTGAAGAAAAAGGTTGACTACACTTCTAAACTATGGGATAAACTTTACTCTTGGCACAATAAGGCTTTGCATTTTGTATTTAAAAGAAAAAAAACTTCATTGATCGTTATTGTGAGTAGTATTTTACTCATCACAGGTGTGCTCATTAAACATTCTAAGTTTCAGCTTTTTCCAGATTTTGACAATACTCAAATCTATGTCTATGGAAAAGTAAATATCAATAATGACCTCGAAGATACAGAAAAGATTGTTACACTAGTTGAGAAGGAACTCTTAAAGAGAACTTCTAAAGATGATATATCTTCTATTACAAGTGTTATTGGTTTTAAAATGGATGCAAAAAACCATGTAGAGATAGGTGAACACCTTTTTCAGATATTTATAGAGTTACATGAGAGAGCTCCTACAAATATATTTGACACCTATGTAAGCCCAATACTCTCTTTAGAATATGACCCAAATGTTCTCATAAGAACACGAGAGGCAAAAGCAATAGCCATAGACTTAGAAAAGATTACAAAACCATTTAAAAAGATGCAAGTAGATGGGAAACCGCTTTTTGAGGAGTTGGTTGTAAATGTTCCTGGTGCTGGGGTTATCGCACATGATGTTGAGGTGAGTCTAAGTGCTACCGGCAATCAAGATATTATCAAAGGGATTGATTATTTAACTAAGGAAGTCTCAAAAATTCATGGTGTCAACAATGTAAGCAATGATATAGATATAGGTGAGATGGAATTAAAGTTACGGGTGAACGCTTATGGACAAGAACTAGGTTTCAATGAAGAACTTATTGCATCACAATTGCGTTCTTATTATCTCAAAGGGGAGTACGCTAAATTTTTCAACAAAAATGGACTGATCCGTATGAAAGTGCAGAGCGATATGAAAGAGATGATTAAATCTATAGATACTGTAGAACTACAAGTACCATCAACAAAGCAAAATGTAGCACTTAAAGATATATGTGATTTTATCTATAAGCAAGGTTTTGTAGCCCTAAAAAAAGAAAACGGTACAAGAATCCGTACAGTTTTTGCCTCTATAGATAAGAAGGTTATAACCTCTTCTGAGGTGATGACAAAACTTGAGCCAGCCTTTAAACGACTAAGAAGTGAAGGGTATCGTGTAGATATCAAAGGGGAAGAAAAAGAAAACGCAAAAAATAAAAAGGAGATGATTCAATCAGCTCTTATTGCAATATTTTTGATTTTTATAACGCTTGTTTGGCTATTTGATTCTATCAAAAAATCACTCATCGTTATTAGCACTATCCCTCTTGTCCTCATGGGCGTGTATCTAGGGCATATTATTATGGGCATTAACTTAACTATGCCTGGTATGATAGGGATAGTGGGACTTGCAGGAGTAGTGGTCAACGATGGACTCATTATGGTTGATTTTATCCGTTATGCAAAAGACACAGAGGAGTTGATGAGCCGTGCAAGAACAAGGTTGAGACCAATCTTGTTAACATCTATCACCACAGTTTTAGGTCTCTCAACCCTCATCTTTTTTGCTTCAGGACAAGCGATGATACTGCAACCTATGGCTGTTTCTTTAGGTTTTGGTATCGCTTGGGCAACTATTTTGAATCTCGTTTATATCCCCTTGTTTTACGCAGTTGCATATAAAATTAAAGAGCCTTTAATCCAAGAGAGGGTATAATCCCACAATTATTTTAATTGGAGTGTCTATATATGGAGATTTTTACTTTCTTTGGGTTGATATCGGAAAATCATGATTTTCTTTTTGTAACACACATGGTGTTGTCTGCTCTTATCGCTGTTATACTGGGTAAGATGGCTGTATCTAACTTAAAACTTGTACCATCAGGTACACAAAACCTTATGGAGGCATATCTTAGTGGTGTCCTCGCTATGGGTGAAGATGTTATGGGGAAATCACATGCTAAAAAGTATGTAGCACTTGTCGCGACTATAGGTCTTTTTGTTGGTATTGCTAACTTAATCGGTATTATTCCTGGTTTTGAAGCACCATCTTCAAGTCTTAACATGACATTATCATTAGCACTTACGGTTTTTATATACTATAATTTTTTAGGTATAAAAGTACATGGTGTTATCAACTATTTTAAACACTTTGCTGGTCCAGTATGGTGGTTAGCATGGTTGATGTTCCCTGTCGAGATAGTTTCTCACATCTCTCGTATCATATCACTTAGTTTCCGTCTCATGGGAAATATTAAAGGTGATGATATGTTCTTGTTCGTAATACTTATGCTAGTTCCATGGGTTATGCCTTTAATCCCATTTGCATTGTTAACTTTCGGAGCACTTCTTCAAGCATTTATCTTTATGATGCTCACTTATGTATATATAGCTGGTGCAGTTGTAGTCTCTGAACAGTAGTCTTTTCAAAATGCAAAAAGATAAATTCAGTAGAATAATAAGCTTTTTGCTTGGAGCATCATTAGCTATAGTATTTTTTGGTGCTCTTATAACCTTTAGAAGCTTTCTTTTTTTAGGTCTTCCTACAGCTATCTTTTTAACATTTGGCTATATCTTCGTTACATTGTTTATGATCTTAGCTCTAGACTCTTTTTCAACCAATAAACAAAAACTTCAAGAGATGAAAAAACAAACTAAACTCTTTGAAAAAATTCTCAAAGATCAAGAAGAGAAAACTTCAGATGCTTGATGGAACTTTAAGAAAAAATATAAGATCTGGACAAAGCGTTGCTATTGTACTCAAACAAGACCAAGACACTGGTTACTTAACTGATGGAATAGTAAGAGATATCCTTACAAATTCACCGAAACATCCTCATGGCATTAAAGTTCGTTTGATGAGTAAAGAAGTGGGGCGAGTTAAAGAGATATATAACTAAGACCTATATTCCTAGATATCGTACAAATACTTTCTGATTTTGGAAAAATAGAAAAACATAAGCAACTTTTTGCTAAAATAGAATAATAATAATTATTCAAGGAAATTTATGTTTGAAACAGTCATCGGTCTTGAAGTGCATGTACAGTTAAATACTAAAACAAAACTTTTTTGCTCGTGTCCTACGAGTTTTAATCACAAACAAAATACCAATACTTGTCCAACTTGTTTAGCTCTTCCGGGTGCATTACCTGTTTTAAACAAAGAGGTTTTACATAAGTCTATTATGCTTGGAACTGCCATCAATGCAACTGTCAATAAAACATCATATTTTGATAGAAAGTCCTATTTTTATCCTGACTCTCCATCTGCATATCAGATTACTCAGCTTTATACCCCTGTAGTTGAACATGGAAAACTTCAAATAGATTTTGAAGATAAAACTCAAAAAACTATCCGTATCAACCGTGCACACATAGAAGCAGATGCAGGAAAAAACATCCATGATGGAGATATCTCTAAAGTTGATTTAAACCGTGCTGGAACACCATTGCTTGAAATTGTATCTGAGCCAGATATGCGTAGTGCAGAAGAAGCGATACTTTATCTTAAAAAGCTCCATGCTATCATCCGTTATTTAGATATAGGTGATGCAAATATGCAAGAGGGTTCTTTTCGGGTAGATGTCAATGTCTCTATCCGACCTAAAGGTGATGAGAAACTTTATACTCGTGTAGAGGTAAAAAATATCAACTCATTTAAGTTTATCCAAAAAGCGATAGAGCTTGAAGTTAGGCGACAAAGTGAAGCTTGGGAAGATGGTGTTTATGAGAAAGAAGTAGCTCAAGAAACGCGTCTTTTTGATCAGGTTAAACAGGAAACTCGCTCTATGCGTGGTAAGGAAGAAGCTGCTGATTATCGTTATTTTCCTGAGCCTGACTTGCTAAAAGCGGTAGTGACTGATGAGATGTTAAAAAGATATTCGCAGATACCAGAACTCCCAGATGCTAAAAAGAAACGCTTTATCAAAGAGTATAGGATGAATGAATATAACGCTGGAGTTATCACAGCTAGTGTAGAGTTGGCACACTTTTTTGAGACGATGATGAGTGAAGAGGGGGTCAGTGCAAAAACGGCAACTTCCCTTTTGACTGTCGAACTTCTAGGTCGTCTCAAAGGTGAATTCAATATTGTTAATTCTCCTGTAGATGCTAAAAAACTGGGCTTTTTGGCAAAAAGAATTGATGATCAAACCATTAGTGGGAAAGCTGCTAAAGATGTTCTTGATAGACTGATGGAAGAAAATCTTGAAGTTGATGGTGTCATTGATGCACTAGGACTAAAACAAGTAACGGATACGGGAGCTATTGAGGCTATGTGTCAGGAGATCATCGAGGCTAATCCTGAAAAAGTGGAGCAGTATAAAGGTGGAAAAGATAAACTTTTCGGCTTTTTTGTTGGACAAGTTATGAAAGCTTCAAAAGGAAGTGCAAACCCTCAAGCTGTTAATGAGATTTTAAAATTAAAGCTTAGTTAATGAACCCTTTGACTCGCCACATAGTAGACTTTGCATACTTTTTAAAAACATCTGCTGGGTATCAAAAAAAACGACGATTTTTTTATAATGTTTTAGAAAATGATGAGTACCAGTATAAAAAGTATTTTGATATTTTTATGATGTTACTCATCTTTTCTAGTGTCTCTATTCTTATCTATGGGGTAAAAAGGGATGTGCCTGAAGCCCTTGGTACTTTTAACAGTTACATTATCTCTTTTATTTTTTTTATAGAGTATATGCTTAGATTATGGATCTCTAGTAGTGTAAGTAAAGTTATTATCCACCAAGATGAATATAGTGATCTTTTAGGACGAGACTTTGACATCCTTTTTGTTAGCAAAAGAGTTTTTCATGATAAACTACAATATATATTGTCCGTAAAAGCGATTATAGATTTTCTAGCAATTGTGCCATTTTTTCACGAGCTAAGATTACTCCGTGTTTTTGTGTTGTTTCGTGTCTTTAAGCTTTTTCGATATACTAGAAGTTTTCAAACATTTAGTTCAGTGCTTGTGAGTAAACGCTTTGAGTTCTTTACTCTAGGCATGTTTGCATCTATTGTTGTTTTTGTCTCCTCAGTCCTTATTTATGTGATGGAAGCTACCAACCCTTCATCCCCTATCGATACCCTTTATGAAGCCTTTTACTGGTCTATAGTTACTATATCTACAGTTGGGTATGGTGATGTAGTGGCTGTAAGTCCTGAGGGGCAATTTGTTGCAATACTTGTTATATTTGCTGGGATAGCTGTTCTTGCCTTTACCACTTCCCTTTTTGTCTCAGCTTTCACAGAAAAAATAGAAGATATTAAAGAATCAAAAACTATCCAAGATATTATGAAATTAAATCAAATTTATCTTATATGTGGGTATGAAAACATAGCAAGAGAAGTCGCAAAAAAACTTCTAAAAGATAATTTAAATGTTCTTGTTATTGACAGTTCGCCAAAACGAATTGAAGATGCAAAAAAAGACTCCCTTCATGCTCTTAATTATAATCCTGGAAACATGGAAAGCTACAAAAAATTAAATATAAATTTATCTACACAAGTTAAAGCTATCTTATGTTTACAAGAAGATGATGTTGCAAATGTTTATACAGCATTAACTGTGCGTTCTATCGATAAAGATGTGAAAATTATGTCTTTGTTGATGAATAAAGTACATAGAAATAAACTTACAAACTCTGGTGTAAACGAGATACTCTATGATAAAGAGTTTGTTGGTTTAATTGCACGAGAATATGTAGGGCAACCTGTTGCTTTTGAAGCTATCTATACTATTCGTTCGGAATATACAAATATTGTAATGCATGAGATAGTTGTAACGGAGAGAATCTCTCAAACTATTTCAACTTTAAAAGATCTTCAAAATATAAAATATAGAGTAGTTTTACTTGGGGTATATAAAAAGAAGAATAAAAGATTTTTCTTTAATCCAATAGAGAGTACACTTTTAGAGGCAGGTGATTATCTTCTTGTAATAGGTAATTATATGTTTATAAAAGAGTTTACAAAATTTTTATCTACTAAATAGGTGGGAAAATGAATATCAGTAGCGCACTTGTTTTTGGCAATAATGAATATGGGCATGAGATCGCTAAAAATGTAACACATAAGTACAATAGCATAACTCTTTTTAGTTTAGAAGAGATCGAGAAAGATCATAATTCTCCATTTAATCTTGAAGAATTTGACCTTAGTGAAGATTGGGATGAGCTAAGTGAAAAGTACGATATGGATAGTTCAATCATATTTTGTGCTATCAATGATGAGGCAAAAAATATCTTTTTGACAATATCTTTGCGTTCAAGTTTTAAAGATGTAACTATCATCGCTTTAGCCAAGAACAATGAAGATGCCAATAAGTTAAAAATGGCAGGAGCATCAAAGGTTATCCCTATTGTAGAAACTACAGCAAATATCATAACTGATATGCTTAAGAAACCTATTATAACCGAAGTTCTACATAACATTTTATATGAAGAATCTAACCTCAAAATTGTACAAGTTACTCTTAAAAGTGTAGATGCTTTTACTGGTCTGTATCCTGCTGAGATAGATTGGAGCAGGAAGTATGGTGTCTTAGTGTTGACTATTGTGCATGAAGATGATTCCCATGAGTTTATTTATACTTCAAAAACAAAACATAATTATCTTAAAAGCGGAGATGTATTAATCGTAGCTGGTTACGAGTTAGATTTACAAAATTTTAAACGAAGCATAGGTGGCGAATGATGTCTATTGGAATAATAGGTGCAGGTAAATGGGGCAGTGCTTTAGCTTTTGCATTTGCACAAAAGAATGAGGTCTTTATAACATCAAGAACACGAAGAGATTTGAAAAATTTTGTCTCTTTAGGAAAGGTTCTTGAGTGTGAGTATATTATTATCACTGTCCCCGCACAACAAATATCATCTTGGTTAGAGAAAAATTTTCACTTTACTGGACAAAAAGTGTTAGTTGCATCTAAAGGCATCGAGGCATCCACGGGGCGTTTTTTAAATGAGATATATCAAAAATACATTCCAAATACTCATATTGCTTTTTTATCAGGCCCATCTTTTGCCTCAGAAGTTATACGCTCTTTGCCTACTGCATTGGTAGTAAACTCAAGTAATGAAGAATTGTCATCTGAAATAGCACGATTATTTCCTGATTTTATCAAAGCATATACATCTACGGATGTAATTGGAGCAGAGATAGCAGGGGCATACA
>JALUXP010000058.1 GCA_027013295.1 Sulfurimonas sp.
GGTCAAGATGCCGCTTATTTGGCAAAGCTATTGCTTAGTAAAAATTATAAGGTGTATGGGACATACAAAAAAGAAAACGATCTTAGCTTTTGGCGGCTCCAAGAGTTAGGAGTAGAGCATCATCCCCATTTGGAATTGCTAGAGTATGATTTGCTTGATTTGGATGCTACGATGGATATGTTCAAGTCACTCAAACCTGATGAGGTATATAATTTAGCTGCACAGAGTCATGTTCCAAAATCTTTTGAGGAGCCTGTAGAGACTGTTGGTGCTACTGGTTTGGGTGTGTTGCATATACTCGAAGCTATCCGGTATGTAGATACAAATATAAAACTGTTTCAAGCTTCCTCTTCTGAGATATTTGGGAAAACCCACATATATCCACAAACAGAAGAGACAAAGTTTTACCCTAGAAACCCTTATGGTGTCTCAAAAGCTTTTGCACACATGATGACAATCAATTATAGAGAAACTTATGGTATCTTTGCTTGCATCGGGATCCTTTACAATCATGAATCACCACTAAGGGGTGAAGCGTTTGTAACGAGGAAGATAACGAGCAGTGTCGCTAAAATTAAACTAGGGCAATTGGATGTTTTAAAACTTGGCAACTTAGATGCCAAGCGTGACTGGGGCTATGCACAGGAGTATGCTCAGGCAATGCACTTGATGATGCAAGAGGAAGTCCCCCAGACATATATCTTGGCAACAAATAGGGTGCAAACTGTAAGGGACTTTGTCATAATGGCTTTTAAGGCTGTTGATATAGAGTTGGAATTTAGTGGCAGTGGTGAGAATGAGTTTGCAAGAGATGTAAAAACAGGAAAAGTGGTATTAGAAGTAAATCCTATCTTTTATAGACCTTTAGAGAAGGAACTCTTGATAGGGAATCCTAAAAAGATTCAAGAGAGATTAGGCTGGCAAGCAAAAACTTCACTGGAAGAGATATGTAAGATAATGGTCGAAGCTGATTTGAAAAGGAATGTGAAACATGAGCTGTAAACTTTGTTCAAGTGATAGGTTTAAATATAGAGAGGGTGAGGTTCGTGATGCAAAAGAGCTTAAAATCTTAGAGTGTGAGGAGTGCTCCCTTGTCTATCTCTCAAGTGTAGATCATATAGATGAGGAGTTTTATGAAAGCTCAAATATGCACAAAGAAGTTGACTTTCTCAAGTGGCAAAATGATACCAAAGCCGATGATGAGAGACGCTTTGAGTTTATGGAGTCGATGATAACAAACAGGTCAGTTTTAGATTTTGGAAGTGGTAATGGTGGTTTTTTGCTTCGAGCACGAGAGGTCGCTAAAGAGGTGGTGGGTGTAGAGTTAGAAAAAGCAGTTATCCCTCACTATGAAGCCAAGGGATTAGCACTTTATGATGATTTGGAGAGTATTGATAAAAAGTTTGATTATATTACTGCTTTTCATGTGATAGAGCATCTTAAAAATCCAGAGGTCATTTTAAAAAAGATGGCTACACTTTTGAGTGATGGTGGGAAAATTATCTTAGAAGTTCCAAACTCACAAGATGCACTCCTGAGTCTCTATGAAAACGAGGCATTTTCAAAGTTTACATACTGGAGTTGCCATCTTTATCTTTACAATCAACATACACTTTCACTCTTAGCAAAAAAAGCATCTTTAAAGGTTGATTTTATCAAACATATCCAAAGATACCCCCTCTCAAATCATCTCTACTGGCTCTCAAAAAACAGAGCAGGTGGGCATACAAAATGGGGTAAGTTTCTTGACTCTGATGCATTAAACTCTGCATATGAGGCACAGTTAGCATCTATCGGTGCTACCGATACCATCATCGCAATGGTATCTAAGGATGCTCTATGAATATAGCTTTTGTCCCTGCTCGTTGTGGAAGTAAGTCTATCCGTTTTAAAAACATCAAAGAGTTTTGTTCAAAACCTTTGATCTATTGGAGTTTGTTAGCATTAGAAAAATCTCATCTTATTGATGAGGTTTATGTTGCTAGTGATTGTGATGAGATACTAGATACGGTAAAGGGGTTTTCTTTTAAAAAAGTGCATCTTTATAAACGCGACAAAGAAAATGCTCAAGATGAATCATCAACAGAAGATGTAATGTTAGAGTTTTTATCGAAGTACAATTTCAAAGATGAAGATAAGTTCTTGTTAGTCCAAGCTACTTCTCCAACAACAACTTTTAAAGATATTACCAAGGCTATCATCAAACTCAAAGAGGATAAGACAGACTCTTTACTGAGTGTAGTGAGAGAGAAAAAATTCTTTTGGGGAGATGATGCTTTGCCCATCAATTATGATTTTAAGAACCGTCCCCGTCGTCAAGATTTTAATGGGGTCTTGCTTGAAAATGGTGCATTTTATATCAATAGTGTAGGGAATATTTTACGAGATAAAAATCGTCTCAGCGGTAAGATAAGTTTTTATGAGATGCAAGATTACAATAACATAGATATAGATGAAGAGATTGACTGGGCTATAGCTGAAGAGTATATGAGAGAGTATGTCCTCTAGCTTAAGAACCATCACTTTTTAGAATTTTGAGCATTGATGGTTGTCTGTAAAGAAGAAAATTTAGCTTTGATTTTACCAATAAGCCCATCATAAGAGGCAAACCTTTTTTTCATGATTTCATAACGGTCATCAAGTGAAGCTTGGGCTTTTGTAAGGTTAGTTTCTAAGTTTGTACCTTGCTTTTTCAAGTCTTTAGAAAAGTTACTTATTTGCTTGTTGTAACCTGTATATTGATTGAGTTTATTATCTATATTTGTAAACCAGCCTGGTACATTATTGCCATTTGCATCTATGCTACCAGTAAAGAGAGCTTTTACAGAGTCTGGGTTAGCAGTTAACTTACTCTCAAAAGCGGACTTATCAAAACTCATTATTCCATGTCTGTCAATCTCTATACCATAGTCCACAAGAGAGTTATTGTCTTTATTGATGCTAGTGATTACACTGTTGAGGTCATTTTTGATACCTCGAACAAAACTATCTCCGTTGAAGACACCTACTGCACCAGTTTGTTTATCTTTTCCAGTCATATCATCAAGGTTTTGTACAAGATCATTGTAACTCTTTACAAACAGATCTAACGCATCTGTTAAGCCCGTCGTATCTTGTTTGATCGTGATTTTTGAGATATCACCTTTGGCTTTTAGTGTAATGTGAACACCTAAGATAAGGTCACTTATCTCATTAGAGCTTCTCTTGACATCAATACCATTGTAAAGAAACTCTGCATCAGTAGGTGCTTGAACAACTTTGTAACCATCAAGATTGTTCGTCGCATTATAAGCATCAAAATGTCCATCTAATGAACCAGAACCATTTGTCCCGTCATCTGTATCTCTTATAGTTATAGCTTGGCTGGCTCCTGTTTTGACTGAGGAGAGTATAAGTGAGTATTTCCCAGCACTTTTTTCTAAGATAGAAGCAGATATTGTGCTGTTTGCATCATCTGTGATAGATTGTGCAAGTGCCGTAAGCGTAGTGGTGTCATCATATTTGATCTTGTGTGTGACCCCATCGATGCTTAGATTGAGAACACCACTTTGCCCACTGGCTGCTAGGGGGCTAGTTTTGCCACTAAATTCACCAAAACTTGTAATATCTTTTTTTGCTAAAGTTTTTGTCTCAATTGTAAATGATTTTACATTTGCTCCAGTGTCAACTTTTACATTAGCCTGACCGCTAGAGTTTACCGTAACCTTGTCGAAGATGGTATCATAGCTCAGTGCCGATGCACTTGCTTTGAAGCTTTTCATGAGAGATGCTAAAAGTTTTTCTGCCTTTTGAGCTTGTTCATTTGTTTTTATTTTTGTTTTTATCGGCTTTATGATCCTGTCGGTATCTGCTTTTTTAAGTTTATCGATCACATCAGAGTTTAACATTCCAGAGCCTAGACCGAGTGAGCTTATACTTCCACCCATAAAAAATCCTTTCTTACTATATTATCTTATTATATCGGTAATTTGTTGATAAACTTTAAACAACTTTTGTTCCATAAATTTTTTATTGCAATATGCTAAAGAAAATAATATGCATGCCGATATACACCCAATGAAAGAATCAAACAGTGATATAAAAGGATCTAAAATGTATGGCAACTTAGCACATGATACTTACGCTCAAAACAATATAGGTATTGAGTCACCAACTAAACTTATTGAGATGCTGTATGAAGGGGTTCTTCGTTTTAATGCACAAGCAAAAAAATCGATAAAAGATTCAAATATTGAAAAAAAAGTTTACTGGATAAATCGTTCTATTGCTATCGTTACCGAATTGTTGTCAATATTAGATATAAGACAAGGAGAGGTCGCTGAGTATTTAGATGGTCTTTACCAATACGAGATTAAACTTCTTACAGAAGCTATAGTAGATGAAGATATCGCAAAACTTGATGAAGTAAGTGGTGTCTTTAAAGGACTCCTAGAAGCATGGAGAGAAACAACAAATGTGGCTTAAAGAATTACAAATTGCAATCATTGAAAAAAACACTAATGAGATAGATAGATTGGTTGAGTGTATGCCGATGTACGAGAAGATGGAAGATATGCAATCAGCGGCATCTTTGTTAAAAGAAGCTAACAAGTTAATGATGACACTCAAAGAAGAAACAGCTGAATCTATGAGTAAAATTAAAAAAACAAAAGATTTTTTAGACGCTACGCATTCAAAAAATTCATCCCTTTTTGATTCCAAAATTTAAAGAGCGGATTGTATATTCACTTACAACTGCACCTTTTCTCATACTGAGTATGTGCTCAAGAGCATCTGCTATGTCAGATGCAAGTAGTTTTTCATTTTCCTTTTCACTCACATCAAATCTTAGTGCATCATAAAAATTAGTCTGTGTCATGTCTGGATTGATATTTGTAACACTAAGATTGGTTTTACGCGTCTCTTCAAAAAGTGAATCCCCAAAGGCTTTAAGACCTGATTTTGTTGCACTGTAGACCCCTGCAAACTTTGATGCTCTAAGTGCCTCGATGGAGTTGATGTTGATGAGATAACCATCATTTTTTTTGAGTGAACGAAGTAGGGCATTGGCAAGGAGTAGGGGGGTAGTGAGGTTTAAAAAAATCATCTGAGTGATAGTTGATGCCTTAAGCTCTTCATGGGGTTCAAAGACACCAAAACCTGCACAGTTTACCAAAAGCTTAATCTCTTCACCTCTGAGTTTTTCTATGGCTTGAAATGTGCCTTTTTCTTGAGAAAGATCTGCTTGGATCGCAGTGAAGTTTTTTACGGATAGCTCTTTTATGCTTACCATTCTACTTATGCCAATTACTTCCCACCCTAGGTTCAAAAGCCTCTGAGTGATTGCTTTTCCTATGCCACTACTTGAGCCAGTTACTACCGCTTTATCCATTGAGAATCTCCATTATTGTATCTATCTGAGAGTAGATAAGTTTTTTTGTTTTGTCTTTTGTCACTTTTGAGGGTTCAAAGTGATCGCTTACAACTTTAAAAATATAACTATTTTTAAACCCTTGACTTGCTTGGCTAAAACCATATGATTCCATATCTACAGCATCATAAAGGTTTGTATGTTCAAGAGCTTCATCTACACAAGTGAGAATTTTTTGAGTTCCATTGATGCACTGTGTAGCAGTATCTACCTGCAATAACTCACCAATATCAAAAGCATCTGATGCCCCGCAGATTCCTACATTAACAAGGGTATCGTTTTCTTTGAGTTGTGCGGATAAAATCTTCATCGTATTGTACATATTTTTAGTACCAATACCACTTATAATTACAGAATATAAAGTATTGGACTTTGAGGCATCTAGTTTATACTTTTCTATAAATGCTTGTGCTTCTGATTTTGTTGCAGTTATGATATATGTCATTTTTTTTCTTTTAAATTTATGATAGAATTATGACATAATAATAGGAGCAATACCATATGCCAATTTTAAAAGCAGATTATTCTAGTATAAGTCATGAAGAGATGGCAGCTAGTATAGGGCTAAGCATAAAACATATCCCAATACTTATAGAAAGTTTTCTCCAAGAGAGTCAACCTGCAATACTAAGTCTTAAAGAGGCTATCGAAGTCAACGATTTTGACTCTATCCATCGCTATGCACACTTTATCAAAGGGAGTGCAGGAAATCTAAAGTTCAACGAAGTCTATGAGATGTCAAAAGAGATGGAATTTGCTGCTACAGATAAAAAAACAAATTTTGATTATCTTGCTTATTTTGATGCCATAGAAACAGCAATCTCTACTCTAAAATCTTAGTAAAACAATAATTAAGTTTTATTTGCTATAATTTCATCGCTTCTCTTTAGACCTGTGCAATGGTTACTTAAGACAATGTGTCAGGGTAGGAATACAGCAGCACACCTTATTTAGTTATGTGCCGCAGGTATCTGGAGGGGAGTCTTCCTTTTTTCAATCTCATATCTAAAATTTAATCTTTTTCCACTATAATAATAAAATATAAATTAAAAGGTGTTTTTCATGCAAAATAAAAGAAACAAGTCAGGTTTTTCTCTCATCGAGTTAATGATAGTTATTGTCATTTTAGGGCTTTTAGCAGCGATGGTTATGCCAGCTTTAACGGGAAAAGGTGAAGAAGCAAAAAGGGATCTGGTCTGTGTGCAGATGAAATCACTCTACAATGGTGCACTTGATATGTTTAAACTCAACAACTCATTGTACCCATCTACGGAAGAGGGTTTAGCCGCTCTTGTAAAAAATCCTGATGAGGAGAAATACCCAAACTACTCTTCAAATGGTTATCTTAAAGACAATAAAATGCCAAAAGATTCATGGGGTGATGAGTTTATCTATATCAATGATGAAGGTACTATTGAGATCATCTCTCTTGGTGCTGATAGAAAAGAGGGTGGCACTAAAGAGTCTAAAGATATCAAGATGAGTGAGTGTAAATAGCGGAGATGTCTTCTTTTCAGGGCAAAAATAAACATGCCTTTTCTTTGATGGAACTTCTCATTGTAGTGCTTATCGTTGGTGTTGTTTATACTTTAGCTGTGAGTAATTTTCAAAATATAAAAGAGGGCAAAATAAAACCAACGCTTTTAACTTTGGAGCGTAACCTTGGAGATATCAAGCATGACAAAGAGGTAAAGCTCATCTGTTTAGATAATTGCGATAGTTGTTTTGTGCAGGTGGATGGCGTCTTGGATACAAATGCTAGTAAGTTGTTTGAAGAGTTTATTGACCCTAGTGTTAAGGTGTATCATTTTAATCCCAATACTGGGTTTAATGAGATTCAACAAGCAGTTTATTTTAACAAAGAAAATGTATCGCAAGATATTTGCTTCTCCTTAGCTGTCGATAAACAAGGGGTAAGTGATCAAGTGGTTGTGGAGTATAAGGATAAAGTGTATGACTTTACAACCTATTTTGAACCTACAAAAGTCTATGCATCTACCTCTGAGATGATGGATGCAAAACAAAAACTCATCAATGAGGTCATACAGTGATATTTAAGTACAAGGGGATCAATGAGTTTGGTAAAAATGTTCGCGATAAGATAGAAGCGACAAATCTCAGTGAAGCCAAATCAAAACTCAAAGCAAACTCTATCATCATCCAAAGTATAGAAGAGGAAAAACCCTCACTCTTTGCAAATATTAATTTTTCGAGAAAATATAAAATCCCACCAAAAGAGTTAGCATCGCTCTCTCGTGAACTCTCTATGTATATTCGTTCAGGTATCACCATAGTCTCAGCTATAAAGATAGTTCAAACACATTATGAATCCAACAAAAAGATGAAACTTTTTCTCACAACTGTGAGTACCCACCTTGATGAAGGGAAAAACTTTTTTACAGCCTTAGAGTCTCAAGAGATTGTAGAACTTCCACCTTTTTTTATACAGAGCATCAAAGTAAGTGAAAATGGTGGCATCTTAGATGAAGTTCTTTTAGAGTTGTCTCGCTTCTTAAAAGAGCAAGAAGATATCAATAAAGAGATAAAAGGTGCTTTTGCATACCCATCTTTTATGATCGTAATATCTTTACTTATGATAGCATTTATGCTTACTTTTGTAGTCCCTCAGATCACAGGTATCTTTGAATCTATGGATCAAAAACTACCTGCCCCTACCATCTTTGTCATAGCGTTGGGGGATTTCTTTAGTGAGTATTTTACAACTATATTATTTTTTTTAGTTGTTATCGTATCTTTGTTTGTGTTTATGATGAAAAACAGTCATATTTTTGCGTATGGGGTGCATAAGTTTCTTCTGAAATTACCACTTTTTGGAGAGATTATCCAAAAGAGTGAGTTAGCGCGTTTTGCTTACATCGCTTCTTTACTTGTTCGCTCGGGTGTCCCTTTTGTCCAGACTATCAACCTTAGTGCAAACATTTTAAACAACCTCGTTCTTAAAGAGCTTTTTGTTGGTGCATCAAAAAGAGTCGTTGAGGGAAAACTTCTTTCTGCCGCACTCAATGCCTCTCCAATCAAAATTGACAATGCTTTCATCCAGTCAATCGCACTCGGAGAAGAGACCTCTCAGCTTCAAAATGTACTTACAAACACAAGTGAACTCTATTTTGAAGAAAATCGAGACAAGATAGCTACGCTCCTTACCTTACTTGAACCCTCTTTGATGCTCTTTGTTGGGGGAAGCATAGGTTTCATTGTAGCAGCTATGCTTCTTCCTATCTTCTCTATGAGTATCAGCTAAGTAAAAAGGATGAAAAAAGGGATAGCACTGCTTATAACACTGATGTTTATCATGGCGATAACCCTTAGCATTGGGGTAGGTTTAAGCTACACAAAACGAGCTCAAAAGAGTTTGTCTGATGAAAACTTTTTATTCCAAAGTGATATTATTTTGCATGATGTTTTAAGCCTACTTAAAAAGTCAAAAGATTTACAATTTGTAGCCAAAGATAAAAGTGGAAAAGCTTTTAATGTCTTTTTGGCACAAAGCTCATTTATCCCTTTTGAGTCCTCTGGAATCACAGTAACCATAGAGATAAAAAGTGCAAGATCCAAGTTCAATCCCGTTACACTTATGAAAGCAAATTCAAAAAAGATTGATTTGCCAAGAGTAAATCTCTTGCGAGAATATTTTGCAAGAAAACAACTCAATAACACCTATGTTGACATCCTTTTAGATGGCTTAGGTGGAGTCAAAGCAGATTTATCGTATAATAGCAATATATTTAATACAAAAAAGATGCTCTTTCGAGATTATATTGTGAGTAAAAAACATCTTGATGAGTTCAATGAGTTTTATAAAAATAGTTTTTATGATAATGCAATTTCACGGATAAATTTTGAGAACTTATTTTATTATGCTAAAGATACAAAAGGTAAGTATCTTATAGACTTAAATCATGCAACACAGGATGTCTGGGAGTTGATGCTTAATGTTAATGCGTTGAGAGCTAAAGAGTTAGTGCTGGGCGAAGGATCTTACTCTATAAGCAATAAAGTACCTCTAAATAAGGATGAGTTGAGTATGCTTTCAAACTTCCAAACAAGTTATGAACCACAGATGTTTTTAGATGTGCAAGTGGAGATAACGCAGAACAAATCAAGTGCTAAGATAGCATTTGAATACGACATAAAAAATACAATAGGGTATAATTTTTCTTATGAGATTTAATCAAGATAAAAAAACTGTTTTTTTAGACCCTCATACAGAGTTGGTGGTGAGTGATGAAAAGTTAAATATTATCCTCTCTCCATCTCTGTATTGGGTAAAAAAAGTAATTTTACCGCTCAAGTATGCAAGGGAGGCAAAAAAACTTTTAGAGTCTCTGTTTGAAGATGTTCTACCTGAGGGAAACTACAATTATAGTGTCTATAAAGCATCAGAGGAGGGGGAGTTTTTTATCTTTGCCTATGAGGACAAGAGCATCTTGGAGCTTCTCACGAAGCAGGGCATACCCTCATCAAATATTGGTTCTGTCCATTTTGCACAGAGTGAACTCCATAACTTACAGGGTGCTACGAAGATAAATGAGATGCAGAGCATCTATGTCAAAGATGGGATTGTTACTCTTGTACCATGTTGTTGGATAGAGGAGAGCGGAGCGTTAAACCTTGAGGATATTAAGCTCTCAAAACATAAAATTATCCTTGCCCAGTTTGGGCATATTGTAGATAGTTCTAGTCTGATCAAGATTAGTGTGATTTTAGGTTTGTTTATCTTACTCACTTGGGTGGAGTTGTTCATCCTCAAGCAAGATATACAAAAGATGCAGTTACAGAGTTCTGAACTCTTTAGAAAGTATAAGTTAAAGCCAACCATATTTCAAAACAAAGCACTTTTGAAAAAATATACGAAGATTCATACAAACCAAACAAAGCTAAGAATGAATTTCTCAAAAGAGTTGCAAAAGAAAAATATCCAAAAGATAAGTTATAAGAACAAGATATTGAAGGTAATCCTATGAACCGTATCAATCCCTTATATGTAGGTTTACTTTTGTTGGTTGTTCTTGCTTTATCTGTGTTTGAGTTAAACTCTTCTAAGAGTGAGTTGTATGAGGCAGAAGCATCTTATGATAAAACAGCAAAACTAGCAGTAGAGTTGAGTGAGCTGAAAAAACTCTATGCAAGTCAAAAAAATATGCAGATGAAACTCAAGCGTATCCTTGCCCAAAATGTGCTTAGAAATGCTGGAATTGTCGCTTCCTACAAAAAGAGTAGGGCAAAAATTAGTGCAGAGACACTTGACAAAACAACACTTGATTTTTTGATGGCGAAGATACTTAACTCACCGTTTAATATTGACTCTTTTGAGATTAGAAAACTAAGTGAAAATAAAGCAAGTTTTAAAATGGAGATAAAATGGTAAGAAAGATGCTCAAATTTTTTGCTTATACGCTCTTCTTTTTCACTGTTTTGATCTACTTTACACCAAAGGTAAATCTCTACTATCTTTTAGAAAGTAAACTCAAAGAACAAGGTGTGGTCATCAATGATGAAGTGCTGAGTGATAATGGTTTGAGTTTAAGCATAAATGATGCAAGTGTCAATCTGAAATCTATACAGAGTGCTAAGATAAAAGAGATCGATGTAAAAGTTTTTGGAGTATATAATAGTGTAATTTTAACAGGTGTTAGTTTAGCAAGTGTTGCTGCTACAATGGTTCCTACAGAGATACAAAGCATCTCCCTTACATATAGTGTTTTTGACCCACTGCATCTAGTGGCTACTGCAATAGGTGAGTTTGGCGATGCAGGTTTGAGTTTTGGGCTGCTAGATGGGGTCTTGCATGTAGAATTACACCCTTCTAAAAAGATGCTTGCATCGTATGGACAGACTTTAAAAAATCTCAAAAAATCTAAAGAGGGGGCTTACACTTATGATAAAACTTTCAAATTCTAAGCTTCTTAGTATCGCTAGTTTGCTATTAATCTTGGTGTTGATAGCCAAGACTTTCTCTTTGGTTCTGATGTGGTTTTTACCAAGCGAGGGGGTAAGTTTGCATATTAAACCAAATTTTCAACCAAAATATCAACGAGTTGATTTTAAAAATATGTTAACCTCTCAAGTAAAAAAAGCCCAAGTGAAGCAAGTTAGCACTTTAGATGGTGGCATATCTATCACAAATATGGTACTTAAAGGGCTTTATGGAACTAGGACTAGTGGTTTTATCATAGTTGCACTCAAGGCTACACCGAAAAAGACAACTATACTGAGTGTTGGTGAGGTTTTTTCTGGCTACAAACTTAAAGAGATACAAAATAATAGTGCTATATTTACAAAAGATGGTACTCGCTTTACTTTAATGCTAGAGGATATAAAAAAAATGGCTTCTACGGTGCAACAAAGTAAACAAAAACGGAGCGTGAGTGATGATGAACCTATAAGCCAAAAAGTTGTGACAAGAGGTGATATCGCTTACTATGCAAAGCATCCAAAACAGATTTGGAAAGAGATATCTATCCGTGAGGTTAAAGATGGTAATAAGATAAAAGGTTTTAAAGTCACAAGAATAGCACCCAATTCAAAGTTCGCAACGATGGGACTCAAAAGAGGAGACCTTATAGTTAAGGCTAACAATGTAGAATTGAAGTCTTATAGAGATGCACTCAATATCTACACAAAGATAGACAAGCTAGATGTGGTACAAATTGTAATTATCCGTAATGGAGTTGAGAAGGAGATAGTATATGAGATTAATTAAACTACTGATTATAGCTTTGCTTTTAATGGCAAATCTTGAAGCGAAACAAAAGGTGAATGTAAAATTTTCAAATTTACAGATAAATGATTTTATCAAACTAATATCTAAAATCACCAATAAAAATATACTGATAACGCATAAGATAAATGGAACAGTTGACCTCGTGAGTACAGCACCTATCTATGATACAGAGGTGCTCGGTATCCTTGTCTCTGTATTGGAGTCTAAAGGTTATACCCTCATACAAAAAGGTTCTATCTTAGAAGTAGTTCGTTCTGTAGATGCTTCAAAGTATAATGCAAAAGTCCTCACTCGTGGTAAACGAGCTAGAGGTACTCTTATGGTCACTCAAATCATTAAAGTAAAGGGTGAAAATGTAGATATAGTCGCTGCAAAGATTCGTTATCTCATCTCAAAAACAGCCAAACTTATGACGATGAAAGAGTCAAATCTTATGATTGTTACAGATTATCCAGCAAATATTGAGACGATCAAAAGAGTGATCAAAGATATAGATACAAATAACAAAGCTATTGTGGAAACTATCCATATCTCAAATGCAGAAGTAAAAAAAATCCAACTTAAACTTCAGGCTATCTCAAAAACACTTTTCAATGAAAAAGTAGCTGGACAAAAGGTCAATATTGTCCTTGATGAAAATACAAACTCAGTCGTTCTTGTAGGGGTTCAAGAGAATGTAGATAAATTAAAACTTCTTATCAAAACTTTAGATGTAGAATCAGCTGCAAGTAATGGGATAAAAATCTATTCATTAAAAAATTCTGATGCTAAATCTGTCTTAGCTTCACTCAATGATATTATCTCCAAACAAACCTTTGCAGATCCAAGCATGAAGCCAAATGTTAGTGCATCTGAGGAGATAAATGCCATCATTGCCATAGGCGTGCCACAAGTTCTCAAAGGGGTAAAGATGGTTATAGATGAGCTTGATAAAGAGAAATATCAAGTCTATGTCCAAGCACGCATTATAGAGATAAATAAAAAGAATTCTAAAGCGATTGGTGTGAAGTATGGTTTCGATGGTGGAGGCCTTTCAAATGGTGGTCTTTATACCCTAGCAGGAAGTTTTGGAGGAACTCTTCCCTCTTCCGCTCTTTTTAAGGCGAGTGGTGCTAATTTTGCTTTAGGTGCTGCCTTAGAGTTTTTGGAACAAAAAGGTGCTAGCAAATCTATCTCAAATCCATCTATCCTTTGTGTGAACAATAAAGAATCTTCTATCTATGTAGGTAAAACTATATCTATCTCAACAGGAAGTGTGACCTCTTCAACCAGTTCGATACCAGGTGTAACAAAATCTTACAAAAGAAAAGATGTTGGGCTTACTTTAAGTATCAAACCTCGTGTATCATCGAATGATAAGGTAACTCTTGATATCGAAACTACTTTAGAAAATTTGCTTGATGATGGAAGCAACAATATTTCAGGACAACCAGTGACTTCAAAGCAAAAGGTAAAAACACAGGCTATCCTTCGCCATGCTGAGAGCATCATCATTGGTGGTCTTGTAAAAACCTATGATTTGGAGTCAGTTACTAAAGTGCCTTTTCTTGGAGATATCTGGTGGATAGGTGATTGGCTTTTTTCATCGAAATCAGTGTCTGCAGAAGAGGATAGCTTAGTCGTTATTTTGACACCTTATGTTATAGAAAAAAGTGAAAAACTCTCAAAGCTACAACAAGATTTAGGGAAGCTTTCTCGTTTACAACAGCAGTATAATAAAGAAGTATTTAAAAGAATTGAAACAAATGGTCAGGTAAATACATTATTCAAAAAAGAAGATGAGAAACTCAATAATATGGGCATAGAAAGACAAGATACGCAACAAGATGGATTTTTAGATGAAGAGAGTGAAGAAGAATAATGCTAAAGTTAGAACAACTTCACAATCCACATCTTGAACCAAGTGAGATAGAAGATTTTAGTAATGAACTGCTAAGTAAAAACTACTTACTATTTGCGGAGATAGAGGGTGAGACTACAGCACTTCTATGTGAGAGGTACTTAGTAGAAGCGAGTAATTTTTACACAAAACTTAAAACCCAGTATCCACTGAAGATGCTTGATGAAGACTCTTATGAGAGACTTTACAACCGTTACTTAGAACTCAAAACAGATAAAGCTATAGAGACAATGCAAGAGGACTCGAACAAAGAAGATGACGAAGATCTCTCTTTGACAGACTTTTTACGGGTCAGCTCAGACATCCTCACAAGTGAAGAGTCTGCACCTATCATCAAGTTTGTCAATGCCTTGTTTTATCAAGCCATCAAAAAAAGAGCATCAGATATTCACATAGAGGTGGGAGAGAAAAAAGGTGAGGTACGGTTTCGCATAGATGGTATGCTCACTAAAAATGCTGACCTAGAGAAAAAAGTAGTAAATCTCATCATCTCCCGTATCAAAGTTATCTCAAATCTTGACATCTCAGAAAAACGGATCCCTCAAGATGGACGAACGCAGATAAAAATCTCTGGACAAACACTCGATATCCGTGTTTCAGTCTTGCCAACTTTTTATGGAGAGCGTATTGTTATGAGGCTTCTCATGCAAAGTTCACAAATCCCTCAGATAAATGAGCTTGGTTTTGATGAACTCCTCATAGGTGATGTCAAAAAATTACTTCGTGCATCGCACGGTATCATCTTAGTGACTGGACCGACAGGGAGTGGTAAGACAACCTCTTTGCACTCATTTTTACGCGAAGTAGAAAGTCCAGAGAAAAATCTCATCACTGTTGAAGATCCTGTTGAGTACAAATCAGACAATATTTCCCAAATCCAAGTCAACGAAAAAGTAGGGCTTACCTTTGCATCTGCACTCCGCTCCATTCTCCGTCAAGATCCAGATGTGATCATGATAGGGGAGATTCGTGATGAAGAGACAGCGGGTATCGCAGTGCGAGCTGCACTGACTGGTCACTTGGTTTTTTCAACACTGCATACCAACTCCGCATCTGCTACTATCTCAAGATTGGCAGATATGGGGATAGAACCTTTTCTCATCTCCTCTTCATTACTAGGGATTTTAGCTCAAAGACTTGTGCGTGTTATCTGTCAAGAGTGCAAAGAGGAGGATATTTTGGCTGAGGAGTTTGCAATGGATTATAACCTACCCCCTGATGCACTTATCTACAAAGCTAAGGGGTGTAAAGTTTGTAACTACTCAGGGTACTCAGGACGACGCTCAATAGGGGAACTTTTGGTGATGAATGATGTGGTTAAAGAGTTGCTCAAAGATACAACAGATGAGCATACTATCAAGGTGGCTTTAGAAGCTAAAGGTCTCAAGACTATCTCCGTGCAACTTACAAAGATGTTGCTTGATGGTGAGACCTCACTTGATGAAGCGATAAGGATAGGGCTTTAGAGATGCGAAGAGCCTTTACTTTGATAGAAGTGATGGTTGCTGTGATGATTATCAGTGTAGTGATTGCTGCACTGATCCAGATGAGTGGAAACTCTTCATACACTTTTTCAAAAATCAAAATCGACTCTAAAATAGGGCAATATGCCTCCTTTCTTATCAACTCGAAAAATTATGGTTTTAAAAATAATACTATTAGCTTTGATAAGCTCACAAATGGGTTTCAAATAGATTTTCAGCTCAGAAAAAGGCTCGAAGGTCAAAAGGTAAAGATCATCTATACAAAACTAGATAGTATAGATATGAGTAAGCTTGATACAAAGGCATCCAAACTAGATGATGCAGGAGATGCTAAAAAACAAGTTAATGCTAATATGATCTTTTTGATAGGTAAAACTACATTAAAAATGAACGATACCTCTACATCGCTCTTAAGGTTACGCTTGCAATGAGTAATAAAACTAGTTCGCATAAAGCATTTACTCTCATAGAGCTTCTCATATCTATCTCCATCCTCTCCATCATGATGGTTTTTTTGTATAAAAGTTATGCTACGCTGAATAGATCAAATCTTATTTATAAAAAAGAGGTTCAAAAGCTTGAGAAGCTAAAGCTAAAGAAGAAAACACTCTTTTTAGATTTTAGTGTAGCTAAGTTTCAGAGTGTAAAAATTCAACATCAAGAGAAGCAAATAGATATTGTTTTTATGCAAACTTCAAACTCTGTGCATCGAAAATATAACCCTTATGTTACATATATCATCAAAAATTCAAAGTTATATAGACTAGAATCTCTCAAAGAATTGAGCTATCCTCTGGATGTTTCTAGTAAATTTAGTGTAGATAAATTTGGCGAAGTGACTCGTTTTCGAGTGTTTGGATCAAAAGATAAAGCTAGCTATATAATAGATATTCTTTTTAAAAACAAAGAAAAGATTTTACTCAAAGTAAGGGTGCTTAATGAGAAGTGATTTTAATCTTCTCTATACTTTGAGATGCCACATGCTTGGTTAGGTGTGGGTGGGTTCTCTTTGAGGTAGGTTAAATCTTCTAAAGTTTGGTCAAGCACTTTTTTTTGTTGAAGTATTGGAAGCATAAGATTATCTTTTTCATTGAGGGGGATATCCCAGTTTAAAAGTATCTTTTGTACTTCATCATCGAGTTCTTGAAGTGCATTTTCTATGTGTGTTATTGAGTTCATGGTAATTCTTTTCGTATCTCCGTTAATGAAGGCGTATTCTAACATAAATATGATACAATTTTTCCATAAAGTATAATAGATGCTTGTTGTCTAATCCAAGGAAATACCATCAAAAAATCACTTTTTATGCTACTTTTTTTAAAATCTTTCCTTTTTGCTGGTTCACAACAAGACACAATAGAAAAAATAGGCACCTATATTCAAATACTCATACCGCTGAGTGCATGGTCAACTACGCTTATCACAGATGACACTGAAGGTCAGATAGAGTTCTATAAATCTTTTGGTGCTACATTTGCAACAACTCAGATCCTTAAACACACTGTAGATCGTACACGCCCTGATGGTTCTAATACTCAGTCTTTTCCCTCAGGACATACATCGGCATCATTTCAAGGGGCATCGTTTATCCACTTCAGATATGGGTTCAAATATGCTATCGTACCTTATCTTGGAGCTATTTTCGTAGGTTACAGTCGTGTCCAAGCCGACAAGCACTATGTGAGTGATGTAGTTGCTGGAGCAGTCATTGGGGCTGGATTTGCATGGCTCTTTACAAAACCTTATAAAATTAAAGATGTTCTTGTTAAACCTGTAGTTTTCAAATCCAAAAATAATAGGTATAATCTTTATGGGCTTCAAATAACTTTTTGATTTAACTACCTTTAACTATCTATTGGTTAAAATTCCATTATTAAAACAAAAGGCTCTCTCATGGTTGTTACCCGTTTCGCTCCAAGTCCTACAGGATATCTTCACATCGGTGGTTTACGAACTGCACTATTTTCTTATCTTTGGGCGAAAAAAAATGGAGGGAAGTTTGTGCTTCGCATCGAAGATACTGACAAGGCTAGAAATTCCGAGGAAGCGACACAGGCTATTTTAAAAGCATTTGAATGGCTAGGCTTAGAGCACGATGGAGAGATCACCTACCAATCACAAAGAGATGCAATCTACACGAAGTATATCCAACAACTTTTAGATGAGGGCAAAGCCTACAAATGCTACATGTCAAAAGAGGAGCTTACTGAGCTTCGTGAGATGCAGATGGCAAATAAAGAGCGAACAAAATACAATGGTAAATACCGTGACTTTGATGGTAATCCTCCAGAGGGCATAGAGCCTGTTATCCGTATCAAAGCACCTTTAACTGGTGAGATAGTTGTTAGAGATGGTGTCAAAGGTAATGTAAGCTTTCAAGCTCAAGATATCTTAGATGATTTTGTGATTGCTCGGGCTGATGGTGCACCTACTTACAACTTCGTAGTTGCTATTGATGATCATCTTATGGGCATTAACGAAGTTATCCGTGGAGATGACCACCTCTCAAATACACCAAAACAGATAGTTGTTTACGATGCCCTTGGCTGGGACTTACCAAAATTTTATCATGTACCTATGATACATAACTCAAATGGTAAAAAACTTTCAAAACGCGATGGGGCAACTGATGTTATGGCATACAAAGAGATGGGTTATACACCAGAAGCACTCTTGAACTTTCTTGTGCGTCTTGGCTGGAGTCATGGAGATCAAGAGATATTTTCTATGGAGGAGATGCAAGAACTTTTCAACCCTAAAGATATCAACAAGTCTGCATCTATCTACAACACAGAAAAACTTGACTGGCTTAATGCTCACTACATAAAAAGTACACCAAACGATATACTTGCAGAACTTTTAGTAGAATATGGTTTAACCCTCACATCACACGATAAAAAAGAGGTACTCCTTGATGCACTCAAAGAGCGAGCAAAAACTCTCAAAGAGATGGCAGAGTTAGTCAAAGAGATCCTTGTCACTCCTGAATCTTATGATGAAAAAGCAGTCAAAAAAGCCTTCAAGGGTGATGCTATCTCCATTTTAAATGCTTTTGGAGCAAAACTTACAGCAGGTAAATCTCATCTACCAAGTGACTACCATGCACTGATGGAAGAGGTGGTTACAGAGATGGAGATAGGATTTGGCAAAATCGGAATGCCCCTACGCGTGGCACTTCTTGGAAAGATGGGTGGTCCAAACATAGATGTTGTTATGGCAGTTATAGGCAAAGAGGAGACTATGCTGAGAATTGCTAAAGTAATAGCGACTCAAGAGAGTCAAGAAACTGCCACTAGGTAAAAAGTTCAATGTGTTTGTAATTTAAAAGTGGATTGGTGTAAATATATTCCCATCGGATGATGGGAATGAAGAGGTCTACTTGTATCTATAGGTGATACGACCTTTATCAAGTGAATAAGGTGTTAACTCTAACTTTACCTTATCCCCTGGAAGTATTTTGATGTAGTGCATACGCATCTTTCCAGCGATGTGACATAAAATCACATGACCATTTTCTAGCTCAACACGAAATGTTGCATTTGGTAGAGCTTCAACAATCTTGCCATCAACTTCTATAACATCAGCTTTAGCCATCTATTAATCCTTTTATAGTGTAAAATTCTTTGAAGAGCAAACATTCATCTGAATGTTAGCCATAAAAGAAAAGAATTTACTCTGTTGGTTTCTCTTACGCAAGAGATAGTATCTCAGCTTTACCGTTAATAATTGCAACAGTATGCTCGTAGTGTGAACCGCGTAATCCATCGGCACTAACAACATCCCATTCATTTTCCAAGATAACTTTATCGCTATCTTTTTGACAAATCATAGGTTCAAGACAAAAAACCATTCCATTTTTTATCTTTGGTCCTTGTTTAGGATTTTTTCCTTCGAGATAGTTTGGAATCTCTGGTTCTTCATGTGGTTTTTTTCCTATACCATGACCGCAAAAGTCATAGAGAGGGACAAATCCTCGTGAACGAATAGCATTTTCCAACACTAAAGATAACTCTTTAAATCTCATACCAACTTTAATACTATCAATAGCCTCATACAAACTTTCCTTTGCACATGCTATAAGTTTTTCATCTTCTTTAGAGACAGCCCCAACACTAACAGTAACGGCAGCATCACCAAACCAACCATCAAGTTCAGTACCAATATCGTAACCTATAACATCACCCTCTTTGAGCTTATAATCAGTTGGGATACCGTGAATAATAGTTTCATTGAGTGAACAACATACCGCACTTGGAAAGCCATAAAGACCTTTGAAAGAGGGTTTAGCACCCTGTGAGAGTATGTATTCCTCTGCTAGAGCATCTAACTCTTTAAGCGAGATGCCAGGTTTCGTATGTTCTTGAAGTAGGAGAAGTGCACCACCAACAATCTTGTTAGCGGCACGAAGTTTTTCTATCTCTAAAGGTTTTCTAAGCGCGATAGACATAGTTAAAGACCAACAGCACTAAGGGTTTCATATTTACTCATATAAACTTGAGCTTCAATTTTTCGCATAGTATCAAGAGCTACTTGAACAACAATAAGAACTGCAGTTCCACCAAAGAAGAAAGGTACACCCATCCCTTTGATAATCATAAATGGCAAAGTAGCAATCAAGCCAAGATAAAAAGCACCAGTTACTGTTAAGTCACCAGCAGTTTTGTTTAAAAAATCTTTAGTAGCAACACCTGTACGAATACCAGGAATAAAACCACCTTGTCTTTTTAGATTGTCTGAAATATCTTTTGCGTTAAATGTAATCGAAGCATAGAAAAATGCGAAGAATATTACAAACACAAAAGTTAAAAAGTTAAAAAAGTATGAGTTTGGGCTCATAAAATCAGCAATCGCTTGAACCGTAGGATTTGTACTTGACGAAAGTACAGTCATCGGAAACATCAATATAGCAGAAGCAAAGATAACTGGAATAACACCAGCAAGATTTACTTTGATAGGGATGTAGTTCATAACTCTTTTGTTTTTGTTTTGCATCATAGTCTTTTTAGCATAAGTGATCGGCACACGGCGTTCACCAAGCTCAACATAGATGATAACCCCAACAGTACCTAAGATTAAAGCTAAAATCACTAAGATAGTTAAAAAGCTCATAGCTCCAGTATTTACCATTGTGATGCTTTGACCAATAGCATTAGGAATTGCAGAAACAATTCCAGCAAAGATGATTAGAGATATACCATTTCCAATACCACTTTGAGTTATTTGCTCACCAATCCACATGAGAAGCATAGTCCCTGCAAGCATAGATACTGCAGCGAGCAAGATAAATGTATTTTGATCAGCTAAAATAGCACTATTGCCAGTAGGTCCAGTTAAGCTTTGAAGCCCAACACTTACACCAACTGCTTGAATAAGGGTAATCACAATAGTAGCATAACGAATTATTTGCATATATTTTGTCATACCATCACGCTCTTTTTTCATCTGACCTAGTGGTGCAAAAGTTGCAGCAAGAAGTTCCATGATGATTGAAGCGGTGATGTAAGGCATGATACCAAGAGATATGATAGAAAATCGCTGAACAGCTTTTCCACTAAACATATTAAATAATCCGAGTGAGTCTGATTGGTGAGAATCAAAGAATGATGCAATAACTGCTGTGTCAACACCAGGTACTGGCACATAAGCCAGTAAGCGGTAGAGAAATAAAAACCCGACTGTAATAAGTATCTTATTTACAAGAGATTTATTCACAACTATTTACCTGTAGTTGTAACGCTGTCGTCTTTAATTTTAGAAGCTAAATCTTTCGCGTGAGCTCCAACTAATTTAACTTTTGAAACTGAGTTAGCTATCTTATGAACGCTACGGAGAGACTCCATAGTGATCTCTTCAAGCTCTGCAACTGCAGTAATTTTTTCAACATTAATCACATAAGGTTTAATATTGTTAGAATAGAAACCGATTTTTGGCATAATCTTCGCTAATGGAAGCTGACCGCCAATAAAGTTTCTCTTTCTTTTATAACCTGAACGAGATTTCTGACCTTTTTGACCACGAGCTGCAGTCTTACCAGTACCAGAACCTTGTCCACGACCAACTCTTTTTCGGTTGCTTGTTGAACCTTTGGCTGGTGATAAATTTTCTATTGCCATCATATTATCCTTTTAAACGACCTAGTGCTTCAACAGTTGCGCGCACTAGTGTATTTGGATTGTTTGAGCCAATTGATTTTGTAAGTATATCTTGAAAACCTGCAAGTTCAAGAACAGGACGAGCTGCTCCACCTGCAATAACACCTGTACCTTCAGATGCTGGTTTTAAAAGGATAGTGCTTGCATTAAATTTATGCTCAATATCGTGTGCAATAGTTGTACCTTTAATACTTACTGTTGTAAGATTTTTAAACGCTTCATCTACTGCTTTTTTAATAGCATCAGGAACTTCTTTCGCTTTTCCTGTACCATAACCAATCGTACCTTTTCTATCGCCAACTACTACAAGAGCAGTAAAACGAAATCTACGACCACCTTTAACAACTTTTGTTACACGACCAATATTTACAATCGCTTCTTCAAAATCATCTCTATTAATTTCCATCATGCTCTCCTAGAACTTAATTTCGTTCGCACGAAGTGCGTCACCGAATGAAGCTACAACACCGTGGTATTGGTAACCATTACGATCAAAAACAATCTCAGAAATTTTAGCCTCTTTTAGTTTAGCAGCAAATGCCTCACCTAGTGCAGCTGCACCCTCTTTGTTTGCTTTGTGTCCTGTCACTTTAGAGTGAAGAGAAACTAGCGTTGTCGCAGTCACATCATCAATAGCTTGTACACTTAAATAACGGTTTGAACGAAAAACAGATACTCGTGGAAGTGTAGCACACCCGCTGATTTTCGCACGGATACGACGCTTACGCTTTAGGCGAGTAGCAACTTTATTTTTTAATACTTTTGCATTCATCTTTTATCCTTACTTACTAGCAGTTTTACCGGCTTTACGCACGATATGCTCTTCCATATACTTAACACCTTTACCTTTGTAAGGCTCTGGTGGACGGAAACTTCTTACTTCAGCAGCGACTTGACCGATAAGTTGTTTATCGTGGCTTTTAAAAGTAATAACATTTTTTACAACTTCAGCGGTGACACCTTCTGGTAATTCATAGTTAATGTCATGAGAAAATCCAAGTTGTAAGTTTAAAACTTTACCTTGAACTGCAGCTCTATACCCAACACCATTAATCTCTAACTGCTTTGAATAACCTTGAGTTAAACCAGTTACGATATTTTGTGCTAAGGCTCTATATGTTCCCCAAAATGCTCTGTGCTCTTTAGCTTCACTTTTAACAGCGAAAGTTAAAACAGTACCATCTATAGAAAAATCAACATTACCTTTAGTGTCTAAATCAACTGAATTTTTTCCAGCAACAAAAGTGATTATATCTCCATTTGTGCTAACTTTGACATTAGCTCCGCAATCTACGGGTTTTTTACCAATTCTTGACATAATTCACCCCTACCAAATCGTACACATAACTTCGCCACCAATACCAAGCTCATAAGCTTTGTCATTTGGTAGTACGCCATGTGAAGTAGAAACAATAATAGTTCCATAACCATTTTTGAAACGCTTGATATCTTCTTTACCTTTGTAAACGCGTCTTCCAGGTTTAGAAACTCTTTTCATCTCATTGATTACAACTGAACCGTTATCATCATATTTTAATACAACTTTGATAGTCTTCTTAATGCCATCTTCAATAACATTAGCACTTTCTAAGTAAGCTTTATCAACTAAGATATTTACCATTGCTTCAACACTCTTAGAATGAACAAGTGTAGTAGTACTTAGTTTTCTCATACCAGCATTACGGATTCTCGTTAAAGAATCTGATACTAAATCATTTATCATTTAAATTCCTTGTTTTGCAAGTTTAACCTAAGTTAAACTGCTAATTGTTAGGAGTTTCTAAATGGAAGGCAATTGCCTACCAGCTAGACTTTCTAACACCTGGGATTAATCCCTCATTTGCCATTTTTCTAAAACATATACGACAGATTCCAAAGTCACGAAGAACAGAGTGCGGACGACCACAAATCTGACATCTTGTATAACCACGAACTTTGAACTTTGGAGTTCTTGCCGCTTTAGCGATCATTGATTTCTTAGCCATTAGTTACTCCCTTTTGTAAAAGGCATACCCAATTTCTCTAAAAGAGCAAATCCTGCCTTATCTGTACCAGCTGATGTTACAACAGTGATGTTCATACCATGAATTTGCATGATTGAGTCATAAGTGATCTCCGGAAAGATCAATTGCTCTTGCAAACCAAAGTTGAAATTACCACGACCATCAAAACCATTTCTAGCAACTCCACGGAAATCTTTTACACGAGGAAGTGCAATAGATACGAGACGGTCAAAGAAATTGTACATATTTTCACCACGAAGCGTTACTCGGATACCAACTGGCATACCCTCACGAACTTTAAAACCTGCAACAGATTTTTTCGCAATTACTGTAGTCGCTTTTTGACCAGCAATAGTAGTAATAGTATCTTCAATATTTTTGATAAGCTTGTTATCTTTCATAGCAAACCCAGCACCCACAGAGATGATAACTTTTTCAAGTTTTGGTGTCTCCATAGGATTTTTGATATCTAAATCTTTTTGTAACTCAGCTTTTAAACCTAAGTATTTATCTTTTAAGCGTGCCATTATTATGCCTCCACTTTACGAACATTTGAAGCGTCTATCGGCATCTCTTTATTGACATGCCCGCCTTTTGTATTCTCTTCAGTTGGTTTGATAGCTTTTTTAGCAACCTTACAACCCTCAACGATAACTTTGTTTCGCTTAGGCATAACTGCTAAAACAGTAGCCTTAGTCCCACGGTCATCTCCAGCGATAATTTCTACAGTATCGCCTTTTTTGAAATTAAACTTTGCCATTAAACAACCTCCGGTGCAAGAGAAACAATCTTCATGAAACCAGCATAACGAACTTCACGACCAACAGGTCCGAAGATACGAGTACCGATTGGTTCTCTCTTATCATCAAGGATTACAGCTGCATTGTCATCAAAACGAATAAGAGAACCGTTTTCACGCTGAATCTCTTTGTGTGTTCTTACTACAACAGCTTTAACCACTTTACCTTTTTTGACTTTAGCAGTTGGAGTCGCTTTTTTCACAGAAGCAACGATAACGTCACCTACTGATGCATAACGACGCTTAGAACCACCAAGCACTTTAATACACATAATCTCTTTAGCACCTGTATTATCAGCTACATTTAAACGAGTGAAACCTTGTATCATTACGCGGCTCCTACTACTGATTTAAGTCTAAAAGATTTAGTCTTAGAAAGTGGACGACATTCTCTTGCGATAATTTCGTCTCCAACTTTAAGTTCATTTCTCTCATCGTGAACAAGATATTTTTTGAACTTTTTTACAACTTTGTGGTAACGAGGATGCATTACACGGCGTTCTACAACCATAGAGATTGTTTTATCGCCTGAAATTTTTACAACTTTACCTTGAATTTCTCGTTTGTGTGTCATTATCTCACCCCTTACTTCACAACAGCTGTATTGGCTACAGTTATCGCAGTATTAATGCGTGCAATATCTTTTTTAGCAACACTTAGTTCACTAGTGTTTTGAAGTTGCATCATCTGTTTTTTAATCTTAAGAGTAAAAAGCTCAGTTTTTTTCTCTTTAAGCATAGCATTTAATTCAGCTACAGTCTTACCTGATAAATCAGAATAATTCATTGTTCATCTCCGTAGTGATTATTTTTGTTTTGAACGGTAACTTGTGAATAGCCAGAGTTAATGCTTTACGCGCTAAATCTTCGTTTACACCAGCCATTTCAAAAATGATACGACCAGGCTTGATGTTCATAACATACTGATCGATTGGACCCTTACCTTTACCCATACGCACTTCAAGAGGGCGTTTAGTGATAGGCTTAGCAGGAAATACTCTAATCCAGATCTTACCAGTACGATTAATAGCACGAGTAGCTGAAATACGAGCAGCCTCAATTTGACGAGAGTTGATACGACCTGCTTCAACAGCTTTAATAGCTATGTCACCAAATGCTAATGAATATCCACTACGAGCATAACCACGGTTACGCCCTTTCATCATTTTACGGTATTTTGTTCTTTTTGGCATCAACATAATCTATTCCGCCTTTTCTTTTCTTGGAGCTCTCTTGCGAGGACGCTCTTTTTTCTCATCGTTCACTTCTACAGGTACACCTTTCGTAAGCACTTCACCTTTGAAGATCCATACTTTGATACCGATGATTCCATATTGAGTATGTGCTTCAGCGAAACCATAATCAATTTTAGCACGAAGTGTATGAAGAGGGACACGACCTTCTAAATACCATTCAGTACGAGCCATTTCAGCTCCACCAAGACGACCAGCAACTGCTACCTTGATACCTTTAGCACCACTTCTTTGTGCATTTTGCATAACTTTTTTCATAGCGCGTCTAAAAGCGATACGACGCTCTAGTTGTGTTGCTACATTTTCAGCTACGAGCTGTGCAGAGGTATTTGCTTTTTTCTCTTCTTTTATATTGACAGATATATTTTTACCTATAAGTTTTTGAAGATTTGTTTTAAGCTTTTCAATATCTGCACCTTTTTTCCCAATGATAATACCAGGACGAGCTGCAACGATAGTTACACGAAGACGCTTTACAGTTCTTTCAATGATGATGTTTGCAACACCAGCATAGTAAAGTTCTTTTTTCAAATAAGTTCTAATCTTGTAATCTTCACCTAAAGACGCTGCTGCAGTCTTAAAGTCAGGGAACCAACGAGATTCCCAGTTACGATTGATACCAAGACGCAAACCAATAGGATTAATTTTATGACCCATAATTATTTACCCTCTACTTCTACTAAGATATGTGCTGTTGGCTTACGGATTCCCGATGCCATACCACGAGCTCTTGGGCGAAAACGCTTAAGAACTGGACCATTATCAACACGACAAGATGTTACGACACAGTCACTAGCTTCATTACCACTATTTGCCACTGCAGATGCAAGTACCTTATAGATGATTTTAGCTGCTTTGTTTGGTGTAAATTCTAAAGCTGCAAGAGCCTCCTCAGCATTCATACCTTGAATCTCTCTTGCGATAAGACGAGATTTGATTGGCGATACACGGATAAACTTTAATAATGCTTTAGCCATGATTATACCTTCTTCTGAACAGAGCCCTTGTGGCCCTTAAATGTACGAGTTGGTGCAAATTCACCAAGTTTATATCCAATATGATTTTCTGTAACATATACAGGAACAAATTGTCGTCCGTTGTGAACATTAAATGTCAACCCAACCATATCAGGAATAACCATAGATCTTCTTGACCAAGTTTTTATAGGTTTTTTGTTATTTTCAGCTTTAGCTGCAACAACTTTTTTCATTAAATGGTCATCAATGAATGGACCTTTTTTTATTGAACGAGCCATCTTATCCTACCCTTTTTGCATTTGGTTTACGGCGAGTGATTATGAGTTTATCACTAGCTTTCTTACGACGAGTTTTAGCACCCTTCGTTGGTTTACCCCAAGGAGTAACTGGGTGACGACCTGAATTCGTTTTACCTTCACCACCACCATGTGGGTGATCAATAGGGTTCATAGCAGAACCACGAGTTTGAGGACGAATACCTAAGTGTCGCTGACGACCAGCTTTTGCGATAACAATATTGCCATACTCTTCATTACCAACTGAACCAACAGTTGCTAAACACTCACCCAATACTAAACGCATTTCAGATGAAGGCATACGAAGTGAAACATACTTACCATCACGACCCATAATTTGAGCACTTGTTCCAGCTGAACGACACATCTGTCCGCCCTTACCAGTCTTAAGCTCAATATTGTGAATCAATGTACCAATCGGTATGTTTTTTAACTTCATTGTATTACCAGGTTTAACATCTAAACCAGATTCAGAAGAATTGACTACCGCACCAACTTCAAGATCTTTAGGTTGAAGAATATATCTTTTTTCTCCATCAGCATATGCGATGAGTGCAATACGACAATTACGGTATGGATCATACTCGATAGCGCTTACTGTACCAGGAATATCAAATTTATTTCTTTTGAAATCAATGATACGGTATAGTTTTTTAGCTCCACCCTCTCTATGACGAGAAGTGATACGACCATTTGAATTACGACCAGCATGTACAGGAAGCTTTTTAAGAAGACTTCTTACGCTCGCTTTTGCTGTAATATCAGAAGAATCAACATTTGTAAAAAAACGACGAGACGGAGTTATCGGTCTATAAGTTTTAATTGCCATGTTATACCGCCAAACTTTCTATTTGTGCACCTTCAGGTAAAGTTACATAAAACTTTTTAAAGTCATTTTGTTTACCTTTTACACCACGGAACATTTTAACTTTTCCGCTTTGATTTAATGAGTTTACATTTTTTGGAACGATTCCAAAGTACTCACGAAAAACCTCTTTAAGACCTGTTTTAGTCATACGCGGAGAAGTTGTAACAACGATTACATTTCTCTCTTGCATCTCTAAAGTCTTCTCTGTATATAAAATAGATTTAATATCTGTAATATCAGCCATTATTTAGCCTCACTTGTTAATTGTTCCCATACTGCTTTTTCTATCACTAACGAACGATAGTTTGCAGCTAAGTATGCGTTTAACTCATTAGATTCGATTACATAAGTTTGAGACAGATTCTCAAAAGCTAAATATGTAGGCTCATCTAATAAAGATTTTACAAAAAGAGTATCTCTTTGGTTAAGTAGTTTAAACAAAGTCGCAGCATCTTTAGTTTTACCAGAAGCTACCTCAATGTTATCAACGATAAACAAAGTTCCATTTTGTGCATGCTCATTTAAAGCAAAGTTTAAAGCAAGTTTTTTTTGCTTTTTATTTACTTTTAAATTATAGTTACGGTTGTTGTGCGGACCAAAAGCCTTACCCCCACCTACGAAGATAGGAGAACGACGAGAACCAGCACGAGCACGCCCGCCACCTTTTTGAGCCCATGGTTTTTTACCACCACCGCGAACTTCACTTCTACCTTTAGCAGTTGCTGTATTTGCACGCTGTGCAGCTTGAGCAGACTTTACATAAAGGTAAAGGTTATGAGGGTTAATACCTGAGAAAGACTCAGGTAATGCTAACTCAGATGCTTTTTCCATTTTTTCATTTAAAACGATTGCGCTCATTATTTAGCTACCTTTACACGACCCAATGCACCGTTTGCTCCAGATACTGAACCTAAAACAGCGATTACACCATTTTCAGCATCGTAAGAAACGATCTCATTTTTCACACTATTTTGTGTGTTTCCATAATGACCTGGCATTTTCTTACCCTTCATTACACGACCTGGCCATTCTGCATTACCGATAGAACCTGTTCTACGACCCATTCTATGACCGTGAGATGCAGGACCACCACCAAAATTCCAACGCTTCATTGCTCCAGAAAAACCGCGACCTTTAGTGTTGAAAGTAGATTTCAAGACTTTAGCTTCTGCTAAAGGTGTTAAATCTAAATCTCCAGCTTCAGTGTTTGCTACTTCAAGAGTAACAAAACGGTTAAACTCAGATGAAAGGCTATATTTCTTTTGCTGACCTTCTATTGTTTTATTCATTTTTTTACCGCTGTTGTAAGCTACAATTGCAGTTGTTGCTTTACCTTCTAGCGCATTAACTTCACATACTTTTTGCTCTAAAACTCTCAAAAGAGTAACAGGCTTACTTGGCACTGCGATAGTACGGCTCATACCGATTTTTTCAACTATATATTCCACGATGACTCCTATTTGTCCATAGAGCGAACTTCAACGTCCACTTCTGGTGCAAGATCAAGCTTCATTAATGAATCTACAGTCTCAGGTGTAGCTGAAACAATATCAATCATTCTTGCGTGCATACGAATCTCAAATTGCTCACGAGCTTTTTTATTGACATGAACTGACTTAAGAACTGTATATTTACGAATCTTAGTTGGTAAAGGTATTGGACCACGAATTTGTGCACCTGTACGTTTTACAGCCTCTACGATTGATGCTACAGATCTATCAAGTACACGATGATCATAAGCTTTCAATTTTAAACGAATCTTTTCCATTTTTTTCCTTCTAAAGAACTCGTTAGGTCAAGCCTAACTATATTTAGTGAACGCGAATTGTACCCAAAAAAACTTGGATTATCAAGGATATAGGGGCTAAAAAGTAAAATACTTTTAGTTTTACTTCCTTATATAAAGGAATATATTATTCTTTAAATATGCTATAATACAATTAAAATATAGTTTATGGACCTCAATGAAATTTGATATACAACAAATTAAAAAATTTATTATTGGTGGAGGAAGTGCTACACTCCTACACTACTCAACCATGGCTCTTTTGATTTTTATTGGTATAAAACCACTTTATGCTACAACGATTGGGGCTTTTTTTGGTGCTGTGCTTAATTATATTTTACAGTACCACTACACTTTTGAATCAGATAAGTCCCATCTGCATGCGATAATTAGCTATAGTATAAGTGTAAGTTTTGGTTTTTTTGCAAATAGTCTCTTGTTTGCCCTTCTTTATGATAAGATTCAAATCAACCTTATTGTTTCACAGTTAATTACTACTGCTATAATTACGATATTCAATTACATCATATATAAACACATTGTTTTTAAACCAAAGGAATCACATTGACACCTGAACTCTCCATTATCATACCGCTATACAATGAGATAGAAGTTATAGAGATTTGCCACCAAAGAGTAAGTGATGTTTTAAATAAACTCGACTTAGAATATGAAATCATCTATATTGATGATGGAAGTCAAGATAAAAGTGCAGAGTATATTTCTAATTTAGCTCGCAATGATGCAAGAGTGAAGGCTATACTCCTTAGTAGAAACTTTGGAAAAGAAGCTGCCCTGAGTGCTGGTTTTGATTATGTGCAAGGGGAGCTTACTATCATCTTAGATGCAGACTTGCAAGACCCACCAGAACTCATACCAGAGATGCTTAAGACCTATGAAGAAAAAGATGTCGATACTATCCTTATGAAGCGTACACAAAGAGATGGTGAAAGTGCCGCAAAAAAACAAAGTGCCTATTGGTTTTACCGCATACTGAACAAACTCAGTGATTTTCATATCCCAGAAGATGTTGGTGACTTTCGACTGATGAATAGAAAATCCCTAGATGCACTTAAAAAACTCCCAGAACGCAATCGTTACACAAAAGGACTTTTTGCTTGGATAGGGATGGATACCTATGTGATGCACTATCAAAGAGACCCAAGAGTTGCAGGTGTAGCAAAACAAAACTATACATCACTCTTTAAACTTGCTTTTGAGGGCATCTCCTCCTTTTCCATCCATCCATTGAGAATATCTACTATATTGGGCATCGTATCAGCTCTTTTTGGATTTGTCTTTGGCATATATATTGCTTTAAAATCTTTAATTCTTGGAGATCCAGTGAGTGGGTATCCATCAACTATGGCTATCATTACATTCCTCGGTGGGGCACAACTTCTTGGGATTGGAATCGTTGGTGAGTATATAGGAAAAACATATATAGAGTCAAAACAAAGACCTATTTACCTTATCAAAAAGCTAGTTTCAAAGAAAGAGATGAATGAAAAATAAATTCATTATACTCTACTCTATTTTTGGTTTTATGATAGTGGCTAGAATCTTTGGAATGCTAACTATCCCACTTACAGATACTACAGAAGCTCGTTATGCCCACACAGCTCTTTTGATGGCGGTGAGTGGTGATTGGATCACTCCTTATTATGATCTCGGTATTGCATTTTGGGGTAAGCCACCATTTTCATTTTGGATGGAAGCGTTATCCATAAAAGTGTTTGGGATTAATGATTTTTCGGCAAGATTTCCAGCGTTGATTTTTACGCTCATGAGTATGGGTTTAATCTATACCTATCTCAAAAGATTTCACTCAAAAGAGACTGCTCTTTGGGGCATACTTATCTACTTTAGTTTCTTGCTAACTTATGCACTCTCAGGGGCTATTTTAACCGATCCATATCTTGCTTTTGCTACTACCTTGTCTATGATAGCCTTTGTTATGCTCCTTAAAAATCAAGAAAAGTACTGGGGTTACCTCTTTTTTCTCGGTCTTGGTATAGGGATGCTTGCTAAAGGTCCACTCGCTATTGTCATCGTCGGTGGGGGGATGTTTTTTTGGATGCTTTTTGATTTTAAAACACGCTTTATGAGTCTAGGAAAACTTCCTTGGTTGCGTGGTATCCTCCTCATGCTCATCATCTCGCTTCCTTGGTATATCATGGCGGAGTTGAAAACGCCAGGTTTTTTAGACTACTTCATCATCGGCGAACACTTCAAACGATTTGTCGATTCAGGCTGGAGTGGTGACCTCTATGGTGTTGCACATAAAAAATTTCATGGTATGATTTGGCTCATGTGGATACTCTCAAGTTTCCCTTGGGTTTTTCTTGTATTTTCTGCACTTTTAAAACAAATACGCCAAAAAGAAAATCTCTTTAAAAATCTCAAATCTGATTCTACCAAAAGCTACTTTATTATGTGGTCTCTTTTTACGATGACTTTTTTTACACTCTCTGGAAATGTTCTTTGGACTTATATCCTTCCTGCTCTCCCATCTTTGGCTATTCTTTTAGCCTTGCATCTGGAAAAATCATCTTTTGAGATTAAAGTGTTTTCAAAGCATATTCAGTATGGGATGCTCTTGTTTGTACCTATCATTCTACTCGTAGCAAATCTTTACATCATAAAAAATCCAGACTCCATTAACACAGAAAAAGCTCTTATTGGGTACTATAATAGTATTAAAAAAGAGGGTGAAAAGATATATTATCTTTATGAACGACCATTTTCTGCACAATACTACAGTAATGACAAAGCTATCTTCGTTCATAACAAAGACAGGATAAAAAACAGGTCAACAAGTATGGGATATAAAGAATTTTTAGATCAACTCCCAGCATCGCATTCTCATGCTTTTTTAGTCATTCAAAATAACCAGACAAAACCTTTTAGTAAACTCTTTGGCAACAAAATAGTACAAAGATATAAAAATAGAAGTAAAACAATGTTTGAGTATACTCCAAACTAAATCGTACAAACATGCAGACTTTATTGGAAGAGTTTTATAAAACTGACTTGGTAATAGAAAAGTTTCATTACAGAAAACTTTATATAGATGAAAAAAGTTACCAACTTAGTGGCATCACCCAAAGTGGTAAAACAAAACTTGTAAAAAACTATTTACTCTCTCTTAAAAAAAGTTCCTATCTCTATATAAACTGTGCAGATGTCCGAATAGAGCTAGATGCCTTTAATGATGCACTCCCTGAGTATTGCTTAGAAAATAAGATAGAAACTCTTGTCCTTGATAATTTTGACCCAAGATTTAAGTTTGTAAATGTCTCTCAACTTATCCTCATCTCACAGAGACAATATCATTATGATTTTTTACAAACCATCAAACTTTATCCTCTTGACTATGAGGAGTTTTTAGCATTTGAACATAAATATGACTCAACTGCACTAAATAACTTCTTTCAGCTTGGTGGTTTTGCTCACATGAATAGGGTTACCCCAGATGAGAGATACAACTACATCCAAAAAAGTTTACACTTAGCTCTTGAACCTCAGGAGTTTGAGATTTTAAAGTACGCTGCTAAGGTTATAGCACAAAAGGTTTCCCCTTTTTCTATCTATGAGAGACTTAAACTTAACATAAAAGTATCAAAAGACAAACTTTACAAAAGCTACGATGCCCTTGTAGAAAAAGGCTATCTCCATGAACTCGCAAAACTAGAGCATCCAAAAGCTACGAAGAAACTTTACCTTTGTGATATCTCTCTCAAATCTGCACTGAGTATTGCTAAACATTTTGGGCGACTCTTTGAAAATATGATTTTTTTAGAGCTTCTCAAAAATGGTATAGTATGTTTTTATGATGAAGCTATAGAATTTTACATCCCAACAAATGATGAGATTATACTCACGATACCTTTTGCACAAGAGAGAGCCCTTTTTAAAAAGATAGAGTCCATAGAGGCATTTTTATTTACATATCAGATAAAAAAAGTTACAGTCGTTACGATGAGCAAAGAGGGTAGTATCAACCACCCCCTTTCTGAGATTGTTATGATACCCTTTGATATCTGGGCATTAGGAGATTAAGGACTTATGAAAAGATTATGTGGCATAGATGAAGCAGGTCGTGGACCTATAGCAGGAGATCTTGTTGTGGCTGGGTGTATCTTCTATGAGCATACTAAGATAAATGGTTTAAATGACTCCAAAAAGATAAGTGAAAAAAGACGCTCAGAGCTTTTTGATGAGATAGAACCAAATACACAAAACCATATTGTCGTTATCTCCCCAGCCGAGCTAGATGCTAAGGGCATCTCAAAGTGTATGTATGATGCACTTCTTGAGATTAAGTCAAGACTCTCTGCCCAAGAGTATCTCTTTGATGGCAATACTACTTTTGGGGTGGAGGGATTGGAGACTATGGTAAAAGCTGATGGTAAAATTGCCGAGGTGAGTGCTGCATCTATCCTTGCCAAAGTCACTCATGACTCTAACATCATCAAAGATGCAAAGCTCTATCCTGAGTATGGTTTTGAAAAACACAAAGGATATGGGACTGCTCACCATATAGAGATGATAAAAAAATATGGTTACTGCCCTATCCATAGAAGAAGTTTCAAGGTTAAAGCCTTAGAATCTTCATTTGGAGTGTAAAATCTGCAATTTTTATTGCATTCCGCTTCCACATTTTCCAGTGCCACACTTCATCGCTGGTTGGGTTTTTCCACATTTACCATCCCCACATTTTATCGTGAGTTTATTTCCGTTTGGCTCGCGTACACAGTCGTAAGCCTCTTTGGTTGTTTTTGCATTTTTCACACACTCTTGTCTTGAGTCTTTCTCACGCATTTGAGAGAGCATATTATTTTTCTTTTTTGCTAAAGCCGTATTGCCATCGAACATGTTCGCGCCACATTTACCAGCCCCACATTTCATGCCATCGCCTAAAACATCTCCACCTTTATCCACTTTACGAAAGTCACACCCACCTAAAAAGATGAGTGCTACTAAACTAAGCCATACTAATTGTTTCATTTGTTTTTTCCTCTAGTTTTTGTTCTAATTGTCTTTTTGCATATATCTCAAAGAGTATTGGAATTATAACAAGACTAAGGATAGCGGAGCTTATTATCCCTCCTAATACAGGGGCTGCGATGCGTTGCATCACTTCACTTCCTACTCCATGCGTGTACATGATAGGTGCTAGACCTGCAAGGATGGCAAAGACAGTCATTAGTTTTGGACGAACTCTCTGAACTGCACCCTCATAGATAGCAGCATTGAGATCTTGTTCATTAAAAGCATCACCATTTTTCTCGTATGACTCATCAACAGATTCTTGAAGATATACTATCATCACTATGGCTGTCTCTGCTGCAACTCCAAGGAGTGCCAAGAAACCTACAATGACAGCAATACTCATAGAAAAGTTAAGTATATCTACATAGATAAGACCACCCAAGAGTGCAAACGGCAGTGTAAAAAATACTATGAGTGTTGGTGCCATCTTTCCTAGTGCAAAATAGATAAGCACCAAGATACTTAAAATAACTGCAGGGATAATCCAAATGATTTTTTTCATTGCTGATGCTAAGTATTCTGATTGCCCAGCCCACTCCACATAGTATCCAGTATCAAAATCTATCTCATCTATGAGTTTTTTGCCTTCTTCTTTGTATGAAGTCGCACTCACACCCTCTTTTGGTGTGATATAGACAAAAGTTACAGGGGTAGCCATCTCAGACTTGATAACTGATGCACTCTGTCTGTATTTTACTTCAGCAAATGTAGAGAGAGGTACGAAACCAAGCGATGTTTTAATCTGTATATCTTTTATAGACTCGATGCTTCTTCTTTCCTTCTCGTCCAAACGCAGGGCAATAGGATAACGCTCCAAACCTTTGTACATAGTTGAGACTCGCATCCCACCGATGGCAAGTGCTGTGTATTGGAGCAACACATCCTTAGACAAACCATAGCGTTGGAGTTTCTTTTCATCTATGTCAATATCAAGATAATACCCAGCACTCGCTTGGTCAGCAAAGACCGATAAGGTCTTGTCAAATCCTCTGAGTTTTTCCTCTATGAGCTTCCCAAATTTTTGAAGCCCCTCTGGAGTTTGTCCATAAAGTTTGATACCAAGTGGTGTCCTTATCCCTGAAAGAAGCATATCAATACGCCCACGGATAGGGTATGTCCATGAGTTTGTAAGCCCCGGAACTTGAAGGGCATCTTCCATCTCTTGACGAAGTTTTGAGTAGGTCATCCCCTTTCTCCACTCACTCTTTGGCTTAAGCGTAATGATGGTCTCAAGCATACTAAGTGGTGCAGGATCTGTCGCAGTAGATGCTCTACCAGCCTTACCAAATACAGACTCAACCTCTGGAAAACTCTTGATGATTTTATCTGTTTTTTGCGTGAGTTCTTTAGCTTGATCTATACTGATCCCATAAGGTGTTACAGGCATATACATAAAGCTCTGCTCGTTGATCATAGGCATAAACTCCCATTTAAGACTTTTATAAAGGGGATACATATACCCAAGAGATGCTACAACAAGGACAATTACTAAGTATTTGAGTTTAAGTCCATAGACAATAACAGGATGATACACCCAGATAAAAAATCTATTGAGAGGATTTTTAGCCTCTGGTAAAATTCTTCCCTTTACGAAAAAGACCATTAAAACAGGCACTAAAGTGATGGAGAGCATAGCTCCAGCTGCCATAGCAAATGTTTTCGTAAAAGCGAGTGGTGTAAAGAGTAAGCCCTCTTGCCCAGACAATGCAAAGATAGGCAAAAATGAAACAACGATAAGTGCAAGGGCAAAAAATATCGGACGACCAACAAGTTGAGAAGACTTCATTATAATATCTATACGCTCTTCATTTGTCGGGATTCTACCCTCTCTATGCTCAAACTTGTGTAGCATTTTATGGGCATTTTCTATCATAACGATGGAGGCATCTACCATCGCACCAATGGCGATAGCAATCCCCCCTAAACTCATAATATTTGAACCAATGCCAAAGAGAAACATAAGTAAGAAAGTGCTTCCAATAGTAAGTGGAAGCACGATAAGTACGATAAGTGATGAACGAAAGTGCATCAAGAAAAGTCCGATGATGATAATAACGATAATACTCTCCTCTATGAGCGTACCTTTGAGTGTATCAACCGCTTTTTCTATGAGTGATGAACGATCGTAAACTGTAGTTACATCGACACCATCTACTTTAAGCTCTTTCATCTTTTTCTTTACACGCTGAAGTGCACTGTAGACATCCTCGCCATAGCGAATTAAGACGATTCCCCCTACGACTTCACCATCGCCATTGAGGTCGGCAACCCCTCGACGCGCTGCAGGAGTGAGTTCTACGCGACCAATATCACCAAGTGTGATTTGCACCCCACCTTTTTCAGTTACGACAAGTTTACGGATATCATCTAAATCTTTCACATAACCTTTCGCTTGTACCATCCACTCAAAACCATTTTCTATCACTATACGACCACCGGTATCGTTGTTGTTAGACTTAAGCACTTTTGCAACATCGTTGATGCTAAGGTTGTAGCGGATGAGATTATCATTATTGACAGTTACTTGGTAAGTTGGGATAAATCCACCAATAGAAGCAACTTCACTTACACCGTCTACACCCATTAAAGCGTATTTATAATAATAATCTTGTAGTGTACGCAACTGTGCTAGATTTTTTGTCTTGGAACTTAGTGCATACTCGTATGCCCAACCAACACCCGAAGCATCTGGCCCAAGTGAAACCTCCATAGAATCAGGAAGCTGTGACTGTACAGAAGCGAGTTGTTCAAGTACACGGCTTCTAGCCCAGTAGAGGTCAGTTCCCTCTTTAAAGATGATGTAGACAAGCCCATTTTCATAAGTAGAATACCCACGAACAGTCTCTATATCAGCAATAGCTAAAAACTGAGCCACAAGGATGTAAGTTCCCTGTTCTTCAACAATCTCAGGAGATTGTCCTGCCCAATTAATCTGCACTATCACCTGAGGAGGGGAAAGATCTGGCAGAGCATCTAGTGGAGTGTTCTTCATAGCATAGTATGAACCCATAGAGATAAAAAGTGTCATCATCAGTATTAAAAACTTGTTCTTAATACTGAATTCTATTAGTTTTTCAATCATGATTAGTAAAGCCCGTTAATTTGTGCATCTGAATCCATCATAAACAAGGCATTGTTTACAACCTCTTCACCTTCACTTAGCCCATCTGTTATCGCATAGGTATTAGCATTGATCACTTTGACCTGTACCTCTAAAGGCTCATACTCACCTTCGTACTCTCCAACCATAAACACATAATGTTTTCCATTTTTAAGAATCACCGCAGTTGATGGGAGGGTAAGCTGTGTGAGTGAATTTTCGAGTGAAATCACTGTAGCATACATCCCAGGGAAAAGTTGATTTGCACTATTTTTAACACGCAAACGAAGCGTAAGCGTTGCTACTTTTGGATCGAGTTCTGGATAGAGTAGTTTATTTGTAGTTTTATACACAGTATCTAAACCTTTAAACCTTAGCTCATACTTTGGTGTAATTGAGAGTTGTGCGCGTTCCTCCTCAAAGAGCTTTGCCTCTACCCAAACTTCATCAAGATTGACGATTTGAAAGATCCTTTGTTTTGCTTTAAAAGCACTACCGTTGTCAATACTTTTTTCAAATATATAACCACTCTGTGGTGCATAAATTTTCGTATTTGGCATCGCTTTATCTTGTTTTATAATCTCTACTATCTCTTTTTGACTCACGCCTAAAAGTTCTAACTTGAGTTTTGCACTCTCAAGCATCCCTTTATTTTGTCTTTCCTGTGTGTATTTGTAAGTATTGAGGTACTCATCTTTTGCTTTAAAAACTTCTGGTGAATAGACCTCGGCCAAAAGTTGACCTTTTTTCACTTTCATGTAAATTTTATCTGCATAAAGTTTGACTACATACCCACCAAACCTTGGTGACATATCATATATTCTTGCTTCATCAGCTTTGACAAACCCATAGTTTTTGACCCTTTGCGAGAGTGTTTGTTTTTTTACTTTAACAGTTTGCACAGAAAAAAGCTGCTCCACCGTTGCCTCTTTTGCACTCAAAACCATTGACACAGCAAGTGCCAATAAAATAGTTATTTTTTTCATTGTAATTCTCCCCTTAAGGCTGAAATTTTTGCATTTTCTCGATTGTAATTTGCTATCGCACTGATGCTCTTTTGTTCTAACTTTAATTTTTGTTCTAACAAGTATATATATTTAAAAAGATCCCCACCTGTAGAGATACTTGAACTTGTAAGTTTAAACATGTGTGCAACTTGAGGTAAGGCAGCATCATGGATGAGATGGTATATCTCATATTCTGATTCCATCTGTCTGTAGATACTCATGAAATCTGCATCGATTTTTAAACTTATGTCATTTTTAAGGCTTTTTGTTGCAAGGATGAGTGTTCTTTGCTCCTCCTCTTTCATATCTTCAGTACCATACATTGGCAAAGAAAGTCCAAAACCCAAGGTAAAATAGTCATTGTAGTTCGGTCTTCGTGAATAAGCACCTATCACATTCAAATCTGGGTAGTTATTGATCTCGGCATTTTTAATCATCGCTTTATTTTTAAGAATCTCTTTTTCTTTTAAAAGTAATTCTGGGTTTTTACTTAGAGCAGATTTCAGGCTCTCTATACTTGGCATCTTCTCTTGCATAGACAGGCTTAGTGTGATTTTGTTAACTTCTATGGCAGTAAGATACGAGAGTCTTTGGTATGCAGTAAAAATTTTTGATTTGAGGACACTCTTTTGAATTTTAAATTCAGTTAAAGAGAGCTCAGCTGACATGATACCCATGTGTTGATTTTTACCTGTGGATGTGTAAGACTCTGAGAGTTCTATATTTTGTCTTGTGATGTTTTCATATTCTTGAATAATTTTTAAAAGCTCTTGGAGTTCCCAAATATTATACGCTTGATTCTTAATCTCATTAACAAGTTTTACTTGTGCATCAAAGAGTGTAGAATCTAAAATGCCTTCATCTGCTTTACTGATCTCAAGTAAAGTATCTCTCTTTCCATAGTATGGAAGTTTTTGTTGCAAAGTAAGTGTTTGCTTATGCATCTTTTGTGTTTTGTCAAGATTATCTGCTGAAAATGACAAAACAGGGTTAGCAAATTGTTTAGAGATATCTTGTGCTGATTGGTTTGCTGTAATCCTATGTTCAATCGATGCTAAGCTTGGATTTTTTTCTAAAGCTTGTGTGATGAGCTCATCAAGGCTTAGAGCAAAAAGCTCTAAACTCAAAAACGATAGGAGTAATAATACTTTTTTCATAAAATTTTTCCTATATGTTTATAGAAGTTTTAACTCTTGATTTTTTACCTGTTTTAGGAGTGATGAAGATAAAAAGTTGCCAAGTTCCACCCATTGCTAGGTTAACAGTTACTTGGTATTTTCCATTGCCTAAGTCTTTTGCATCTGTTTTAGACTCCATCGCTGGCATACCTGGCATCGCTGGCATAAATGCTTTTACTTTTACTTTTGCCCCTGCTGGGATTTGACCTTTTTGTTTGATATCAAGGATAAAAGTATTGGAACCTACTCCAAGTGGTTTCTCGGATGAGATGTGGATTGTAGTCGCTCGAGATTTTGCATCTTTGTCGAATGCCGCTGCGTGTAATGATGTTAGTAGTAACATCGCTGAAAATATGATAGATAAAGTTTTCATATTTGAGTTCCTTTATTTTTTAGATTGAGTAATTATACAATCTTTCTGTGCAGTGAGTGTGAATGTTTTTAGGGAAGATGGAAGACTACCCTAAATATTCAATAAAGGCTGGTTTTGAAAAATTTGGAACATCATCATAGGAAAAAACTGCATAATATTTTTTTGTGTTTTTATCACCAAAATTATCGTAAGTGTAAGTATCTGTTCCACCATATAATTTTTGTCCATCATAAGGTGAACAAGGAATTTTAAAAGGGTTTTTTACAACTATGGCACCTTTATATCCATCATCATCTGGAGTATCCCATTCTAGTTTAACTATACCATTTTCATTACTATACCTTAGATTATTCACTTTATCTGGAGCTATGCGTCTTTTTTTAATATAGTTAATAACTAATGATGGCCGTTTAACTCTTTTAGAATCACACCAACTGACAGTTTGAGACTTTGTCATTGATTTTTGAGAGGAGGAGGAGATTATAAAAACAACTTTTGAATTTTTTTCTGCATTTAGAAGCATCTCTTCTATCGCATGTTTATCAAAAACGAATCGTTGTTTTGCTCGATTTTTAATATCCTCAACGCTTACATCATAGCCGATACGCTCTATAATATTGCGGGACTCTATTTTTTCATAAGTTCTTTCACCTTCAAATGGGAGAATCATCTCTATGTGAAAACGAAGTGAATTTTGAGAATTTATATTACTTGCCTCTATATCTATATAGGCATCTGAAATAACTGTATTTTCTATATCTGGTAAATTAGATAAATCAAATTCTATATAACCATACTCTTCTTTAGCATTTTTATCATAGCCAACTCTTAAAGTTGCCTCTTTGATGCTCTCTTTAGACACGGTATATTCTAGGGATGATTGTAGATCAATTTTTGCTTCATTGATGGTATAAGATATGTCGAATTTTGGTCTATAAGTAAGCCCTCCACTAAACTTACCATAACCTATATCCCACTGCATCATTTGAGATGCTCTACTTAAAGGTAAATAAGATGGTCCTTGCATTCTAAACACAGCTTCTCTTCGCTTGAGCGACTTTTGTAATACTTCTATCTCTTGCGATGCAAATTTGTATCTTCTCCAAATTCCCTGAGAAAGTTGTGCAGAACCTGTTGGCCTGTCTATATAACTCAAGACTTTAGCACTTTTAATATCGTCAAAACTACTCATACTCTCAACAGTACGCTCATCTATCTGTCCAACTCTCCATTCACCGAAACTTTCCACCTGAACAGAGACTCTATTCATAGGATAAAAAGAGATTGATGCACTTGTAATAATTGCATTTTCAGGAATCGTACTCAGTGAAAATCCACAAACACCGTAACATTCACCTTTACTTTCTGAGATACCTACAAAAAGAGAGTTGTTCCCAAAATGTTCATTGTTGTTTTTTGTTTTTTCACCAACATACCCAATACTATCGGCAGACGGATATAAAATCTTAGAAAACATATTGTCAGCTGGATGTGTTCTTACACCACACATTTGAGCGAATGGTGATTTTATATACCTGCTTTTGCACACTGCTCTAAGATAATAGTAATAGTTTTTAGAGGGTGTAAGATTTTTATCTATAAAGGTCTTTAACTTTGTCATCCCTATTCTATTTGAAATTTGAGCACAACCTTTTTTCTTATAAGAGCGATATATTTCAAAGTATAAACTATCATCTTCTATATAATCCCAAGAAAGTTCTACCTCTCTTGAAGAGAGTTCAGATGCAACAAAATTTTTAATCCTAGGGAGGGTGTCTTCTTTTGCATAATTTTTCACTTCCGATAGTGCATAGATAAGGGCTGGAATATTTTCATCAATATTTTCACTCATCTGTTCTTGGTAGTCACTAATATTTCTTGTTCCTACCTCAGCAACCAAAGCTAATGCACCTTGAGCATAATAAAATTCTCGACCACTCCCTGAGATAAGATGCACAGGTGGTTTACCCATATGCACACCATACTCTCGCCCCGATTCTTTTTTTATCTCCTCTGCCATATTTCCTGCTAGAAGATTCAAATCAATGGCATCCTCAGCATCTTCATGGATAAAATTATGTGCAGGAAAAAAAACATTGCCTTGTGAGTGATAATCAAGAGCGATAGTGATATTTTTATGCTCTAAGACAAAATCCCTTAACGCAGCTGTCTCTGGCTCACTAAAAGCAGATGGTCCTGAATATACATTTGATGTTGTATCTTTATTTGGAGTAAAGCCAACCTCAAAGTTTCTATTGAGGTCAACACCAAAACTACCATCAGCATTTTTCCTTCTATTTTTTCTCCAAAAAGAAAAGTGATTTCTGGAGTACTCAAACCCATCAGGGTTTGCACATGGGACCATATAGAGTGTAGTCCTATCAAAAACTGCATTAAGCTGTGGGTCGTAGTCAATATGTTCTAAAATATACTTTGCAAAACTTAGAGAGAGTTCTATCCCTATCCACTCTCTTGCATGGATAGTACCAGTATAAAAAAGAGCAGGTTTTTCTTTGTTATTGTCTACATCTTTGGTGATGCTTACAACGATAATATCTCTGTTTTCCCAAGTCTTACCAATAGACTCAACTCTCACTAATTTTGGTTTATTTTTTTGTGCCTCTTTGAAAAATGCTACACACTCATCATAGGAGCTATATTGTTCTCTCAATCTAATGCCTTAAAGTTATTTATTTTTTAAATGATTTTGCCCATAGTTCAACTTGTTCCACAGACAAACTAATAAACTCTTTGAGTTTCTCAAAAGTAGTAATCTCTTTTGCTTCTATAGTCTCTTTTATATCAACCGCAACTTCTTCTTCCATACCTTGGAGTGTCATTAACTCTGTCAAAGAAATTTTATCTACTTCAAACAGTTTTTCATCTGAAATTTTAGAAGAGATGGAAGATGTAGCATCACCTTTTACCTCTTGTGGTAAATCTTCCTCTTTAAGAGGTGGCTCTATCTTATTTGGCAAGGCATCTATATCTCCATCTTCAGTGATTTGCATGTCAAAGTTTCCCTTATCTGCCAGCCAATACGCACCATCTGCAGATGGTTCATACTTTGCAAAATAAAGATGCCTTAATGTTCTTAAGACTGATGGGTCCATTTTGCCAAGCTCTTCCCATGAATATAATGGAACATGTGGAAGTCTAAACTTTCCACCGCTAAGATCCCACATAATATACTGACCAATCCAATCTCTCACATAAGGAAATGCGGCAAAAGCTGTCGCACACTCTATGATGTAAGCTTTGTCAGTATTTTCATCTATACCAATATCACAAGCCCAATACTCAGCCTTAGCAGCCTTACTTGCCTGCACAGCTAATTCCAGTGCCGCCATAGGGACATTATCGTAAGACATATCACCACCTTGAGAGGTGTTGGTGATCCATTCTCCTGCACCTGAGTATCTCCAAAAAGCACAGATAGGTTTATGCCCTATTAACATTACACGAATGTCTCCGCTAAATTTTAAAGGGATAGCATCTTGGGTATAGACTGGTTTGTATTTTTTTTGTGCAAAGAGTTCAGTAGCTTCTTGATAGTTATCAACCTTATGAACAAAGTATCCACCATAGTTAGATGCACCATAACTTCGCTTGACTATCTGTGGATAGTGGCAGTTTTTAAAATGCTCATCTGCAACTTTATCATCATAAGTAATAAGAGTTTTTGGAGCTGCTATATTGTACTTCTGACAAAAAAGAGTTACATTTTCTTTGGACTTATTTGAAAACTGTGTTTCTATAGAAGGGATAAATCGCACCTCTGGAAGTGCAAGTGCTATCTCTTTAAATGTTTCATAAGCAGTAGCAGGGATGTTTCCAACTAAAACCTCAATCTTCTTTTTCTTTACCTCAGCAATAAATCTCTCTTTGTCATTTTTCCAATGGTATGTCACCATCTCTATCTTATCTGGCCATCCTTTGAAATTACTCTTATCAAAGAATCTCAATACATAATCTAAATATAATAATCCTATTTTAGGAAGTTTCTCTCTTTTTGACATTTTATTTTCCTTTTTTCTTTTTTGTTTTTCTATCTATCATATCTACTATAAGTTCAATTTTTTTATTGTTAAAATTCAAACCCATCTTCTCCTGCTCAGGAGTGGCGAACGCGGGAATACCATTGACCTCTAAGACAACATACTCCTCTTTTTTTCTATCGTAGATAATATCTACACCCCCTATGTCAACATCAGTAGCCTTACAAGCTTTTTTTGCAATTGACACTATCTCTTCATTGGCTTCTCGCATGAAAACGCTACCACCAGATGTTACATTTGTTCTCCAGTCTGTCCCACTTGCTTTACGCCCATAACAACTTACAAATTTACCATCTACAATATCGACTCTAAAATCAGTATTGTCATAATCTATAAACTTTTCAACATAAAAATATCGTAAATCCATTTGATTTAGAAAAGGCATAAGCATATCTAGGTTCGCTTCATTTTCTATCTTAGTAAGACCTACTCCACCCCAACCATCAGTTGGTTTATAAACCATTTTATCCCATTTTTTGATGATTTTTTTGAGTTCATGTCCATCATCTCGATGGCATAGATTGTAATCTGCCGTTTGCACTCCATGATTTCTTAAAACAAATGATGTATGAAATTTATCTTCCGTTAAGGCAAAAGAATCATAAGAGTTAATCATAGGTATAGCACGATTAAGTGCTTGATAAAGATACATTTGGTACTGTGTTTGTTCACCAGCATTATAGGAGAAAAACAGATCTAATTCCTTGTTAAGCTTTACTCCATCAAAAATAATATTTCCATTTTTTGCTATAGCATGTCGCAGATTGATATCATCTAAAGTGTCAATATCTCTCTCTTTCAATTTTTTTACGATTTTTTTTGCAATCTTATCACCACCACCATTACTGTAGAGCCACATTCCTATTTTTCTATTTCCCATCTATTTCCCTTAAATTAAAATCACCATTTTCTATAAAATAGCTAAAAAGTTTTTCACTCATCTCAACTCTATTTTGAAAACTTTTCTTAGATGCTCTTTCGTAAATGGTATGATCACCATCTCCAAAAGGTCCAAATCCATCCAAAGTTACTACACCAGATGCACTCACAATATTCGCATCACTTACGCCACCTCTTTTTTCATGATTCAGTGAGTTGTTAGTGATGTGTTCTATATTTTGAATGAGGTCTAAAGATTTTTGAGTTACTTCCATTACATCACGCTGAATCCCACCGCTAAGAGTAGATACACAACCATTAACATAGGAGGTCTTAACTATCTTGTCAATCGCCAAAAGGAGTCTATCTCGTTCCTCTTTTTTTTCATAACGCATCTCAAAAGTTAGTTTTGCTTGAGGGCTAATGGTGTTGGCACCAATCCCCCCTTCAATCTTACCAACATTAACTGTTGTCCCTTTTTCTAAGTTTGTAAGTTTAACTAAGTTTTGAAGTTTGTAAGAGGCCTCAAGGTTGGCATCGTTGCCCTGAGCATAATAATTTCCTGCATGAGATGCTTTACCTTTTATATCTATAAAAAAAGTACCTACACCTTTTCGAGCAGTGACAACTTCCATGTTTTTCCCTGCTGCTTCATACACAAAACAATAATCATACTCTTTGGCTAACTCTGCAGTTAAGAATTTAGAATCGTCGCTCCCTGTTTCTTCATCACTCACAAGTAAAATATCAATATTTTCAATCTCTATCTTTTTTACTTGTAGTCTCCGTAAAGCTTGCAAGACAACAAGGTTGCCACCTTTCATATCGCACACACCGGGTCCATATACCCAGTCCACATCCTCACTATATTTCTCAAATGTATCAGGGGGGAAAACAGTATCAAAGTGACCTAAAAGTAGTAGCCTTTTATTTTTAACTATATGTCTGGACTTATAGTATTTATGATCTCCAATAAGTTCTCGATGATATGTCTGTACTTCAAGACCAAGTTCACCAAACCAAAGATCAAATCTATGGGCAACTTTATCTACACCAGCCTTATTTTGGGTATAGGAGTTTATATTGATTATAGTTTCTAAATCTTTAAAAAAGTTCATAGAAATTCCAGATATTTAATATTTTAAAATTATACTATGTCTATGATTAAATTAAATCGAGATGAAAGGAAAGGGGAAAGAAAATCTTAGAAGAATTACTTTCTTCTAAGTTCTTTAATACGAGCAGCTTTACCAGCAAGATCACGAAGGTAAAATAGTTTAGCACGACGAACACGACCGCGACGAATAACTTTTATCTCAGTTAATGAATCTGAAAAGATTGGAAAAATTCTTTCGATTCCAACGCCATTTGCACCAATTTTACGAACTGTAATAGTTTTACCAGTACCTTGACCACGCTTAGCAATACATATACCTTCGTATGCTTGTGTACGAGACTTGTCACCCTCTTTAATAGTTACAGATAAGCGAACAGTATCACCTGCACGAAAATCTGGGATATTTTTCTCAGAAGTTTGTGCTTTTTCAAAATTTTCTATGTATTTATTTCTCATAGGATTTCCTTATTTTATGCTTTTTAAGCTGCTCTGGTCTGAAAAACTTAGTCTTACATTCAGAGAGAGCGATTTTTAGTGTGCGAATTTTACTATGATTTCCCTTTATATATTCTTTAGGAACTTCAATTTCTTTATAATTTGTTGGTTTAGAGAAAGATGGTGCTTCTAAAAGGGGCGTTTCAAAACTTTCTATCTCTAAAGATGCTGCATTACCAAGTACGCCTTCGATATTTCGTGCAATAGCATCACATAAAACCATCGATGGAAGTTCTCCACCTGTGAGTATATAATCCCCTATAGAATAAACTTCATCTGCATACTTTTCAATAACTCTCTCATCTATACCTTCATAACGACCACTTACAAAAGCTATATGGGATTTTTTAGCTAATCGTTTTGCATCGTTTTGTTTAAACTGTTTTGCAACTGGAGTTAAAAAAACAATATGGAGATCTGGGTCTTGTGCCATCAAGCTATCTAGTGCATCAAAAAGAGGCTGAGGGTTCATCACCATACCAGCACCACCGCCTACAGCTGTATCATCAACTTTAAGATGTTTGCTGAGAGAAAATTCTCTAGGATCTAAATAATCAATACTAAATAACTCTTTTTCAATGGCTCTTTTTAAAATAGAGTCATTAAAATATCCCTCAACTATATTTGCAAATAAAGTAACAAAGGTAAACTTCATTATCAGGATGCTTCTAAGATATCTTTGGCACCTTGAGTGGTGATGATTTTATTTTGAATGTCTGTTTGGATAACAAAAGGTGGATTATGTGGTAAAAGAAAAGTTTTTGCAAACCCTTCTTTGATGAGTAGTGCATCTGTTTGAATCTTTAAATAGTTCGCTGCGTTGATGCGGTCTATCTCAACAACTTTTCCTAGTGTTACATCAGCTTCAACAACGCTACACCCCTCTATGTCAAACCAAAAGTATTCACCCTCTTTTAACTTACAATTTTGTCGTGTTTCTTCTAGGGTTGCATATAGTTTTGTGTTGGTGTATTTTTTCGCATCTTCGGGAGTGAAGATTTTATCTATTTTGATAAGTCCTCTATCGAGATTTACCTCTCTTAGAGTTAATCTATCTTGAGTATTTATAAAAAAAGATCTATTGCTTTTAAACTGCTCTGGGAAGTCAGTATTTAAGTGGAGTTTCATATCGCCTTTTATACCAACAGTTTTGCCGATAGTAGCGATATGAAGAAGGTCTTGCATTTTCATAGAGACTGCTTCCGAGTAAACTCTAATCTATTCCGGCTAAATTTTACTTTGTAAAATTTGCTCGTCATAGGAGTTTACACGGCTTCAACATTAATTCTATAGCTCATGCCATCTTTTGCTTTACAGCCAGAGATGACAGTTTTTATAGCACCAATCATTTTACCCTCTTTACCTATAAGCTTACCAATGTCAGCTTGATTAGCAAAAAGTATGATCTCGGTAACTTCGTCACCTTTAGTTACATTAACTCTAATATCATTGGGAAATGATGCTATAAGTTTTGCAAATTGTGCGACAAATTCACTGATCATGATTAACGATTAGTGATTTTTTTAACACGATCACTCAATTGAGCACCTACACTTACCCAGTAGTCGATTCTTTCGTTATCTACTTTAAGCTCTTTTGTCATTGGGTTATAATGTCCAATAAGCTCTATCCAACCACCATCTCGACGCTTACGGCTATCTGTTACCGCGATACGATAAAATGGTTGTTTTTTTCTTCCCATACGAGTAAGTCTAATTACTGTCATTTTTTTCCTAGTCTATCTTTTAACGATATCTGAGCAAAGCCCAGATATCTATGCTAGCCACCTAAGGCACTAAAATATCTCTTTTGAAATATTAATAAATTTTCGGGGTATTTTTTGCAAAATAAAATATAAATATTTAATTGTGCCTCTTACCGCCTTTAAGTCATGAATATGAAAAATCATGCTCAATATGCGTAGTATATTTTGCATTTGCAAAATACCTTCTAATCACAGAGGGATTATTTCAGAAGTTATTACGATGGTGGAATTATATCTAAATATTATTTAAATGTAAAGAATAAATTTTCAAGTTTCATCCTGATTACAACAAAAACAATCGCTCTTAATAAAATTTTTACATTCATTTGGATACAATACGCGTTCGCTTTACTGTTTTAACTAAAAATATGAGTATTTCTACCTATATAACTATGTATAGATAAAAGTATTGGTGAGAAACTATAAATTCTCGCCTAAAAGCAATAGAGAAATTGACCTTAGTATAAGTTTCGTGTTCTTGCACGCAGCTTTAGTGAGATGAATTAGGTAAGGGCTTGTTCTTGCCTAAGAAGAAAATGATAAAAAGGCTTTCCATGAAAGTAAGAGCTTCAGTAAAGAAGATGTGTGACGACTGCATAGTCGTTAAGAGAAAAGGCATTGTAAGAGTAATCTGCAAAGTTAAAAAACATAAACAGAGACAAGGATAACCATGGCTCGTATTTCTGGTGTAGATTTACCTAAGAAAAAACGCGTAGAGTATGGATTGACATATATCTATGGAGTTGGTTTACATGCGTCTCGTCTAATCTTAGACGCGACAGGCATAGACTATAATAAGAGAGTTTTTGAACTTTCTCAAGAAGAAGTAGCAGCTATCACTGCGGAGATCCGTACTAACCATATGGTTGAAGGTGATTTGCGTAAAAAAGTAGCTATGGACATTAAAGCACTTATGGACATTGGTTCATATCGTGGTCTTCGTCACCGTCGTGGTCTTCCATGTCGTGGTCAAAAAACTAAGACAAATGCGCGTACTCGTAAGGGTAAACGCAAAACTGTCGGCGCAGCGTAAGGGAATAGATTATGGCAAAAAGAAAAGCTGTTAGAAAAAAAGTTGTAAAGAAAAATATTGCTCGTGGTATCTGCCACATTGCTGCATCATTTAACAATACACTTGTAACAATTACAGATGAAATGGGTAACATGATTGCTTGGAGTTCTGCTGGTTCTTTAGGATTTAAAGGTTCTAAAAAATCAACTCCGTTTGCTGCACAAGCTGCAACCGAAGATGCAATTGCGAAAGCACAAGTACATGGTATAAAAGAACTTGGTATTAAAGTTCAAGGTCCTGGTTCAGGTCGTGAAACTGCAGTGAAGGCTGTTGGTGCTATTGAGGGGATCCGTGTTACATTCATGAAAGATGTTACACCTTTACCACACAATGGTTGTCGTGCGCCTAAGCGCCGTAGAGTTTAAGGAGATTACTGATGGCAAGATATAGAGGTCCAGTAGAGAAAATCGAAAGAAGATTCGGTGTAAGTCTTAACCTTAAAGGTGAGCGTCGTTTAGCAGGAAAATCTGCATTAGAAAAAAGACCTTATGGTCCTGGTCAACATGGTCAGCGTCGTAAGAAAGTTTCTGAGTATGGTTTGCAACTTAACGAAAAACAAAAAGCAAAATTTATGTATGGTGTTTCTGAAAAACAATTCCGTGCACTGTTTGTTGAAGCAAAGCGTAGAGAAGGAAATACAGGTACAAACCTTATTACACTTATTGAGCAAAGACTTGACAATGTAGTTTACAGAATGGGATTTGCATCTACTCGTAGATTTGCTCGTCAACTTGTAACTCATGGTCATTTTTTAGTAGATGGTAAAAAACTAGATATCCCTTCTTACCGTGTTAAACCCGGTCAAAAAGTGGAAGTAAAAGAAAAATCAAAAACTAATGCGCAGATCGTTCGTGCTATGGAGTTAACAGCACAAACTGGTTTATCTCCATGGGTAGACATCGATGCAGAGAAAGTTTACGGTATCTTTACTCGTTTACCAGAGCGTGAAGAGATTGTTATACCTGTTGAAGAGCGTTTAATCGTTGAACTTTACTCGAAATAAAAAATAAAAAGGCGTATGTATGAAAAAAATTAAAACTACTCCACTTGCTCCACAACAGTTTGAGGTAGAGCAGATTAGTGAGAATGAAGCTAATATAATGGCATATCCATTTGAAACTGGATATGCGATATCTTTAGCACATCCTCTTCGCCGTTTTTTATTAAGTTCTTCTGTAGGGTACGCTCCAATCGCAATCAAAATCGAGGGTGCTAAACACGAGTTCGACTCTGTGCGTGGTATGCTTGAAGATATTTCAGACTTTATCCTCAATCTTAAAGAGATCCGATTTAAGTTAAATGGTGAAGCTCAAGAGGCACAGATCAATTATAGCTTTGCAGGTCCTTGTGAAGTGAAAGGGTCTGATTTGACAAATGATGAAGTTGAAGTTGTAACTCCTGAAGCTGTTCTTGCAACACTTAACGAAGACTCAACTCTTAACTTCACTATCAAGATAGCTCAAGGGATAGGGTATGTTCCTAGTGAAGATACTCATGATGAGTTAGAAGATGGTTATATCGCTTTAGATGCATTCTTTACTCCTGTTCGTAGTGCTACTTACAAGATAGAAAATGTACTCGTTGAAGACAACCCCAATTTTGAGAGAGTTGTGTTAAATATTAAAACTGATGGTCAGATTTCACCAGTCGATGCATTTAGAAACTCTTTAGAAGTTATGTATGCACAACTTGCTGTATTTAACTCTGAGATAAGTGTAAAAGCTCCAACTACGATAGAAAGAGTTGAAGAATCTCCAGACTTGAAAAAACTTATAACAAATATTGATTCTTTAGGACTCAGTGCTAGAAGTTTCAACTGTCTTGATCGTTCAGCTATCACTCTTATTGGTGAAATCGTACTGATGAGTGTTAATGATCTTAAAAATGTTAAAAACCTTGGCAAAAAATCTTATGATGAGATTGTTGAGAAGGTTCAAGAGTTTGGTTACGAAGTTGGTGCTGACTTAGCAGATGATGTAGTAAACGCTCTAAAAAAACAAATAGAAGCTAAATAAGGAATAAACATGAGACATCGTCATGGATACCGAAAACTAGGTCGTACAAGCTCACACCGTGCTGCTTTACTTAAAAACCTTAGTATTTCGTTAATAGAACATGGTAAAATAGAAACTACTGCTATTAAAGCTAAAGAGTTGCGTTCATATATTGAAAAACTTATCACGATCGCTGGTAAGAATGACTCTAACGCTCACAAATCAGTATTTGCGGCGCTTCAAAGTAAAGAAGCTACAAAAAATTTAGTAAATGATATCGCTCCTAAGTATGTTGATCGTGCAGGTGGATATACTAGAATTACTAGAACAAGAATCCGTCGTGGTGATGCTACGACTATGGCATTTATTGAGCTAGTATAGTTCACAGTCATTCTCTCTAGTTCCCAAGTTTTACTTGGTAACTCATACTTATATGCATTCCCAAGTAAAACTTGGGAACGAGAGTGATCTCACACGCAGAGACTACACTCAATAATCTACAATCAATAAAATCAATTTTTAATTTTTAATAAGGTGAGACGCATTATGGCTAAAATCGCATTTGGTACACAAAGAATCTCTGTACATAATCCACAACACATTCAAGCTTTAAAAGAGGCTATTGGCTCTGGTATAGATATGATTGACACATCATGCACATACCTTAATGGTGATGCACATCGTGCAATTGCATTAGCTTTTAGAGAGTTTGATGAAGATGTTTGTAATGAAATAGAGATAGTGAGTAAATTTGATATTGTAAATTCCAATGCTTTAGAGAGTGTGGAGCAGGCTTTAAAAGATCTAGAACTTAAGAAAATTGACTGTTTTATGATAGAAAATTTAGAAATGCTTATATTAAAACTTATAAAAGATGAGGTAGAGCAAGATGAAAAGCTAGATGAGATCAATCGTGTTATCTATGATGCCTTTTTAGATTTAGAAAACTTAGTCTATAGCGGAAAAATACTCTCTTATGGGATATCTGCTGAGAACTTTTCACAACCACACAACTCAGAACAATTCATCCCTTATGAAGATTTAATCACCTTAGCTCAAAGTGCTGCACAAGAACTTAAAAATGACAATCACTCATTGACCACTATAGAACTTCCCATCAATATACTAGAAGTTGAGGGACTTAAATGTGCAGCATGGGCAAAGAAAAATGCCTTGAGAGTAATCTCCAATAGACCCTTGAATGCACTCTATAATAATCAAATGTATAGATTGGCAGAGTATAGTGAGTCTCATCAATATTATCATCATCTTAATGAGATGTTAGAACTCACTGACAATGATGCACTTCGAGGTCTATACAATCTATTTGAAGAGTTAGATGATGTAAAACATAAATTTGGTTGGATTGGCGATTGGGAGAACTTCCTATATACTCAAGCTTTGCCACATATGAAAAAATCATTGGAAGTTGTGGATGAGAATAATCGTGAGACTATGTTAAATTTTATAGAACTTTTTTTAGCAGAGTATCAACAGATGGTGAAATATGAATGTTGCCTAAAAACAAAAGAAACACTCAAAGAGTTTTTGAGTATTTGTCATGAAGCAATAGAAGTTTGTGCCATAGGCTTTTTACATGAGTGTCAAGATATAGATTATATTGCTGTTGGTATGAGAAAATCAATTTATGTTCATGAGATAATGGGAATATGATATAATACTTTTATCTTAATAAAGGTTTAGGAATGAATTCATTATTTTTGCGTATGCGACTCGTTCATTGGATAGGGATAGTTTTACTTGTATTAAATGCTTTAGTCTTAACTGAGAATCTACTTTCTATAGTTGTTCAACTTGTTATAGCAGTGGTTATTATTGTACATGATATAGATGAAAAGGTAAACGGGGTAGATGCTGCTAAAAATATTATCGCATCTCTAACTAACTTTCATTCTGGTAATAAAATAGATATGAACTTGAGGTTTTCAAGTGAATATAAACAGATGATAGAGCTCATCAATAACTTTACAGACAAGATTAGCGAAGCTACAGAGCTTTCATCTTCTACAGATAAGATAAACAGCAGTATGCGTTTACTAGATGAATCAATGGCTACATTAGAAAATAATTATGAATCTACTAGCAACTTAAGCGATCATCTCTCCGATAAGCTGAGTGTTATTGCCCATGAATCAGATGCCAATTTAGAATTTTCAGCTATAGTATTGGACTCTTTGGACAATGCAATAAAAAAGATTAATGAATCTGTTGAGAAGATGGGTACGCTTGAGATGCGTATTGTTGAGACCAACGAAGCAGAAATCCTTTTAAGTGAAAACCTTAAAGCATTAACAGTGAATGCTGAAGATATAAAAAACATCCTTACAATCATTTCAGATATATCAGATAAGACAAATTTACTTGCACTCAATGCCGCCATAGAAGCTGCTCGTGCAGGTGAACATGGAAGAGGTTTTGCTGTAGTTGCTGATGAGGTGAGAAAACTTGCGGAAAATACGCAACATTCGCTCTCAGAGATCAATGCAAGTGTCAATGTTATAGTACAAAGCATCTCTGAAGCGAGTGAGAGTGTAGATAAAAATACACAAACCTCTCATGACTTGGTAAGTATCTCTGAAATATTGCAAGATAGTCTTAAAGATGCAAATACTTTACTTTCTGATACTTATGAGCAAAGCGTAGCAGATACGGAAAACTCCCAACTTATCAAAGATGAAGCCCATGCATCTAAAGAGTTAACAGTAGAACAAATTTCAAAAATGAAAACTACAGGTGCATCAGTAGAAAATATCAAAGAAAACATAGTCTTGATAAATAATACAACAAATGAATTAGTGCAACGCATATCTCAACTCTAGGATAGTTTATGTCAAATGCTCGTAAAAGTATTATCGTTATCGGTGGGGGATATGCTGGTCTTCAGGCTATTGAAGAGTTAGCAAAAAATTCTACGCATCAGATAAAACTTTTCGATAAAAATCCTTATCATTATATGCAAACAGATGTTTATGATCTCATTGCCAATGAGGGTGATTTCGCTGATGTGACTGTGGACTTATGTACATATTGCACAGGGTATAATGAAAATGTTAGCTTCGTAAAAGAGGAAGTTACAAAGATTGACTTTATCCGTAAAGAAGTTATCACTGATGCACAACGATATAGCTATGATTACATCATTGTCGGGGTAGGTGCAAGAACAAAATTTTATTCTAATGTAAAAGGACTCAAAGAGTACGGTTACGGTATCAAGGCACTCCATCGTGCAATGTACTTTAAGCAAAAATTTGAGATGAGTTTGTTTAAAAAGCTAGATGAGGGCGGACGATATTGTTATCCTTTGACTATTGTTGTAGCTGGTGGAGGTCTTAGTGGTGTTGAGATTGCAGCTCAGATGGCATCTTTTGCAAAAGCTTTTTATGAAGACAATCATTTTATCTGTAGAAAACTCAATATTGTGTTAGTAAATTCTGGAGATGAAATACTTAAAGGCGTTGACCCTAAGCTTGTCCGCCAATCTCAAAAGCGTCTCGATGCTCTTGGAGTCATTACAAAAACAAATCAAAAAGTTGTTGAGTTAAGTGAGCAAAGAGTTGTTCTTAGTAGTGGTGAAGTGATAGAGATGGATTATATGATATTTGCAGGTGGAGTTGAGCCAAATGGGCTTATCTTTGATCTTGATATAAAGAAAACAAAATATGGCTATATTGAGGTAGATGAATATTTGAGATCTACTGAGTTTGAAGATGTTTTTGCCATAGGTGACTGTGCTACAATATACCATGAAGGAAAGGCAATTGCCCCAACAGCAGATGTAGCTGAACAGATGGGGATACTCGCTGCTAAAAATATCAATGCACTTTGTATCCAAAAAAAGATGAAAAAACATGAGATAAAATCTCGGGGAATACTTATTGCACTTGGTAGAGGATATGCAGTGGCAAAGTTATTTGGTATAAATATTAAAGGCTATAGTGCATATCTATTGAAGAAATTAGTTGAAAAAGTTTATGCTTATAAACTTGAGAAGCGTTCAAAAGTAGGATGTCAAAAGATTTTTAATGACTAATAGGTTATAATCTTTTATGAATTTATTACAAGCAACAAACATATCTCACAAATTTGATTATGAACTGTTTCATGATATATCTTTAGAGTTAAACGAGGGTGAATCTATAGCGATAATTGGACTGAGTGGTAGTGGTAAATCAACTCTTCTTCATATTCTTTCAAGTTTATTAAAACCAGATGATGGTAAAGTTTCTCTTTTTGGTGAGGATATAGCTTCTATGAGTTCCAAACGCTTAGCATCCATCAAAAGAGATGAATTGGGTCTTGTTTTTCAACAGCATTATCTGTTTCGTGGTTTTACAGCTAAAGAAAACCTAGAAGTCTCGGCGATGCTTGCAAAAGAGAGCATAGATGATGATTTACTGCATCGTTTAAACATCTACGAAACAAAAGAGCAAAAAGTAACAGAACTCTCAGGTGGGCAACAACAGCGTGTTTCTATTGCAAGGGTTTTAACAAAAAAACCTCGCATACTTTTTGTTGATGAGCCCACAGGAAATTTAGATAATATCACATCAAATGAGGTTAAGAAAATATTTTTTCAGTATATCAGCAAGCATAATGCAGGTATGATTTTAGTTACACATAATGAAGAATTTGCAATGGATTGTGACAAGGTGTATAGACTAGAAGATAAAGAACTTAAAAAAATAAAATAATGGAAAAAGAGCAATGAGCTGGGCTTCATTATTTACAGAATCCCATGTGGTGGGTTTTATCCTCCTTTTTTCTCGTTTTGGGGCACTTTTTATGGCTACCCCTATATTTTCACATAAGGCTATTCCTCATAGTGTTAAAGCAGCAATGGCATTTTTCTTTACCATAGTGTTTTATTCCTCTATGCCCCCCTTACAAATAGAGATAACCATCCCCAGCATCATTTTGGCTATACTGAGTGAACTCTTTTTTGGTTTGGCAATAGGAGTAGTTTTGCTCGTCTCTTTCAATGTGATCACCTTTGCAGGGGGACTTATCTCTTTTATGATGGGTTTTTCTATGGCAAGTGCTATCGACCCTCAATCTGGCGTGAGTATGCCTATTATCTCACAATTCCTATCTTTAATGGCTCTGATGATTTTGTTCTCTATAGATATGCATCATTGGATTTTACTGTATATCAATGATTCTTTAGCTTCCATACCTTTAGGTGGATTTTTAATGAAACCAAAACTTTTTGACTATATTGTCTATGCTAGTTCAAAGATGTTTGTCGTTGGTTTCATGATAGCTTTCCCTATCATAGCACTCACTTGGCTCTCAGATGTAATCTTTGGGATGCTTATGAAAACAATGCCACAATTTAATCTCCTTGTTATTGGGTTTCCTATTAAAATAATGGTAGGTTTTGTTGTCCTTATAGCAACCTTTAGTGCAAGTATGCTTATCTTAAAAGATGAGATGTTAGAAGCTTTTAATTATTTAGAGATGTTATTTTAATTTTTTTTTTGATTTTTTTTGATACAATATAGTAAAGGATAAATAAGTGAAAATTCTTCTCATAAATGATAACCCAGTTGTAAACAAGTTGGTAACACTCAGTGCTCAAAAAACATCAGATGAACTTGATACTGTTGAAACGATAGAAGATATAAGTCAGAACAGCTATGACCTAGTTGTAGTTGATGATACTTTATACAGTGAAGCATTGATGCATGAACTTAAGGAAAAGATTAAATATAAAAAATCTTTATTTATTTGTTCTAAAGATGCACCGATGGTAGAAGAGTTTACACAAATACTTAAGAAACCTTTTCTGCCAACAGATCTAGTTGAGATGTTTTCTACTTTAGGTACACAAGAAGTTCAAGAGATGCAAGAGATGAATGTATCAGTTCCTGCAGAAGAATTATCAAGTGAGTCTACTGATGATATAGACTTAGATGATAATTTTGATGAGTTAGATAGCTTAGAACCTGAAGATGATGCACAAGAGTTGAATATAGATTTAGATTTGGGTGAATTAGATGAACTTGAAGATGATGATGTAGAAAATTTTTCATTAGAAGAGAGTGAAGATGACGAAACACTCCACGAAGTCGATACCCAATTACTTGATGACATGCTAGATGATGTAGTTGATGAAGAGACAATAGATGCTCATGAGGATCTATCTGATGTAGATGAATTAGATGATGCATTGGATGATAGTCTTGATGACTTAGATGATGACCTTGACTCAAGTTTGGCTGATTTAGATTTTGATGATGAAGAGGTTGAATCTTCTTTGGGTGAATTGGATCTTGATGACCTTGAGATGGATGAAGAGTTAGGCTCTGTTCTTGATGAGGATGATCTCAATGAAGTAAATGAGATTATGGATGACATCAATGAAGTAAATGAAACAAGCGATGACATACTCGATGATAGTGCTGAGGTAGATGGACTCGAAGAGTCCAAGCAATCGACAGACTCAAGTTCAGACGAACAAAAAGAAGAGATTAATCTAGATGAGTTAGTCAATGATTTGGACATAGGGGACGAAGAAGAGTTAAGTCCAGATGAGCAGATCCAAGAACTAGAATTAGAACCAGAGGAGATAAAGTCAACAAGTGACGATGAGCTTGATCTGGACGAAGCAAATGAAGTGAATGAAACAAATGCGGACATACTTGATGACAGTACTGAAGAGTCTAACCCATCGACAATTTCAGATCTTGATGCCCTAGATGACTTAGACTCAACCTCTGCTGATGACCTTGAATTAGAACCTGATTTAGATCTTGATGATCTTGATGATCTTGAGTCAGACTCAACCCCTGATACAATGGAAAATATTGAAGAACTTATTGAGTCTGCTGAGGAAGAACTTACCCAAGAAGACTTAGATACGGAAGTTGACCTAGATGAATACGCCGATTTAACAAGTAATGAGATCAAGTTAGCTCTCGGCGAGGAAGTAAATGAAGTAAACGCTGATATACTTGATGATAGTACTAAGGATAATGGACTCGAAGAGTCCAATCAATCAGACCTTGACGACCTTGAAGCCCTAGACATAGACTCAGACCAAAGCAACCTTCCAAAAGACACCCAGATAACCCCAGCTCATGATGGTATTCAAGCTCTGAAAAAGTTACTTATTGCTCTTGAAAATGAAGATGTTGCTGCATCTATGCAAGGTATGAAAATAAATATTAATTTTGAATTAGGAGATAAATAGTGAACTGTGATTCTGGAGCTATTCTTGTTCTCTCTGGTCCAAGTGGAGCAGGAAAAAGTACACTTCTCAATGAAGTAATTTACGATATTGGAGAGTGTTATTTCTCCATCTCTACAACAACAAGAAAGATTCGTGAGGGTGAAACACATGGGATTCATTATCACTTTGTGAGTGAAGAGGAATTTAAGCAGGACATAGAAGATGAGATGTTTTTAGAATATGCCTATGTGCATGGAAACTATTATGGAACTTCTATCCGACCTGTAAAACGCGCTCTTAAAGCTGGTAAACTTGTTATTTTTGATATAGATGTGCAGGGGAATGCTGTTGTGACAAATAGGCTCGGAGATATAGCTACCTCCGTATTTGTATCTCCTCCTCAGTTATCTGAGTTAAAGCACAGACTAGAAGCTAGAGGTACAGATACTCAGGATGTTATTGATAAGAGAATTGATATGGCAAAAAGAGAGATCCAAAGGATAACAGAGTATGATTATTTGATCATAAACGATAAGCTAGAAGATGCAGCAGATGTTTTAAGAACGATTGCAGTAGCAGCTAGACTTAAAATTCCTAGAAGTGATATCAATGATTTTACTCAAAATTGGGAAGATATAGAGTAAAGTTTCTTCTTTTTGTATTGATAAGTGAATTTACAGCAAAAAAAAGCTATACTCACAAAATTTTAATTTATAAATAAGGAAATATACTATGGGAATGCCTAGTGGAACAGAACTACTGATAATTTTTGGAATTATCGTATTGTTATTTGGTGCAAAGAAAATACCTGATTTGGCTAAAGGTCTTGGTAAAGGTATCAAAAACTTTAAAGCAGAGATGAAAGAAACAGATATAGATGCAGATGAGATTGTAACCCAAGCACCAAAAAAGGTTGAATCTACTGAAGAGGTAGCAGCAACTCAAACACCTAAAACTACTACACAAGCGTAGGTTTTGAAACAAAGAATATCAACACTTCTTCAGGACATTCTTGGTCGTGAAGTTGTTTTAGAAAAGCCTCGTGAGCGTTCTTTGGGTCATTTTGCCACCCCTATCGCTTTTTCACTTGCAAAAGAACTTCGGAAATCGCCTATGATTATAGCTGATGAACTTGCTGCATCTTTTAGTGATAGTGAAGAGTTTTCCTCTGTTACGGCTGTAAAAGGTTACTTGAACTTTAAACTAAGTGAAGATTTTTTAAGTGAGTATGGAACATGGGCACTTGATAATCCAACTAGCTTTGCGCGACAAGAAAATAAACAAAAAATACTTTTAGAATATGTAAGTGCAAATCCAACTGGGCCTCTTCATATCGGTCACTCTCGTGGTGCTGTTTATGGAAATACACTGTATCGTTTAGCTAAACATCTTGGGTATGATATTACTGCCGAATACTATGTTAATGATGCTGGAAATCAGATAGACCTTTTAGGTCTTTCTATCCAACTCTATGCGAGAGAAAATATTTTAGGTGAAGATGTTGAGTATCCAGAATCCTATTACCGAGGAGAATATCTTGAAGATTTAGCACAAGGTGCAATAGTTAAATTTGGTAAAGAGATACTCAGTGATACCTCCCGACAAAAAGAGCTTGCACTCTGGGCAAAAGATGGTGTAATGAACCTTATCGTTAAAGATTTATCTGATGCAAATATTGTTTTTGATGCTTTTGTGAATGAATCAGCTTTATACAGTGATTGGGATAGAGTGATGGAAAAGATGGCTTTAAATGATAAAAATGCCATCTATGAAAAAGAGGGTAAACTTTGGATAGCATCTCAAGCCAAGGGTGATGATAATGATAGAGTTGTCGTACGCGAGGATGGTCGCCCTACTTATCTTGCAGGGGATATAGTCTATCACAATCAAAAGTTTGAACGAGGGTATGATCACTATATCAATATCTGGGGTGCTGACCATCATGGGTATATCCCTCGTGTCAATGCCGCAGTTGAGTATCTGGGATATGATTCAAATAAGCTTGAAGTGCTTTTAGCACAGATGGTAAGCTTACTCAAAGATGGTGAGCCATATAAGATGAGTAAGCGTGCTGGCAATGTTATCCTCATGAGTGATATAGTTGAGGAGATAGGCTCTGATGCCCTTAGGTTTATCTTCGCTTCAAAGAAAAGTGATACTCCTTTGGAATTTGATATAGAGCAGTTGAAAAAGCAAGATAGCTCAAATCCTATCTTTTATATTCAGTATGCTCACGCACGCATAAAAACTATCATCTCTAAAAGTTCATTAAATTCCAACGAAATCAACTCTGCATCCCTCAAAGGTTTCGATGGAAATGCAGATATTTTGTTGTTTGATGCATTGCTTTTACCTGAAGTAGTCGAAGATGCCTTTAACTCTCGTCAAGTGCAAAAATTGCCAGATTATCTTCAAGCATTGGCAGCATCTTTACATAAGTTTTATTATGATGTTCGTATCATTGGGCGTGAGGATGAAGCAAAACTTCTTAAGCTTCTTATGGTTGTTGCCTTATCGCTTAAAACAGGTCTTGGACTTTTAGGTATAGAAGCGAAAGATTTTATGAGTAGAGAAACAGATGAAACTGACTAGCTCCATAGCTAGTTAAGTGACAAGGTGCTTATCTCAGAATAAGATCAATCCAAAAGCAACTCAGGATATAGTTTTTCCCTCATTTACCTCATCCCCACTGACACCCAAATCCACTTTGAAATAAACACTAACAAAAGCTGAGATATGCATTCCAAAGCTGAAGCCTATATAAACAAATGAGATTTTTCACCCTTTCACTTAAGTATCATTATGACTGTTATGTAAGTTTTTAGACAATTAACAATCATTTGAGTCGTTATCTTTCCACTCACACCACACAGCCTTGAAAAATAAAATATAATTTAAGTATAGTTTTTATATCAAAAAGAGGTTTTCTGTGAAATTTGGATATGATGACAATAAAAGTAAAATTAACAAAGAAAAGCATGGCATTTATTTTAATTCTAATACCTGTCTAATTGTACTCATGTGTATCTTCCTCATTTTCACACCTATATATTGAAAGAATACTTTTTAATTTAACTTAAACTTATACGCGTATAAAAACAGAAATTTGCCCAAGTAATGATGCGTGTCCACAATACCGTATCATCAGTTAATTACTGAGGAGCATCTGCAAATAAAAAGATGATAAAGTTAATGAGTATGATGAAAATTGGTGCTAGTAGAACTATACCGCTTAGTTTATTGCCAGGTTTAGATCGCTTGAAGTCAATTTCGTACATGATGATGCCTAAAACTCCTAACCCCATAAATATAATACTAGCATAGTAAACTCCATGCTCAAAATAAAAAGGGGCAATGACACTTCCTAGCATAAGACTCAGGATTAAAATTTCTAGCATATGATTTTCCTATTTTTTATTAAGAATTATAACTTATAAAATGCTTATTAAGATAAAATTACAGGAAAGGTTGATAAATGTTTAAAATATTTGTAGATGGTGATGCCTTTCCAAATGCTCTCAAGCCAATACTTATAAAACAGATAGAGCGTTTGAACATCAAAACAATAGTTGTGGCAAATAAAAAGATAAACATAGGCAAGTCAAAGTTCGTTGAGTACATCCTAGTGGATCAAGGTGCAGATGTTGCAGATGCGAAGATAGTGGAGTTGTGCGAGGAGGGTGACTTAGTCATCACGGCAGATATACCACTTGCTGATTTTATCATCTCTAAAGATGCTCATGCTATAGACCATAGGGGTGAACTTTACAGTGTAGATAATATCAAACAATACCTTGCTATGCGAAATCTTATGGAGAGCATCAGAGAAAGTGGAGAGATGACAAAAGGTCCAAAACCATTTTCAACAAAAGATGCAGAGCTTTTTGCAAACCAACTCAATGCTTTTTTATCTAAGCATTATAAAGTTTAAGCTATAATCCTAAAAATTATAACCATATATAAGGTAGACAATGTTTGATTCACTCACCTCTTCATTTACAGCAGCTATTAAAAAGATTCGTACTTTTGATGATGAAAAATCACTGACAAAAGCACTGAATGAGCTTAAGAAGTCACTCTTAAAAGCAGATGTAAACCATAAGGTAGTCAAAGAACTCATAGCAAGTGTAAGTGAGAAAACAAAAGCAAAGGGTATTGGAAAAGATCAGTTTTTAGAAGCACTTCGTGATACTTTGTATGAGCTTTTAGAAGTTGGTGGGAACAAAGGTTTTACTTTTGCATCAAATCCTCCTACAGTTATCCTCATGACAGGACTTCAAGGTTCGGGTAAAACAACGACGACAGGTAAACTCGCAACCTACTTGAAAAATAAACAAAAAAAAGTAATGATTGTCGCAGCTGACCTGCAGCGTTTAGCAGCCGTAGAACAACTTCGCCAAATTACTGCAGAGATAGAGGTAGAACTTTACGAAGATGAAGCTACAAAAAGCCCTGTGGATGTGGTAAAAGGGGCACTCAAAAAAGCAAATGATGGCATCTATGATGTTGTACTCATAGATACAGCTGGTCGTTTAGCGATAGATGATGAGCTTATGGATGAGTTGAGTGCTGTGAAAAAAGTGGCAAATCCACATGAAATATTTTATGTAGCGGATGCTATGACTGGTCAAGATGCAGTACGAACAGCGACAACATTTAAAGAAAAGATTGGTATAGATGGTGTACTTCTTTCAAAATACGATGGTGATGCTAAGGGTGGGGTAGCTCTTGGTTTATCTTCTCAGGTGCAAGTGCCTCTTCGTTTCATCGGTAATGGTGAGAAGATGCAAGATTTAGAAGTATTTATGCCTGAGCGTATAGTTAACCGCCTTATGGGCTTTGGAGATGCTGAAGGGTTAGCTGAAAAAACTGCAGATATCATCGATGAAAAACAAGCAAAAAAACTCGCCAAAAAGATAAAAAAAGGGAAGTTTAACTTCAATGACTTTTTGGAGCAGATGGAGTCTATGTCTAAGATGGGTAGCATGAAATCTATCATAGGCATGATGCCTGGAATGGGCAATATGAGCAAAGCGATAAAAAACTTTGACATGGAAAATTCTAGTGAACTTAAAAATATGAAGTCTATGGTAGGCTCGATGACAAAAAAAGAGCGTGAAGACCCAGATCTACTCAACAACTCTCGAAAACAAAGAATAGCCGTTGGTTGTGGACTTACTCAAGTTGAGATCAACCGTATGATAAAGCAGTTCAAAAATGCTGGGAAAATGATGAAAAAATTCTCAGGTAAAAATGGAATGAAAGATTTACAAGCTATGATGGGTCAGATGGGAGGAGCAGGGGCAATACCTCGCTAAAACGAAAATAGCAATGTCATTTTAACTGTGTTGCCTTGTTCGTTATGTCTAGTCTCTTAATGAGAATCTATACATGTGCATTCCAAAGGTGGAGATAAGGAACGAGTGCGATGATTTTATAAATTTAACTCGTTCCCATCGTCCCCGATGGGAATGCATACTCTTAAGATAACTAATGAAGTATGCATTCCAAAGCTGGAGCTTAGGAATGAGTGATACCAATATGGTACTACTTTTTAGTACAAAGTCAATATGACATCTGCATGACAGATTTCATTATGCTTTTGTAACACGAAAAGGGTTAAAATTCTTTCAAGATTTGGGAGAATGTAATGGTCGAAGATATTTTAAAAAGAGATGGTAAAGAAAAAGAGTTTTTATCTTACAAGATAGAAGATGCCATCAAAAAAGCCTTTAAAAGTGAAAATACACTCTATGATAGTGCTATATTTTTCAATGTGCTTGATGCACTTAAGAACAAACGAATTGTCGCTGTTGAAGATATACAAGATCTTATAGAAAAAGAGCTCTATAAAAACCGTTACTTTGATGTGATGCGTTCATTTATGATATATCGTCATACCCATAAGATGCAAAGAGATGATGCGTTAGACACTGACACAACCTTCATCAACTCTACACAAACCATAGAGGAGTATATTAACGGAACAGATTGGCGTATCAAAGCCAACTCAAACACAGGTTACTCTAATGCTGGACTCATCAACAACACTGCTGGAAAAGTGGTGGCAAACTACTGGCTCGATAAGATCTACTCAAAAGAGGAAGGCTATGCCCACAGAAATGGGGACTACCATATCCATGATTTAGATTGTTTAACGGGCTATTGTGCTGGATGGAGTTTAAGGGTATTGCTCGATGAGGGTTTTAATGGTGTGCGAGGTCGTGTTGAGAGTGATGCACCAAGACACTTTCGTGAGGCACTTGGACAGATGGCAAATTTCCTTGGCATCTTACAAAGTGAGTGGGCTGGAGCGCAGGCTTTCTCCTCTTTTGATACCTACCTTGCACCCTATGTATTTAAAGACAAACTAGAGTACCAAGATGTCAAAAAAACCATCAGAAGTTTTATCTACAATCTCAATGTTCCTGCACGCTGGGGGCAATCGCCCTTTACAAATGTAACCATTGATTGGACAGTACCAGAGGACTTAAAAGAGCAAATACCTACTTCAAAACAGCATCATCTCTTTTTAGATTTGCTAGATAGTGAACTAGAGCATCAAGCCAACATCAGGGGTGCAAAAAAGCTCACAGAGATGACCTATAAACATTTTCAAAAAGAGATGAACCTCATCAACAAGGCTTATTATGAAGTGATGACTGAGGGGGATTTGACTGGGCAACCTTTTACCTTCCCTATCCCAACTGTAAACATCACAGAAGATTTTGACTGGTATGGTGAAAACACTGACATACTTTTTGAAAACACTGCCAAAATTGGTTCTTCATATTTTCAAAATTTCATAGGGAGTCAATACAAACGCGATGACTCTGGCAAACTTGTAGAAAACGAAGATGCCTACAAACCGGGGCATGTCCGAAGTATGTGTTGCAGGTTGCAACTTGACCTGCGTGAACTTCTCAAACGAGGTGGTGGTCTCTTTGGAAGTGCAGAGATGACAGGGAGCATCGGTGTTGTAACCATCAACATGGCACGACTCGGCTTTTTATACAAGGGAGATTATGATGCACTTACAATGCGTTTGGATGAGCTTATGGAGTTTGCCAAATCAACTTTAGAGAAAAAACGAGTCTTTATCCAAGATATGTATGAGAGAGGTTTGTTTCCCTATACTGCAAGGTATCTACACAACTTCAACAACCATTTTTCTACTATTGGGGTCAATGGAATCAATGAGATGGTGAGAAACTTCACCAGCGATGCTTATGACATCAGTGATGAGAGGGGGATAGAGTTTGCCACGAAACTTCTCAATCACATGAGAGAACGGATGATAGAGTTTCAAGAGGCAACAGGCAACCTCTACAACCTCGAAGCGACACCTGCGGAGGGGACTACCTATAGATTTGCTAAGGAGGATAAAAAACGGTATAAACATAGCATCATACAAGCGGGATCAGGAGAAAACATCTACTACACTAACTCATCACAAATCCCTGTTGGGCATACAGATGATCCTTTTGAAGCACTCGACCTTCAAGATGAACTCCAGTGTAAATACACAGGAGGAACAGTACTGCATCTCTACATGCAAGAGAGGCTCAGCTCCACAGAGGCGTGCCGTAAGTTAGTCAAAAATGTTATCTCAAACTATAGGCTTCCCTACATCACAGTAACTCCACTCTTCTCAGTCTGTCCAAAACATGGATATATCTCTGGAGAGCATGAGTTTTGTCCAAAATGTGATGAGGAATTAATACAAAATTTAAAAGATGAAGAGGAAAAGGTATCATGAGTAGAGAAGAATTATTAAGTAGAGTAGCAAGTAAAAGACAAAAATGTATCGTTTATACAAGAGTAATGGGCTATCATAGACCTGTTGAGAGTTTTAACATAGGCAAAACTGGTGAGCATAGACAACGAAAACAATTCACTCAACACTAAATGTGTCTATGACCTTACAAAGTTCACCCATCTTGACTACCCAAACCAACTCGCCTGCATAGTTTGGCTGAGTGGGTGCAATATGCGATGTGCTTATTGTTACAACGCTGATATTGTCTATGCAAAAAATGGTAGCCAAACCTTAGGCGATGTCTTAGAGTTTCTCAAAACTCGCATAGGGCTCTTAGATGCAGTGGTTCTTTCAGGTGGTGAAGCTACTACGCATAATTTGGTGGAGTTTTGCAAAGAGGTAAAAAAGCTTGGCTTTAAGATAAAACTCGACACAAATGGAACCAATCCTTCTCAAGTAAAGCAACTCGTGGAGAAGCAACTTCTTAACTACATCGCTCTTGACTACAAAGCACCACAAAACAAGTTTCAAACCATCACAAAGTCAAACAAATATAATACATTTTCCAAAACACTTGAGTATCTCTTAGATGCAGAGATTGATTTTGAGGTGCGAACCACACTCCATGCTGATCTTTTAGATGAAGAAGATATCAATGAGATCATTTTAGACCTTAGAGTAAGGGGATATCAAAATAGCTACTACATCCAAAAATTTATGCCAACTGAGACAAACATAGGGAATCTCCCCACCCCCACAAAACAGTTCGATAAAAATCTCTTAGATGGAGGTTTAGATATTGTTTTTCGATAAAGCCGCTTGACTTTTATTTTCATCCTTCCACTTGGGAATGCATATTCTTTATAATAACTCGTTTAGCTCGTTAGCTCGTTCCCATCGTCCCCGATGGGAATGCATACTCTTAAGATAACCAATGAAGTATGCATTCCAAAGCTAGAGCTTAGGAGTTTCCACCTTTAAAATCACTTAAAATAA